>NZ_JBYIRL010000018.1:0-168332 GCF_057708125.1 Actinacidiphila sp. bgisy145
CCCCCCCCCCCCCCCCCCCCCCGCGTCCCTCACCTCGCCGATGGTGAGGGACGCCGGAACCGAGCTCCCGGACCGTGTCCACACGGCTCAGGCGTAGCGGTCGATGAGGGCTTCCAGGTATTCCTCCAGCCTGCGGGTCAGGGCACTGGCCGTCAGGTCGGCACGGCCCAGTTCACGCCAGGGGGCAGCGACCTTCTCCGCGTCCGGGGCGAAACCCAGCGCATCCAGCAGCCGCCAGTAGAGATGGGCGGTGCCGGGTTCGGCCAGGGTCCCTCCCGCGGCGACGTAGCGATCGGCGAAAGCCATGCCGGCGGGAACCCCGTGGAGCAGGGCGAGGGCGGTCGAGCAGTGGGCCACGTCCAGGTCGGCCGGCCCCCACGAGGTCTCCACCCAGTCGACGACCCCGCTGATCCGGAGGTCATCGTCGGCGCCTGAGAATAGGACATTGCCGGGATGGAAGTCCCGGTGCAGGAAGCACCCCTGGTGGGCCGGGGGCTCCCGGCGGATGACGTCGACGGCCCGCTGCCAGAGTTCGGGCCGCTCGGTGGCCGCGGGCACCGTCACCCGCTCGGGAGAGGTCCATGCCTGGTACGGGCGAGGCCGCTGCCGCGCGGTCACCGGCAACCGGTGGATACGCACCAGCTGTCGGGCCAGCAGTTCGGCGCGGTCGTCAGCACCCGCGTCGTCCAGGCGCACGCTCCCCGGCAGCAGGGACATCAGCAAGGAGGGGTGATCGCAGTACCGCGCCGTCGCATCCACCGCCGCGAGTGTGGCCGCGGGCACGTCAGTGTCGCCGAGCAGACGCAGGACATCCGCCTCGCGGGCCAGCAGGCCCTCCGCGTGCCGGACGAAGAAAGGCGTGACGAAGGACCGCAGGACAAGTGAGCGCCGACCATCAGGGCCGCTGAGGTCCAGGCGGCGCATCTCCGACGTCCAGCCGCCGCGCAGCCGCACCGCCTCCTCGATGCGCTCCCCTTCGGGCAGCCCCTTCTCCACCCAGGAGCGCGTGGCGCCCCACCCCCGACCGTCACGATCCGCGCCGATGTCCTCGGCCCCCTCACCCGAACCCATGGGGGCAGGTTAACCCCCTGCCGCGGCGGTTCCGCCTCAGTGGGCGAGGAGCAGCAACATCAGCAGCCCGACGGCCAGGACGCCGAGGACGGCCACCAGCGCGGGGCCGTAGCCGCCGGAGCTGGGGCGGCCGGGGCCGGGGCCGCTGCCGTGGCGCGGTTGCCCGCTCCCGCCCGAACTCCCCAGGTCGACGGGGCCGTCGGGGCCGCCGCCGTACTCGCTCGGGTGGCCGTGGTGCCAGCCGTGCTGACCGCCGTGGGCGTCCATGCCCGCGCCGAGCGCCGCGCCAAGGCCCGCGTCGGCCGTGTGCCCGCTGTGTCCGCCGCCGTGTCCCCCGCTGTGCCCGGAGTCGCCGCCGTGCCCGCCGCCGCCGTCCATTGGTGCCTCCCGGATGCCGTTCCGACATGTCACCGTACGCAGGGGACGACGACCGGGTGTCGGTGCACGGTTCCGGGCCGCGGCGCCGTCCGTCCTTGCTAGGGTGCGCCGATGGCAACGACGATCAGGCAGTTCCAGGTCACGTTCGACTGCGCGCAGCCCGAGCGCGTGGCCCGCTTCTGGTGCGAGGTGCTGGGCTATGTGGTGCCGCCCCCGCCGCAGGGGTTCGCCGACTGGGCGGCCTACGACCGCTCGCTGCCCGCCGAGCAGCAGGGCGCGAGCTTCGCCTGCGTGGACCCCTCCGGCGTGGGCCCGCGGCTGTACTTCCAACGCGTCCCCGAGGGCAAGGTCGTCAAGAACCGGGTCCACCTGGACGTCCGAGTCGGCACCGGGCTCGTCGGCGACGAGCGGCTGGCCGTACTCCGCGCCGAGTGCGACCGCCTGCTGGCGCTCGGCGCAACCCTCGTACTGGAGCAGGTGGCGGACGAGGAGAACGAGTCCTGCATCACCATGCAGGACATCGAGGGCAACGAGTTCTGCCTCGACTGACCGGCCCGCCGGTACGTGGGGGGCCTTGCTTTGCTCGGGCGCGGGGGCGTGGCCCCGTGTGAACAGGACGGCGGTCAGGAGTGCGGATGGGTTGTTGTGTGGGTGTCGAGGAGGGTGCGGAGGAAGGTCAGGGATTCGGTGGGGAGGAGGGCGGTGTCGCGTAGGGCGTCGAAGGCGACGCGTAGAGCTTCGATGTCTTCCGGGTCGTCGGTGAGGTGGCCGCTCCAACTGCCCTGGGTGTAGGCCACGGTGGAGCCGTCGCGCAGGGAGATCAGCTCCAGGGAGCCGCGCAGGTGGTGCGGTCCGGCCGCGAACGGCACGACGTGCAGCGCGATCCCCGGCCACTGGGCGGCCTCGATCAGGTGCTCCAGCTGGGCCGTCCACGTCTGCGGGTCCCGCGCCTTGCGCCGCAGCGCCGCCTCGTCGATCAACGCCCGGTAGTACACCGGCTCCGAGCCGGCCAATGCGGATTGACGCTCCAACCGCTCCGCGATTTCGGCCGCCACCTGCTCCTCGGGCAACTGCGCCCCCTCCAGCTGCTCCAGGGCATACGCCCGGATCTGGAGCAGGTCGGGAATCGTGTGGCCGGCGTACTCGCGGATGCGGGCCGCGTTCACCTCGAACGGCGCCGGACTCCGTACGAGCTGGTCCGTCGTCTCGCGCTTCGCCAGGCGCCACAGCCGCTCCAGCAGGTCCCCGGTCCCGTACACCTTGTCCAGCATCCGGGCCACCTCCAGCGTGCCCAGGCGCTGCCCGCGCTCCAACCGGTGCAGATACGACTGCTCGTACATGCACAACGCGCCCAACTGCATGTAGCTCATCCCCGCCTTCTCGCGCAGCGCGCCGAGCTGACGTGCGTACAACGCCCGCGCCGAATGCGGGTCCGAGGCGATCACTGCCTCGTTGACCCCGACCCTGTCGGACATACGGCTCCCCTCTCCTCTTCGCTCGATCCTTCAGTTCGTATCGCCGGGTCGGCGGTTCAACGGTTCAAACCCGCCCCTGACCAGCGCGAACGCGCACTTCCGGGCATGCTCAACTCCTCTCCGTAGCGAGACCACTACCGCTTGGCGCCACTGTCCTCTAGGGTCGGGAATTGTTCAACCTGACCAGTCCGGAAGTACAGTTGATGGGGAATCATGAACCGCAGGGAGCTGGACCCAACGAGGTCACCGCGCCACGCATTCGGGTCGCAATTACGCAGCTCACGCCAGGCTCTAGGGCTTACTCAAGATGAAGCCGGCGCTCGGATGGGGTACTCCGGAACGTACGTCTCGGCGGTGGAAGTCGCTCGCAAATCTCCCACGCTCAAGTTCGCCAGGGCGGCCGACGGGGCTCTGGGTTCGGGTCAGACGCATGAGCTGATGTGGTGGGGGATGAAGCGCTCCTCCCTTCCGGGTTTCCTTGAGCACGCCGCCCATGAAGCCAAGGCGGAAGAGATCCGTGTCTTCGAGCCGACCATCATTCCGGGGCTATTGCAGACTGCGGAGTACGCGACCGCGCATGCGACGGCAAGTGTGAAGCGGGGCGTGATCACACAGGAGCAGGCAGACGAACGACTGACGTTCCTGGCAACGCGACAACGCCTGCACGCGCGCCCGGCTCCGCCACTCGTCCATGCGGTCATCGACGAGAGCGGTATACGGCGAGGCATCGGCGGAGCGGGCATCATGGCCAGGCAGTTGGATCACCTGGTGCACATGGCGGAGCGCCCGCACGTCCTGCTCCAGATCGTCCCCTTCGCTCTTCCCGAGCCTGTGCCCTTCAGCGGACTCGTGACGCTCCTGACCTTCCGTGATCGTGCAGTTGAGGGCTATACCGAGTCGGCGGAGAGGGGGTTCGTGATCCGGGAAAGCGAGACTGTCGTGCAGTGGGAGAGGGCTTACGATCGGTTGCAGGCGGAGGCGCTTTCGACAGCGGCGTCTCTCGCTTTGATCCGTGATGCCCGAGAGGACATGAAATGGCCGACCCAGAGCTGACCGTTGCCGACTGGTACAAGTCGAGCTACAGCCAGAACGGCGGCACCTGCGTCGAGGTTGCCGCCAACCTCGTTGACGTACACGGCGTCGTGCCCGTGCGGGACAGCAAGGACCCGGGTGGGCCCGCACTGGTCTTCCCGGTGGACGCGTTCGCCTCGTTCGTAGCGAGCGTGAAAGCAGGGGAGTTTCCCGCCGCCTGACCGGCGGCCCGAAGGAAGAGGTTCGGCATGGCGCGCAACGCGGTGGTCTTCCACGGCACGGGGGCGAACCCCGAGGTGGCGTGGTACCCCTGGCTGGCCGGGCAGTTGGCCGCGCGCGGCTACACCGTGGACGCGCCGCACTACCCGGACCTGAACGTGGAGCCGATCGGCACGTTCCTGCCGAAGGTACTGACCGCGCAGCGGTTCGACGAGGACACGGTCCTGGTCGGGCACTCCGGCGGCGCCGCCCTGCTGCTGGCCGTGCTGGAGCACATCGAGGTGCGGGTGGCGCAGGCGGTGTTGGTCGCCGGGTACGCCACGCGGCCGAACGACTCGGCGGAGCCGGTGCTCCAGGACACCTACGACTGGGCGGCGATCAGGTCGCACGTTCGGGACTTGTACTTCATCAACTCCCGCAAGGACCCTTACGGTTGCGACGAGCACCAGGGGCGGGCGATGTTCGAGCGGCTGGGCGGCACCCAGATCGTCCGCGACGACGGGCACTTCGGGGACTACGACCAGCCGTACGACACCTTCGAGCTGCTGGACCGGCTGATCCCCTGAAACCCCTGAGGCCCAACCGCCGTACCACACGGATGAGTTGCCCTCACACCGGCTCACACCGACTCGCGCCGCACCAGCTCCGTCGCCAGCACCACATGCCGCCGCACCGACGTCCGCTCGGCGATCTCCTCCAGCAGTACCCGCGCCATGGTCCGGCCCATCTCCTCCGTCGGCTGCCGCACCGAGGTGAGCGCCGGGTCCATGTGCCGGGCGATCGCCGAGTCCTCGAAGCCGACCAGCGCCACGTCGCCCGGCACGCTGCGGCCCTCCTCGCGCAGCACCGCCCGGGCACCGGCCGCCATCACGTCGGACGCGGCGAACACCCCGTCCACGTCGGGCCAGCGCGCCAGCAGCTCCCGCATCGCGCGGCGCCCGCCCTCCTCGGTGAAGTCCCCGGCGGCGGCCAGTTCCCCGTAGCCGGCGCCGCCCGCGGCCACCGCCTGCCGGTAGCCCTCCAGCCGGGAGCGCGCCACGTACATGTCCGGGGGCCCGGTGATCGTGGCGACCCGGCGCCGCCCGCGCTCGATGAGGTGGGCGACCGCCGCCCGTGCCCCGCCCACGTTGTCGGCGTCGACGTAGGACACCGACTCCAGGTCCGAGCGCCGCCCGTTGAGCACCGCGGGCATGTCGAGCTGTTCCAGCAGGTCGGGCAGCGGGTCGTCCTCGTGGACCGACACCAGCAGCACCCCGTCCACCCGGTGCGCCTCGAGGTACTGCGCGAAGCGCGCCCGCTCCTTCGGCGTCCTGATCAGCGTCAGCAGCAACTGCATGTCGGTGTCGGCGAGTTCGGCGCCGATCCCGCGGATGATGTCGGAGAAGTACGGCTCGGCGAACAGCCTGGTCTCCGGCTCGGGAATGACCAGGGCGATCGCGTCGGTGCGGTTGCCGGCCAGGGCCCGCGCGGCTCGGTTCGGCACGTATCCCAGCTCGGCGATCGCCGCCTCCACGGCCGTCTTCGCCCGCTCGCTGACCCGCGGTGAGCCGTTGATCACCCGGGACACCGTGCCGCGCCCCACCCCCGCGCGCGCGGCGACCTCCTCAAGGGTGGGCCGTCCGCTGCGCCGACCGTGCATGGTCACTGGAGCCTCCTGTACTCACTGCGCGCCACCTTAGCGCGAGGTCCTTCCACCGGGACGAAGCTCCTGAGAGCGCTCCCACGTTACAAGTACCCGTGCCAGGGCCCAGGTGCCGCCCGTACGACTCCTTACGTTCAAGAAGTGACCATCCGTCCGTCCCGGACACGTTCCGGCAACGAAATCGACTTCACATCTTGACACTGACCCCTCGCAGGCATGAGTGTTCCGGCAAGCCTAGTGGGAGCGCTCCCACGCATTGCATCCGACGATCACCGCGTCGTCACCACCCGGGGACAGCTCCACCAGCACCACACCGCACCACCGCACCACCGAACCACCGCATCGCACGCACCACCGCACCGCACGGCCCACCCTGACAAGGAGAGTGGAATGCGCACTTTCGGCAGAACCCGCAGGACCGCAGTCATCGCGGTCGCGGGTCTCGCAGCCTGCGCGACCCTGATCACCGGTTGCAGCAGCAACAGCAACAACGACAGCAAGGGGGGGTCGTCCAACGAGAAGATCACGCTGCGCATCGGTGACTACGGCGCCTTCGGCTACGACGACAAGACGGGCGCGAAGCTCTTCGCCGAGTACCACAAGCTGCACCCGAACATCACCATCAAGGAAGACAACGTCTCCGACAGCGGCGTCTACTGGAACTCGCTGAAGCTGCACCTCAACCAGAACAGCGGCCTCGACGACATCCAGGCGATCGAGATCGGCTTCGTGGCGAACGCGGTCCAGCCGCAGTACGCGAACAAGTTCGTGGACTTCAAGACGGTCAAGGGCTTCAACGCCAGTGACTGGCTGGACTACAAGGAGAAGGAAGCCACCACCTCCGACGGCAAGATCATCGGCGTCGGCACCGACGTCGGCCCGACCGCGATCTGCTACCGCAAGGACATGTTCAAGGCGGCCGGCCTGCCGACCGACCGCAACGCGGTCGCCGCGCTGTGGGCGGGCGACTGGCAGAAGTTCGTGAACGTCGGCAAGCAGTTCCAGGCGAAGGCCGCCAAGGGCGTGTCCTTCACCGACTCGGCCGGCGGCCTGTTCAACGCGGTGCTCTCCAGCCAGACCACGCAGTACTCCGACCAGAGCGGGAAGCTGATCTACGACAGCAGCCCCGGGGTGCAGACCGCGTGGAACCTGTCCGCGGAGGCGGTGCAGGACGGCCTGACCGCCAAGCTCCAGCAGTTCGACACCAGCTGGACCTCGGCGTTCAAGACCAACAAGTTCGCCACCGTGGCGTGCCCGAGCTGGATGCTCGGCCAGGTCGCCTCGGACTCCGGTCCGGCCAACAAGGGCAACTGGGACGTCGCCGCACCGCCGCAGGCCGGCAACTGGGGCGGTTCGTTCCTCGCCGTGACGAAGGCGAGCAAGCACGCCGCCGAGGCCGAGGCGCTGGCCCAGTGGCTGACCGCCCCGGCGCAGCAGGTGAAGGTCTTCCAGAAGTTCGGCAACATCCCGTCGACCAAGGGCGGCCTTGACGACCCGGCGGTGGCGAACACCACCAACGCGTACTTCCCGGGCACCCCGATCGGCAAGATCTTCTCGGACACCGCGCACAACATCCAGCCCGCCCCGATCGGTCCGAACGACGGCACCGTGAAGGACATCATCACCAAGAACGGGCTGCTCGACATGGAGCAGCACGGCACCAGCAAGGACACGGCCTGGAACAAGGTCAAGTCCACGGTGAAGGACCAGGTCAGCACGGGCTGACCGGCGTCGGGGCCGTCCGGCAGTGACTCCCACCTGCCGGGCGGCCCGTGTCCGGGGCCCCGCGCCCCTCTTCTCCCCCGCTTCTTCGCGCTTCCCCCCGCTCCCCGGTCGACATCCGTCGACACCCGCTGATTCCCCTACCGGAAGGACGCCACTCGTGGCCACCTCCGTCAGGGCGACGTCCGACGGCAGCCCCCGGTCGTCCCGGACCGACGCCCGCAAGAACCGCAAGAGCGGCGACCCCGGCCCGCCCGGCGGCTGGCGCGCCAAGGCGTTCCGGCTGGACACCAAGGCCTCGCCGTACGCCTACATCGCCCCGTTCTTCCTCTGCTTCGCCGCCTTCGGGCTGTTCCCGCTGATCTACACCGGCTGGCTCTCCTTCCACCAGGTGCAGTTGGGCACGCACGCCACCTGGGTCGGCTTCGACAACTACACGACGCTGTGGGACAACAGCTTCTTCTGGACCGCGCTGCGCAACACCTTCACCCTCGGGGTGATCTCCACGGTGCCGCAGCTGCTGATGGCGATCGGCCTGGCCCACCTGCTCAACTACCAGATGCGGGCCCGCGGTTTCTTCCGGGTCGCGATCCTCGCGCCGTACGCGACGTCGATCGCCGCCGCCACGCTGGTCTTCATCCAGCTCTTCAACCCCGACTACGGCCTGATCAACGAGGTCTTCCGCCACATCGGCATCGGGAACGTGCAGTGGGCGTCGTCCAAGTGGCCGGCGCAGATAGCGATCTCCTCGATCGTGACGTGGCGCTGGACCGGCTACAACGCGCTGATCTACCTGGCCGCGATGCAGGCGGTGTCCGCCGACCTGTACGAGGCGGCCGCGCTCGACGGCGCCTCGCGCTGGCGGCAGTTCATCAGCGTCACGGTCCCGTCGATCCGCCCGACGATCTTCTTCACGATCATCGTCTCCACCATCGGCGCCACGCAGCTGTTCGGTGAGCCGCTGATGTTCGGCGGCAACGTGGGTGTCTCCGGCGGCTCCAACCACCAGTACCAGACCCTCAGCCTGTACATGTACGACAAGGGCTGGCAGGTCGGCGAGCTGGGCCAGGCGTCCGCCGTGGCCTGGGTGATGCTGCTGATCCTGCTGCTCATCGGCGCGGTCCAGCTCCTTGTGATGCGCAGCAACCGCCGGAAGCTTGGGAGCTGACGATGGCACAACTCACCCAGCCGATCCCGTCAGCCGGGCCCCGGCACTCCTCCCCCGAGCTGCGCAAGCGGCACCGGCTGCGCGCCCGCAGCGCCGGCGGCCAGCAGAAGGCCGGCCCGATCGCGTACGTGCTGCTGATCCTGGCCACGCTGGTCTCGCTGTTCCCGCTGTACTGGACCGTGGTGGCGGCCTCACGCACCGGTACCGAACTGGTCACCCCACCGACGCCGTTGCTGCCCGGCAGCCACCTCGTCGACAACCTGAAGATCGTGTGGGACCAGGTCGACATGACCAAGGCCCTGATCAACTCCACGATCGTGGCGGGCTGCGTGGCGGTGAGCACCGTGCTCTTCGCGACGCTGGCCGGATTCGCCTTCGCCAAGCTGGAGTTCCGCGGCCGCAACGCGCTGATGACCCTCGTGGTGGCGACCATGACGATCCCGCCGCAGCTCACCGTGATCCCGCTCTACCAGATCATCACCAAGGTGGGCTGGGTCGGGCACATCCAGTCGGTGATCCTGCCGTCGCTGGTGGCCGCGTTCGGCGTGTTCTTCATGCGGCAGTTCCTCTCCGAGGCGCTGCCGGTCGAACTGGTCGAGGCGGCGCGGGTGGACGGGGCGCACAGCCTGCGGATCATCTGGCACGTGGTGTTCCCGATCGCCCGGCCGGGGATGGCCGTGCTCGGGATGCTCGTCTTCGTGCAGTCCTGGAACGACTTCTTCTGGCCGTTCATCGCGCTGAACCAGCAGAACCCGACGGTGCAGGTCGCGCTGCAGGGGCTCGGTTCCGGTGACCACACGATCAACCAGGCCGTGGTGGTGTGCGGGGCGCTGGTCGCGACGCTGCCGCTGCTGCTGGTCTTCGCGGTGCTGGGCCGGCAGATCGTCGGCGGGATCACCGCCGGCGCGGTCAAGAGCTGACGCCGCCGCGGCCGGCGCGCCCGTTCGCACCCTTCCCCGGCACCCATTCCGTCCGCGGCGCCCCGCGGTCCCTCTTCCCCCGACGACCCCTGATTCCCCTGGAGTCCCCCGCTATGACAGCAGTCCACTCGCACAGTGCGGAGGCCGCGGCGAGCCCGGCCGCACTCCACTTCCCTCCCGGTTTCGTCTGGGGGTCGGCCACCGCCGCCTACCAGATCGAGGGCGCCGCGGCCGAGGACGGCCGCACCCCGTCGATCTGGGACACCTTCAGCCACACCCCCGGCCGGGTCCTCAACGGGGACACCGGGGACATCGCGGCGGACCACTACCACCGCTACCAGGACGACGTGGCGCTCATGAGCGACCTCGGCCTGGGCGCCTACCGCTTCTCGATCTCCTGGTCGCGGGTGCAGCCCACCGGCCGCGGCCCGGCCGTCCAGCGCGGCCTGGACTTCTACCGCCGGCTCGTCGACGAGTTGCTGGCCAAGGGCATCACCCCGGTGGCGACCCTCTACCACTGGGACCTGCCGCAGGAGCTGGAGGACGCCGGCGGCTGGACGGTCCGCCAGACGCCCGAGCGCTTCGCGGAGTACGCGGAGATCGTCGCCGGGGCACTCGGCGACCGGGTGCCGTACTGGACCACGCTCAACGAGCCGTGGTGCTCGGCATTCCTGGGCTACGGCTCGGGCGTGCACGCGCCGGGCCGGACCGAGCCGGAGTCGGCGCTGAAGGCCGCGCACCACCTCAACCTGGCTCACGGCCGGGCGATCGGGGCGCTGCGCTCGGTGCTCCCCACCACCGCGCAGACCTCGATCACCCTCAACCTGCACCAGGTGCGGGCCTTCAGCCAGTCGGCCGCCGACCTGGACGCGGCCCGCCGGATCGACGCGGTCGGCAACCGGGTCTTCCTCGGCCCGATCCTCGGCGACGGCTACCCGGCGGACCTGCTCGCCGACACCGGCCACCTCGTCGACTGGGACGCGCTGGTGCGCCCGGGCGACCTGGAGGAGATCGCCCGCCCGATCGACCTGCTCGGCGTCAACTACTACACGCCGACGCTGGTCTCCGACGGCCGGGAGAGGACCGACCTGCCGCGCAACGACGGCCACGGCGCGAGCGACTACTCGCCCTGGCCCGGCTCGGAGCACGTGGCCTTCCACCTCTCGCCCGGCGAGACCACCGCGATGAACTGGGCGGTCGACGCCAGCGCGCTGTACGACCTGCTGATGCGCGTCCACCACGAGCACCCCGACCTGCCGATGATGGTCACCGAGAACGGCGCCGCCTACGACGACTACGTCTCGCCCGAGGGCACCGTCAGCGACCCGCGGCGGATCGCGTACCTGCGCGGCCACCTGTCCGCGGTGCACCGCGCGCTCGCCGACGGCGCCGACATCCGCGGCTACTTCCTGTGGTCGCTGCTGGACAACTTCGAGTGGTCCTACGGCTACAGCAAGCGCTTCGGCGCGGTGTACGTCGACTTCGGCACCCAGCGCCGCGTCCCCAAGCAGAGCGCCCACTGGTACGCGGAGGTGGCGCGCACCAACGCCCTTCGGGGTCTGTCGGAGGAGGCCGACGGGTCCTGAGGGGGCGAAAGGGCTCCGGCCGTCGCGAACGAGGGTGCGCGACGGCCGGAGCCCGCTGCCGTCCTGCCCCGTGGGGGGAGGGCAGGAAGGCGTCCGGCGCTGCCGGTGCCCGGGTCAGCCGGTGTAGGAGCCGAGGGCCTTGGCGAAGTCGCCGTCGGACTGGGTGATGGAGCTGCACGTGGCGTCGGCGTAGCTCTGGGCGCCGCCGGCGCACTGCTTGTCGCGGGTGGCCGACCACATCGACAGCCAGGCCAGGCCCTTGGACGTGGCGAAGTCGGCGAGCTTGCCCGCGTCGGCGACGGTGAAGGTCTCGCTGCTCACGTCGTTGACGCCGATCATCGGGGTGACCGCGACCGCGTGCCAGGCGTCGGTGTCGGACAGCCCGAGCACGCTCTTGACCTGGGCCTGCGTGGCGGTGGCGCCGTCGATGGCGTACTGCCCCATGTCGCCGGTGTACGAGGAGCCGTAGTCCATCGCCATGATGTTGACCGCGTGCACGTCGACGCCGTTGCTCTTGGCGTCGGAGAGCACGTCGATGCCGTCCTGGGTGAGGCCGCTGGGCATCGCGGGCAGCGTGTAGGAGACCTCGAGGCCGCTGTGGCTCGCCTGGAGCTGCGCGATCGCCTGCGCCCGGCGGGTGTCGGCGGCGGTGTCGGTGAGCGCGCCGCCCTCGATGTCGAAGTCGACCTTGGTGAGCTGGTAGGTGTCGACGACCTTGCCGTAGGCCGCCGCGAGGTCGCTCGCCGAGGAGCAGGCGCCGGCCAGTTCGGTGCCGTTGGCGCCGCCGAAGGAGACCCGTACGTCGCCGCCCGCCGCGCGGACCGCGCCGATCTGGGCGGCCACCGCGTCGCTGTCGAGGTCGGTGACGCCGCCCCACTTCGGGGTGCAGCCGCCGCCGGAGACGACGAAGGCGAGGTTGAACTGCTTGACGCCGTTCGCCTTCATCGCGCCCGTCAGGTCGTAGGCGGGGTAGAGCGAGGTGTCGACGTAGGGGGCGAAGCCGCCGGAGCCGGCCGAGCCGGCGCCCGGGCCGGAGTTCGAAGTGGGCGTGGCGGTGGGGGTCGCGGTCGGGGTGGCCGTCGTGGTGGGGGTCTGGGTGGGCTGCGCCGTGGGGGTGGCGGTGTCGGTGGGGCGGCCGGTGGGCGCGGTGGTGGGGTCGTCGTCCACCGAGCACTTCGCGCCGTTGATGGTGCAGTCCGCGGGGGCCGCGGCCGGGGAGGTACCGCCGCCGGTGACGTTCGCGGTGAAGCCGACCTCGGCCTTCGCGCCGGGCGCGACGGTGTGGTTCCAGCTGTCCGGGGTGACCGTCACGGTCTGACCGGAGACGGTGTACTGGCCGTTCCACAGCGTGCCGATGGTCGTACCGGACGGCAGCCGGAAGGTGAGCGTCCAGCCGTCCAGGGGGCTGCTGCTGGAGTTGCTGATCTCGTACTGCCCGGTGTAGCCGGTGGTCCAGTCGCTGGTCGTGGAGTACGCGGCCGCGACGGTGGCGGCGCTCGCGGAGCCGGCGAAGGCGAACGCGCCGCCCGCGGCGGCCGCCGCCACGACGGTCGCGCAGAGCACCTGCGTCCTGCGGCCGGGACGGCGGCGGTGGGTGGTGGGTGCCATGGCTGCCTGCCTTGCACTCGAGGGGTGGGGGCGGGCAGCACGCTAGCGGGCACCGAACGGACAAAAGCCCAGTTCAGGGCCGCCGGGCAGGTTCTTAGGGCGGGCTTAAGGAAGCGGAAGGGACGGCTTAACGATCGGCTCGGCGAGCGGTGCCGGGGACACTCGGCGCTCGCTGAGCGGCCGGGCACCGCGGCCCGGCCGGGTCAGGAGTTCCGCGACGAGGTCAGGTGCGCGAAGACGACCACGTTCGACTCGTAGTCGCGGGTCTTGTGGTCGAAGACGCCGCCGCAGGTGATCAGCCGCAGTTGCGCGTCGGAGGTGTCGCCGTACACGCGCTGGTCGGGGAAGTCGTCCTTGGAGAAGGTGTCGACCTCGTCCACGGTGAAGTCGGCGACCGAGCCGTCCGTACGGGTGATGTCGACCGGGTCGCCCTTGCGCAGGTAGGACAGCAGGTAGAAGACGGCGGGGCCGGTCGTGGTGTCCACGTGGCCGGCGACGATCGCGTTGCCGCGCTCGCCGGGGGTGACACCGCCCTGGTACCAGCCGGCGAGGTTGCGGTCGGTGGCGGGCGGCGGCTGGAGCACCCCGGTCGCGTCCATCGACAGCGGGGTGAAGGGGGCGTTCACCCCGATGGTGGGGATGGAGATCTTCGTCGGGACGGAGCGCGGCAGCGACGGGCCGGGGGTGGCCCCCATCGTCACCGTCGGGTCGGGCGAGGAACCCGAGGCAGCGCTCGCCGCGGGCGCGGGCATCGGCGCGCCGATGGCGCTGCCCGTGTCGGAGGAGCCGAAGGAGCGGAACACCAGGAACGCGCCGAGCAGCGTGGCCCCGATCGCCCAGTGCATCACCCGGGTGCCGCGGTCCCGCACCGGCGGCGCGTCCGCCGGCCGTGGCTCGCGCTGCGGCTGCTGCCTGCTCATACGGTGCTGCCCTTCTGACGGTCCGCGGGATGACGGGTGCCGCGCGTACGCGGGAGGGGAAGAGGTGGGGCGGCTGCCGCGGGCGGGACGGGGGACGGTCCCGGGCAGCCGGGCGGCCGGGCGCGGTGCGGGACGGCACGCGCCCGGCCGCCGGTGGGAGGTCCCGGCCGCATTCCGGGACGCGGCCGCCGCCGTACCGCGACGGCGGCCACTGCCATGTCCGGTTCGGGTCCGGCTCAGGTCCGGTTCAGCCGCGGTTCTTCCCCCGGCCCGGGCAGCCGGAGGGGGGAACCGGAGCGCGAACCGGTCAGGCCAGGGCGCCGGCCGCGGCCGTACCGCGACGGCGGCGCAGGACGTACGCACCGGCGCCGAGGCCGCCGAGCAGCAGCACCGAACCGGCCGCGAGGCTGCTGCCGCCGGCCGCCGACATGCCGCCGCCACCGGTGTGCATGCCGCCGTGCGGCTTGTGCCACTGGCTGTCGTCCGAGCCCTGGCCGGACTCGTCCTGCGAGCTGTCGCTGCCGGACGAGTGCGAGTACTTGCCGGAGTCCGACGAGGAGGAAGAGGAGGAGGACGAGGAAGAGGACGACGACGAGCCCTGGCCGCTCGGGTCGTAGATGTTGACGGCACCCGCGGCGTGGGCGGCCGGAGCAGCGAGGGCGAGGCAGGCGGTGAGCGCGGCTCCGGCCACGAGGGTGCGGGCAGTACGCATGGGGACGATTCCTTCCGCCGCCGACATACGCCGGCTGACAACATGTCAGCCCGACAAGCGCAGTGGCGACAAGATCACCGTCAGCCAGTCCCGGCGGGCCCGCCACCGGAGATCGCCGCATCAGGGTGACCGGGTCCGCTCTTCGGGTGGCAGACGCCGCCACCTGCCTGGTTCGGTCACTCTCCAGGGCGGGGCACCCGCGTGACGGGTGATTCGACCCGCACAGTGGGCGTGCGGCGGGCGACGCCCGCGGGCCGCGCCCGGCGGTCGCCTGAGTGCGCCTCAGGAGCGCGGGGCGGCGGCCGCCCACCCCCGAGCGAGAGGACGCCCATGTCACCGGAGCCGGTACGCGAACCGCGCCGAGGCAGCGACCGCCGGAACCTGCTGCGCGCGCTGACCGGAGGCAGCGCGGCTGCCGCGCTGGCGCTGGCCGGCCCGCCCGCCGACGCCGCCGCTGCCTCCGCCGCCACCTCCGCCACCGCCTTCGGCGGCTCCGGCACGGCCCCCGGCGCCGGCGCCGACCCGTTCGCCGCGGAGGCGTTCCGCGCGGTCGGCGGCGGGCGGGTCCGCGAGTACTGGGTCCAGGCCGACTCCTTCGCGCACAACGCCGTGCCCAACGGCCGCGACGGCATGACCGGGATGGCCTTCACCGCGGACCGCACCACCTACCAGGCGATCGGCTACCGCGCCTACACCCCCGACTGGGCGGAGCCGCTGCCGGCCGACCTGGGCCCGCAGGGCATCGGCCCGAACAGCGGCATCCCCGGCCCGGTGCTGCGCGCCGAGGTCGGCGACGTGCTGCGGGTGCACTTCCGGAACAACGACGCGCACTACAAGTGGCCGCACAGCATGCACCCGCACGGGGTGCGGTACGCCCCGGCAAGTGACGGCGGCTGGATGGCGGATGACCCCGACTCTCCCGGAACGGCCGTGCCCTACGGCGGGAGTTACACCTACACCTGGACCTGCGTGCCCAGTTCGGTGGGGAGTTGGCCCTACCACGACCACGCGGCGCCGCAGACGCCGCCGCAGCCCGCCGGGGGCTCCGGCGGCACCACCCCGCCCCCGGCCCACGACTCGATGAACTCCCGCGCGCTGGGCGGCAGCGGCCCGGTCATGGAGATCGGCGCGGAGCTGGGGCTGTTCGGGATGATCGCGGTCACCGACCGGCAGACGCCGGACGTCGACCGGGAGTTCGTGCTCTTCTTCCACGACCTGTCCGCGAACGACGCCACCGGCCTGAAGCAGGACCTCTCGCTGTGCAACGGAGGAGCCTTCGTCGACAACGCCCCCACGTTCACCGCGCGCGAGGGCGAACGGGTCCGGTGGCGGGTCGCCACGCTCGGCAACTCCTTCCACGTCTTCCACGTCCACGGCCACCGCTGGCTGAGCCCCGCCGGCTGGACCGACTCCCAACTCCTCGGCCCCGCCACCACGTTGACGGCCGAGTACCTGGAGGACAACCCGGGCGACTGGCTCTACCACTGCCATGTGGCGGCCCACATGATGCACGGGATGGCGGGGAGGTACCGCGTGACGCGGTGACCGACCCGCCTGGCTGCCCCGTCCGACCGGTCCGGGGACCGCCCGCCGGCGGACGGGGCAGCCGTCACGAGGTCAGGCGCGGCGGAACGCCTCCGTCAGGGCGGTGCGCAGCACGGACTCGGGGTCGGGGCGGGGGCCCTCGGAGCGCCAGGCGACGAAGCCGTCCGGGCGGACCAGCACCGCACCCTCCTCCCCGATGCCGTGCAGCCCGCAGAAGTCGGGCGCGGGTCGCGCCGGACCCCCGGGCCCGGGTCGCGCCGACTCCGCCCGTTCCGCCTGTCCCGCCGAGTCCGCCTGTTCCGCCGGGGGCAGGACCTTCAGTTCGCGGCCGAGCCGGTAGCAGGCCAGCGGCACCCCGATCCTTTCGGCGGCCAGCCGCGCCGCGTCGTACCAGGCGCCGCCCGCCGGGCCGGTGAGCAGCACCGGCGTGCGCTCGTAGAGGTCGAGCGTGGAGATCCGCTCGCCGCCGCACCGCACCCACACGTGGGGGGCGCGGCCGCCGGGCACCGCGCGGGGGCTGAACTCGTCCGGTACGGCGGGCTGTCCGGGGTCGGCGCCGAGCACCGCGCCGCCCGGGTAGCGGTAGCCGAGCACCGCCGGCATCATCCCGGACCGCGGCCCGCCGGCGACCGGCGCAGCGTCGTATCCGGGGTGGCTGTGCTCGGCGGAGCGGGCCGACGCGCGGGCGGCGGTGGCCAGCGCGACCGGGCGCCGCTCGGCGTCGTAGCTGTCCACCAGGCCCGGCCCGGCCCACCCGGCGAGCACCGCGGCGAGCTTCCAGGCGAGGTTGTGGGCGTCCTGGATACCGGTGTTGGAGCCGAACGCGCCGGTCGGCGACATCTCGTGCGCGGAGTCCCCGGCGAGCAGCACCCGGCCGTGCCCGTACCGCTCGGCGACGCGTTCGGCGGCGTGCCAGGGTGCCTTCCCGGTGATCTCGACCTCCAGGTCGGGCACGCCGACGGCGGTGCGGATGAGGTGTGCGCAGCGCTCGTCGGTGAAGTCGTCGAGGGTCTCGCCGTCGTCGGGCCGCCAGGGCGCGTGGAAGACCCAGTCCTGGGCGTTGTCGACGGGCAGCAGCGCACCGGGGCTGTCGGGGTTGGTGAGGTAGCAGACGATGAAGCGGCGGTCGCCGACCGCGTCGGCCAGCCGCTTGGCGCGGAAGGTGATGCTGACGTTGTGGAAGAGGTCGCCCGGCCCGGTCATCTGGATGCCGAGGCGCTCGCGGACCGGGCTGCGCGGCCCGTCGGCGGCGATCAGGTAGTCCGCGCGGACGGTGCGCGAGGTGCCGGAGGCGCGGTCGGTGATCTCGGCGGTGACGCCGTCGGCGTCCTGCGCGAAGGACACCAGCTCGGTGCCGAAGCGGATGTCGCCGCCCAACTCGCGGGCGGCGGCGAGCAGTACGGGCTCCAGGTCGTTCTGGCTGCACAGGCACCAGCCGCTCGGGCTGATCCGGGACAGCGCGCCGCCGGGGTCGATCGTGCGGAACAGCCACTCCTGCTCGGCGCCGGTGAGGGTGTCGGCCTGGAGGATGCCGTGGTTGTCGGCGAGCACGGACGCGGCCGCGCGCACCCGGTCCTCGACGCC
The DNA here is from genome assembly GCF_057708125.1 of Actinacidiphila sp. bgisy145. Classification (NCBI taxonomy): domain Bacteria; kingdom Bacillati; phylum Actinomycetota; class Actinomycetes; order Kitasatosporales; family Streptomycetaceae; genus Actinacidiphila; species Actinacidiphila sp. bgisy145. Next base: position 17,583 of record NZ_JBYIRL010000018.1, read on the forward strand.
CGCGGCGCGCAGCAGCTCCATGGTGCGGACATTGTTGCCCCGGCCACGCGGGTGGTGCGAGGTGCGGGCATGCCGTTCGACGAGCAGGTGCGGCACGCCCAGGCGGCCGAGGAAGAGCGACGCGGACAGGCCGACGAGGGAGCCGCCCGCGATCAGGACGGGCACGCGGTCGTCGGTGTGCCCGTCGCGGCCGGGCGGCGGCGCGGGGTGCGGGGCGTTCGTCATGGGGGTCTCCCGGAGTGGGGGGGTGGGGTGGGGGCGCACGCGGCGGCGGGGCCGGGCCCGCGGCCAGGGGATGCTTCCCGGTGGTTCCCTTCCCTGCCGGGGCGCTCCGCGGGCCGGGCCGGGCCGTGCTTCACTCTGCCGCCTCACGTGCCGCGCACGATTCCCGCCCGGGCGTGAGCATCGGAACCAGGCGGCCCGGCCCCGCGCATACGGCAGAACGCATATGCGGCAGGCACCACCGCCCGCGGCGGCCCACCGCGCCCAGCGCCCTCGGCCGCGCCCCGCCAACAGCACATCCGACGGCACCACCGCCCCCCGAGGCACCGGCACCGCCGCCCCGCCCGGGCCCGGCCCACCGCCGTGCGCACCCGCCCCATCCGAGAGGAACGAACTCCCGTGACGACTCTGGACGACCGGCTCGCCCCGCCCCCTTCCGCCGCCGCCCCGCCCACCGCCCGGCTGCGCGTCGTACTGCTGCTGGACGTGCTCGACGGCAGGCAGGAGAACTTCCTGGCGGCGTACGAGCAGATACGGCACCAAGTGGCGGCCGTGCCCGGCCACATCAGCGACCAGCTGTGCCAGTCGCTCGGCAACTCCTCGCAGTGGCTGATCACCAGCGAGTGGGAGGGCAGCGAGCCGTTCCTGGAGTGGGTGGAGAGCGCCGCGCACCGCACGATGGTCGAGCCGCTGCACGGGTGCGTGCGGGACACCACGTCCCTGCGGTTCCTGGTCGCCCGGGAGACCCCGGAGCAGGGTGCCGCACAGCCGCGCGGTGCCGCGTCCGCCGGTCCGGGCGCCGTCCCCGTCACCGGCTCGGCCGCCGGTTCGGCCGCCCGCTCGTACACGGGCTCGGGCAGGCCGGCCGACGAGATCGACCCGCTGCCCGCGCCGCCGCTGTGCTCGAACGGGGTGGTGCGGCACGCGATCACCTTCACGGTGAAGCCGGGCAGCGAGGCCGAGGTGGCGAAGCTGCTGGCGGACTACCGCGCCCCGCAGCCCCAAGTGGACGACACCACGCGGCTGTTGCGCACCTCGCTGTTCATGTACGGCAACCGGGTGGTGCGCGCGGTCGAGGTGGCCGGCGACCTCGGCAACGCGCTGCGCCACGTGGCCGCGCAGCCGGAGATCCGGGCCGTGGAGCAGGCGATCAACCCCTACCTGGAGGAGGAGCGCGACCTCACCTCGCCCGCGTCGGCGCGCGCCTTCTTCGCCCGGGCGGCCCTGCCGGCCGCCTGCCACGAGACGGACCCGGCCCTCGCGTCCGGTGCCGGCAGCGGCGAGACCGGCGAGATCAGCGAGGGGGGCGGGCCACTGACCCGCCTTGCGTTCCTGTACCCCGTGCGGCCCGGCCGCGGCGCCGACGCCGCCCGGCTGCTGGGCGCCCTCGACGCCGAGGCCGCCGCAGACCCGGCGCACCCGCTGGCCGCGGCCACGGTCTTCCGGCGCGAGGACACCGTGGTGCGGGTGGTCGACGTGCGCGGGCTGCCCTCCGACGGCCCGGCCGCACCCGCCGCCGACGGCGACCCCGCCGCTGTGCTGCGCGAGCTGCTCGTGCCGGGCGGCCCGGCCGACCCCACCGGGCTCGGCCTCGGCGGCCACCCGATGACGCCGGTCACGGACCGGACCTCGCACTGACACCGGCCGCGGGGACCCGCGGGTCCCCGCGCACCGCAGCACCCGAAGCACGCGGAGCAGGCGAAGCGCGTGCGGTGCGTGCGGCACCACCCCCCAGCCACAGCCCCGGCCCCAGGAAGGGCCGGGCGATTTCGAAGGACATCGAGGAGCCGCCATGACGAACGACGTGCGCATCGTGCACCTGGACGACACCAGCCCCAACCGCCGGCGCGGCGGCGACCTGCGGGCCCTGATCACGCCCACCTCCTGCGGCGCGACCAGCGGCTTCATGGGCGTGGCGATCATGCAGCCCGGCGAGCGGATCGGCGAGCACTTCCACCCGTACTCCGAGGAGTTCGTCTACGTGCTCAGCGGGCAGCTGGAAGTGGACCTGGACGGCGTGAGCCACCCGCTGCGGCCGGAGCAGGGCCTGCTCATCCCGATCGACATGCGGCACCGCTTCCGCAACGTGGGCGACACCGAGGCCCGGATGGTCTTCCACCTCGGCCCGCTCGCGCCGCGCCCGGAGCTGGGCCACGTGGACACCGAGGAGGGCGAGGAGAACGGGTCCACCGGGCAGACCGGCCGCGAGCCGGCGGCGGAGGTGGCCGGAGAGGTCGACCTCGCGCCTCCCGACCCGGCGAAGGCACAGGCGTGAAGCGCCCCGGCGGGCCAGGCCCCGGCCCGGACGGGAGCCGGCGGGTCGCCATCACCGGCGTCGGGGTGGTCGCCCCCGGCGGGATCGGCGTACCGGCCTTCTGGGACCTGCTGACCGCCGGCCGGACGGCCACCCGCGGCATCAGCCTCTTCGACCCGGCCGGCTTCCGGTCCCGGATCGCCGCCGAGTGCGACTTCGACCCGCGCGCCGCAGGTCTCAGTGCCGCGCAGGCCGAACGCGCCGACCGCTACGCCCAGTTCGCGCTGGTCGCGGCGCGCGAGGCGATCGACGACAGCGGGCTCGACCTCGCCGCGCAGGACGCGTGGCGGGTCGGGGTGTGCCTGGGCTCCGCGGTCGGCGGCACCACCCGGCTGGAGCGCGACTACGTCAAGGTCAGTGCGTCCGGCAGCCGTTGGGACGTCTCCCCGGAGGCGGCCGGCGCGCACCTGCACCGGGCGTTCCAGCCCAGCGCGCTCGCCTCGGAAGTGGCCGAGGACATCGGCGCGCACGGCCCGGTGCACACCGTCTCCACCGGCTGCACCTCCGGCCTGGACGCGGTCGGCCACGCCTTCCACGCCGTGCAGGAGGGCCGCGCCGACGTGGTGGTGGCCGGGGCGGCGGACTCGCCGATCTCGCCCATCACGGTGGCCTGCTTCGACGCGATCAAGGCCACCTCGACCCGCAACGACGACCCGGCGCACGCCTCCCGCCCGTTCGACGCCGACCGGGACGGCTTCGTGCTCGGCGAGGGCTCGGCGGTGCTGGTGCTGGAGGAGTGGGAGCACGCGCGGGCGCGCGGCGCCCGGGTGCTGTGCGAGCTGCGCGGCTTCGCGACGTTCGGCAACGCCTACCACATGACCGGGCTGACCACCGAGGGCCGGGAGATGTCCCACGCCATCGACCGGGCCCTGGCCGACGCGCGGATCGACCGCACCGCGGTGGACTACGTCAACGCGCACGGCTCCGGCACCAAGCAGAACGACCGGCACGAGACCGCCGCGGTCAAGCGCTCGCTGGGCGAGCACGCCCGCACGGTGCCGATGAGCTCGATCAAGTCCATGGTCGGGCACTCGCTCGGCGCCATCGGCGCGATCGAACTCGCCGCGTGCGCACTGGCGTTGCAGCACGACGTGGTGCCGCCGACCGCCAACTACGAGACCCCCGACCCGGAGTGCGACCTCGACTACGTGCCGTGTACCGCGCGGCAGGTCCGGCTGAGGTCGGTGCTGTCGGTCGGCAGCGGTTTCGGCGGCTTCCAGTCCGCGGTGGTCCTCGCCCACGCCGAGAGGAGTGCGTCATGAGCGGGTCCGGCAGCGCAGAGCGGACCGCGGTGGTCACCGGGCTCGGCGTGGTCGCGCCGAACGGCGTCGGCAGCGAGGCGTTCTGGAAGGCGGTCCAGCAGGGGACCTCGGTGCTCGGCCCGGTCCGCCGGGAGGGCTGCGAGCAGCTGCCGCTGAAGGTCGCAGGGCAGGTCCAGGGCGGCCCGGACGGCTTCGACCCGGGCGGGCTGGTCGAGGAGCGCTTCCTCGTGCAGACCGACCGGTTCAGCCACCTGGCCATGGCCGCCGCCGAACTCGCCCTGGCCGACGCGCACCTGGCGGCCGACCCGGACGACCCGTACGCGATCGGCGTGGTCACCGCGGCCGGCTCCGGCGGCGGCGAGTTCGGCCAGCGCGAGTTGCAGCAACTGTGGGGCAGCGGACCGCAGTTCGTCGGCCCCTACCAGTCCATCGCCTGGTTCTACGCGGCCAGCACCGGCCAGATCTCGATCCGCGGCGGGTTCCGCGGGCCGTGCGGGGTGCTCGCCGACGACGAGGCGGGCGGCCTGGACGCCTTCGCGCACGCGGCCCGGACCATCCGGCGCGGCACCGACGCGATGGTCACCGGCGCCACCGAGGCGCCGCTCGCGCCGTACTCCGTGGTGTGCCAGCTCGGCTACGGCGAGCTGAGCCTGGCCGGCGACCCGCGCCGCGCCTACCTGCCGTTCACCGACGACGCCCGCGGCTACTCCCCCGCCGAGGGCGGCGCGATGTTCGTGGTCGAGGAGGAGGCGGCGGCCCGGCGGCGCGGGGCGCGGGTGCGGGCGGTGGTCGCCGGGCACGCGGCGACCTTCACCGGCACCCGCTCCTGGCGGGACTCCCGGGAGGGACTGGCCCGCGCCGCCCGCGGCGCCCTCGCGGCGGCCGGCTGCGCCCCCGCGGACGTGGACGTGGTCTTCGCCGACGCGCTGGGCGTGCCCGCGGCCGACCAGGCCGAGGCGCTGGCCATCGCCGACGCGCTCGGGCCGCGCGCGGCGACCGTGCCCGTCACCGCCCCCAAGACCGGCTTCGGCCGCGCCTACTCCGCCGCCTCGGCACTGGACGCCGCGGCGGCGGTACTCGCCCTCGAACACGGCGTGGTGCCCCCCACCCCGAACGTGGCCGAGGTGCGGCACGACCTCGACGTGGTCACCGGCGAGGCACGTGTCATCCCGCTGCGCACCGCCCTGGTGCTCAGCCGCGGGCTGATGGGGTGCAACGCGGCGATGGTGCTGCGCGCGCCCGATCCGGCCCGCTCCCCCCACTGAACCCGATCCCCACCGAATCCCCCCACCGAAGGAGCACCCCCATGGACGAGCAGCAGACGGACCCGCGGCGGAAGACGACCGCGGACGGCCCCGTCACCTTCGACGAGCTGGCCGATCTGATGAGAAACCGGGCCGGGCTCGCGGTCGAGCCGCACCAGCTGGCGGCCGACCCGGCCACGACGTTCGAGGAGTTCAACCTCGACTCCCTCGGGCTGCTCGGCATCGTCGCCGAGCTGGAGAAGCGCTACGGGCGCCGGATCGGCGACGACGCCGAGACGTGCAAGACCCCGCACGTGTTCCTGGCCACCGTCAACTCCCAGCTGAAGGCGGCCGCGGCCTGACCGCACCCGTCCGCCGCACCGCACGCGGGCGCCGCACCGGAACACCGGCGCCCGCGCCGTACGCACGCACGCACGCACGCACCAGACAAGGAGCGCAGCTCATGGCAGCATCGACCGCAGGCCACACCGAGAACTCCATCACCATCGCCGCCCCGGTGGACCTCACCTGGGAGCTCACCAACGACCTGGAGAGCTGGCCGCAGCTGTTCAGCGAGTACGCCGCGGTGGAGGTCATGGAGCGCGACGGCGACCGGGTCACCTTCCGGCTCACCATGCACCCCGACGAGAACGGCACCGTGTGGAGCTGGGTCTCCGAGCGGGTGATGGACCGCCGCAACCTGACGGTGCGCGCCCGGCGGGTGGAGACCGGCCCGTTCGCGCACATGGACATCCGCTGGGAGTACGCCGAGGTGCCCGGCGGCACCTCGATGCGGTGGGTGCAGGACTTCGCGATGAAGCCGACCGCGCCGGTCGACGACGCGGAGATGACCGACCGGATCAACCGCAACTCCGTGATCCAGATGGAGCGCATCCGCGAGCGCGTCGAGAAGCGGGCCGCCGAACGCGGGCTGACCGCGATGCCGCCGCGCACCGCGGAAAGGGCGTGAGGGCGATGCACCGCAGCCTGATCGTGGCCCGGATGAAGCCGGACGCCGCGGCCGCCGTCGCCGAGGAGTTCGCCGCGTCCGACCGGGGTGAGCTGCCCGGGCTGATCGGGGTGACCGGGCGCAGCCTGTTCCGCTTCCACGACGACCTCTACCTGCACCTGATCGAGGCCGAGCGGCCGCCGGGGCCGGAGGTCGCCCAGCACGCGCGGCACCCGGAGTTCCGCCGCATCAGCGAGGCACTCGCGCCGTACGTCTCGGCGTACGACCCGGTGACCTGGCGCGAGCCCAAGGACGCGATGGCCCAGGAGTTCTACCGCTGGGACCGCGCGTAGGCGCTCGGCGGGCAGTGACGGCACCGCGAAAGCGGGTGGTCCCGGAAGGTACGGGGCCACCCGCTTCGCGGTGAAGGGGACGTCCTGGGGTCAGGGCACCCGCGACTCGAAGGCGTGCAGGTGGGGGTTGATCGGGCGGACGGCCTCGACCGGCAGCCCCGCCTCCTCCATCAGGGCGGTCATGCTCGCCCGGGTGTGCTTGGCGCCGCCGACGTTGAGCAGCAGGAGCAGGTCCATCGCGGTGGTGAACCGCATGGAGGGGCTGTCGTCGACGAGGTTCTCGATCACCAGCACCCGGGCGCCGGGTTCGGCGGCGACGATGACGTTGCGCAGGGTGGAGCGGGTGCTGGCGTCGTCCCACTCGAGGATGTTCTTCAGGACGTACAGGTCGGCGCGGACCGGGATCGCGGTGCGGCAGTCGCCGGGGACCAGCCGCACCCGGTCGGCGAGCGCGCCGCCTTCCCGCAGCCGCGGGTCGGCGTGGGCGACGACGTCGGGCAGGTCCAGCAGGGTGCCGTGCAGCCCGGGCGCCTTCTCCAGCAGCCCGGCGAGCGCCAGCCCCTGGCCGCCGCCGATGTCGACGACGGAGCGGACCCCGGTCAGGTCCACGTACGCGGCCAGGTCGCGGGCCGCCTGGCGGCTGGAGGAGGTCATCGCGCGGTCGAAGACGCGGGCGGAGTCGGCGGCGTCGGTGTGCAGGTACTCGAAGAAGCTCTTGCCGTACAGGTCGGCGAAGACGTCCCGGCCGGAGCGGACGGCATCGTCCAGCCGCGGCCAGGCGTCCCAGGTCCAGGGCTCGGTGCACCACAGCGCGATGTGGTGCAGGCTGCCGGGGGTGTCCTCGCGCAGCAGCCGGGACATGCCGGTGTGCGTGAAGCGGCCGTCGGCGGCTTCGGCGAAGACCCCGTAGCAGGCGAGGGCGCGCAGCAGCCGGCGCAGCGGTTCGGGTGCCACGTCGAGGTGCTCGGCCAATTCCTCGGCGGTGGCGGGGGTTTCGCCGAGCGCGTCGGGAAGTCCCAGGCGGGCGGCGGCGCGTACGGAGGCGGCGCAGGCGGCGCCGAAGACGATCTCGCGCAGCCGCATCGCCGCGGCGCCGTCGTCGGTGCCGTCGTCCTTGCCGGGGCCGGTCGCGGTGTCGGCTTGGGTGTCGTTTCCGAACGGGGTGGTGTTCAGGGGGGGTTGGGCCTCGGTGTCCGGTGTGGTCGTCATGGTGCCGCCCTTTCTCATGGCGTCATGGCGGTGGGGGGAGCGGTGGGGCGCGGTGGGGGGAGCGCCGGTGTGCGGCGGGTGCCGTCAGCAGCGGCCGACGGGCAGGGAGACCTGGCAGGTGTTCGCGGTGAAGGTGTTGCCGGTGCCGTGGTCGCGGTCGGCGAGGTCGGCGGGGCCGTTGCGCAGCACCGTGTTGTTCCGCACCGTGTTGCCGGAGTCGGGTTTGCCGGTGAAGCTCGGGAAGAGCACGACGCCCCCGGACAGCGGCGAGTCGCCGACGTTGCCGTTGATCTCGTTGCCGTCGAGCACCGTGTTCTCCACGCCGGTCAGCACCACGCCCGCGCCCTGGACGTAGGGCAGGCGGGCGGTGGCCGGGCAGTAGGCGTTGTTCGCGTCCACGGTGTTGCCGGTGAGCGTCATCTCGCCCGCGCGCGGGGTGTTCTCGTCGCCGACGAGGAAGACGCCCGCGCAGTTGCCGTTCATGGTGTTGCCGTCCACGGTGACGTCGCGCAGCCGGCGGACGACCAGGCCCATGTGGTTGCCGGTGAGGCGGTTGCCGCGGATCTCGGTGCCCTGGGTGTCGGTGGCGCCGCCCTCCTCGGAGACGGTGTTCGCCACGAACAGGCCGGCCTCGCCGTTGCCGCTCGCCTCGTTGCCGGTGAAGCGCGAGCGGACCGACTTCTCCTGGCCGATGCCGTACTGGCCGTTGCGGTCGGCCCGGACGTGGTCGACGGTGAGGCGGTCGGCGGCGGTGGCCCACAGGCCGTACTTGGCGAAACCGGTGACCGCCAGGGACTCCACCCGCACACCGGACGCGCCGGTGACGCACAGGCCGTCGCCGGCCGCGGCGCACGCGGCGGCGCCCGTCTGGGCACCCGCGGTCGCCGGCTGGTCGGCGCCGGCCGCGCTGTGCGGGTCGGTGCCCGCGGTGGGCGGGGCCAGGACGGTGCTGCCCGCGCCGGTGCCGCGCAGCGTCAGGTCCGGCGTGCCGATCCGCACGCTGCCGCGGTAGGTGCCCGGCAGCACCAGCACGGTGTCGCCCGGCGCGGCCGCGTCCACCGCCGCCTGGATGGACTCCCCCGGGTGCACCACCCGCACCGCCGCCGCCCGCGCGGGCGCTCCCGCGGCGCCCATCGCGGCCACCGCCGCGGCCGTCACCGTCGCTCCCGCGATCACACGCTTCACCATCGCCCGACCCGCTTCCCTACGGCCCCCCACCGGGGGCATGGACGTGAAAAACGGCGGCTCGGGCCGCCGTTTCGACGCTAGGGACGGCCCCGGCGCCCCGCCACTCACGGGGCGTCACTGGGGTGACGCGCCAAGCCGGGCGTACGGCGACGGTGGTACGGCGGTGGGGGGCGCGGTGCTCAGGTACGGCGGTGGGTGGGGCGCGGCGCCGGGGCGGGCAGGGTGCGGGCCAGGCGGATACGGACCTCGGTGCCGCCGAGCACGCTGCGGCCGACGGCCAGGTCCCCGCCGGTGGACTCCGCCACGCGGCGCACGATGTCCAGGCCGAGGCCGGTGGAGCCGGGCCCGCCCGCGCCGTGGCCGCGGCGCAGCGCGGCGTCGGGGTCGGCGACGCCCGGCCCGGCGTCGGAGACCAGCAGGATCACGGCGCCGTCGAACTCGTGGACGTCGACGGCGAAGGCGGTGCCCTCCGGGGTGTGCCGGAAGACGTTGCCGAGCATCGCGTCGAGCGCGGCGGCGAGGTCGGCGCGGGCGACCGGCACCCGTACCGGGCGGTCGGCGCCCGCGGTGCGCACCTCGCGGTTCTCGTCCTCCGCGAGCGCCGACCAGAACGCCATCCGCTCGCGCACCACCTCGGCCGCGTCGCACCCGGCGGGCACCGCGGGTGCGGTGCGCTGGCCGCGGGCGGCCCGGATGATCTGGTCCACCTCGCGTTCGAGTTGGGCGACGGCCGCGCGGGTGTGCTCGGCGGCCGGAGTGCCGCCCAGCGAGGCGGTGTTGAGCCGCAGCACGGTCAGCGGGGTGCGCAGCCGGTGCGACAGGTCGGCGGCGAGTTCCCTTTCGTTGGCCAGGAGTTGGACGACCTGGTCGGCCATCGCGTTGAACGCGGCTGCCGCGGCGCGCAGTTCGTCCGGGCCGGCCTCCGGCACCCGCACCGCGAGGTCGCCCTCGCCGAGCCGGCGGGCGGCGCCGGCCAGCCGGACCGCGGGCCGGATCGTGCGGCTGCCGAGCCGGTCGGCGACCACCGCGGACCCCGCGACCAGGACCGCCCCGACACCCGCGAGCACCAGCCACGCGGTGGCCACGCCCCGGGTGACGTCGGCCTCGGGCACGAACACCTCGACCACCGCGATGGTGCCGGTGGAGACTGCGGTCGGCCGCAGCAGGGCGTACCCGCCGGGCACCCGTACGGTCGCGGCGGCGCCGTGCGCCGACGCCTCGGCCAGCGCGGCGCGCGAGGCTCGGTGCCGGCCGAGGTCCACCGCCGCGGTGTGCGCGGTGGCCGGGATGCGCAGCGCGATCCGGTTCTCGCCGCCGGCCTGGGCGGTGGCCACGGCCCGGGCGAGTTCGGCGCGGTCGGTGGTGATGGCCAGCGCGGGGGCCACCGCGGCGGCCTGGCGTTCGGCGTTGGTCAGCGCGCGGTCCCGGGCGAGTTCCCTCACCACGAGGCCGAGCGGCACCGCGAAGGCGAGCACCACCATCGCGGTGACGGCGAGCGAGACCCGTATCAGCGCCCATCTCATCGGCGGGCCGCCGTCCGCGCGCCGCTCACGCCGGGGGCTCCAGCTTGACCCCGACACCGCGCAGCGTGTGCAGGTAGCGGGGGCGGGCGGCGGTCTCGCCGAGTTTGCGGCGCAGCCACGACAGGTGCACGTCGATGGTCTGGTCGTCGCCGTAGGACTGGCGCCAGACCTCGGCGAGCAGTTCGCGGCGCGGCACCACCACGCCCGGGCGGGCGGCGAGGAAGGCGAGCAGGTCGAACTCCCGGCGGGTCAGGTCGAGTTGGTGGCCGTCGAGGACGGCGAGGCGGCGGCGGGCGTCGATCTCCAGGCCGCCGACGCGGATGCGTTCGTCCGCGGGCGGCGCGCCGGTGCCGCCGCCGCGGGCCCGGCGCAGCACCGCGGCCAGCCGCGCCGACAGGTGCTCGACGGAGAACGGCTTGACCAGGTAGTCGTCCGCGCCGGCGTTCAGCAGCCGGACGATCTCGGTCTCGTCGTCGCGCGCGGTCGCCACGATCACGGGGACGTCGCTCAGGCCGCGCAGCATCTTCAGCGCCTCGGAGCCGTCCAGGTCCGGCAGACCCAGGTCCAGGATGACCACGTCGAAGCCGAACTGGGCGACCTCGCGGAGCGCTTCCAGCGCGGTGCCGACGCTGCGTACGGTGTGCCCGGCGTCGGCGAGGTGCCGGATGAGGGCGGACCGCACGAAGTGGTCGTCTTCGACGACGAGGACTGTTGGCATGACCCGAACCTAATCGCTCCGCGGGTGGAGCCGTGTGTGGTGTGCCCGGGTGGGCCGGTCTGCGCTCAATCGCCGCGCGGGCTTGAGGGCTTGTGCGGGGCCTTCGCTTGTCTGCGCTCAAACGCCGCGCGGGCTTGAGGGTTGCGAGCCAAGGGGTTGTGCGGGCTTGGGGGTTGTGCGGCTAGTGGTCCTCGTAGGTTTGGACCGTTGGGGGGTGGGCGTTCCAGGTGGCGAGGAGGGTGGCGGCGGTGGTGCCGGAGGCGGAGGTGAAGGTGACGCGGAGCCAGCCGGGTTGGTCGGTCCAGAGCTGCATGGTCCAGGTGGGGTTGGGGGTGGCGGAGACGAGGGAGGCGGAGGTGGTGGTGAGGGAGAGGACGACCTGGCCGCCGGAGAGGGTGTAGCTGTGGACGGTGCCGGGGTTGGTGGGGGTGGGCGTGGGGGTCGGGGTCGGGGTGGAGGAGCGGGTGGGGGTGGGGCGGGGGCGGGTGGTGGGGGAAGTGGGGGGCGCGGTGGAGGGTTTGGGGCGGTGGACGGCGGTGGAGATGCCCGGGGGCGAGCCGGTGGCGGCGGGTTGCAGGGGCAGCGCGCGCGGCGGACCGTAGGCGGTGCTGCGCAGCACGGAGCGCACGCCGAACCAGGACACGGCCACCGCCATGCTGGTCGCCACTGCCCAGACACCGAGGTGGAGCACCGCCCTGCGCACGGCCCCCATCCTGCCCTGCCCAGGCGGATCAGTCGAAGACGTGTGCGGGCGGGGGCGGGGAGGAGTCGGCGGTGGCGTCGGTGACGACGGGGGCGCCGGCGGTGAAGTCGGCGAGCGCCGGGCCGTGTTCGAGCCGGCCGGGGTGCGGGTCGGTGGCGATGCGGCGGGTGAGTTCGGCGAGCGGGAGCGGGCGGGCGGCGGCGACGAGCAGGAGGTTGCCGAAGCGGCGGCCGCGCAGTACCGCGGGGTCGGCGGCGAGGGCGGTGTCGGTGAAGGCGGCCCGGGCGGTGGCGACTTGGCCGCGGACGAAGGCGAGCGGGCCGCCGTCGGTGAGGTTGGCGGCGTAGATGCCGGCCGGGTCGAGGGCACGGCGTACGTCGGCGAGGAACTCGGCGCTGGTCAGGTGCGCGGGGGTGCGGGCGGCGGCGAAGACGTCGGCGATGACGAGGTCGGCCCAGCCGTCGGGGACCTTCGCCAGGCCCTCGCGGGCGTCGGCGCCGCGGACCTTGATCCGCCAGGTGCGGTCCCAGGGCAGTTCGGTGCGGACCAGTTCGGTCAGGGCGGTGTCGATCTCGACGACCTGCTGGGTGGAGCGCGGCCGGGTGTGCGCGGTGTAGCGCGCGAGGGTGAGGGCGCCGCCGCCGAGGTGGACCACCCGCAGCGGGCGGCCGGGCGGCGCGGCGAGGTCGACGACATGGCCCAGCCGGCGCTGGTAGGCGAAGTCGAGGCGGGCCGGGTCGGCGAGGTCGACATGGGACTGGGGGGCGCCGCCCACCAGGAGGGTCCAGGACTGCGGCCGTTCGCGGTCCGGGCGCAGCTCGGCGAGGCCGCCGCCCACGGGGACGGTGCGGGAAGCGGCAGTGCTGTGCCGTTGACGTGCCATGGTCCGATTATCGACCGGCGGCGCCGGTGCCCCCGCACCCCGGCGCCCGCGCCTGCGCGCGGCTGATCAGGACACCGCCGGCGGCTGGGCGAACCCGTCGACCAGCTCGATGGTCCGCGCGGCCGCGCCCAGCGCCTGCCGCAGCTGCGCCGGGTCCGTCACCGCCCCGTCGGTCCGCGGCGGGACCAGCCAGCCGCCGCCGCAGGGCGTGGAACCGCCGCCCCTGCGGTGGCACTGGCTGCCGGGCAGGTCCCAGCCGTCCGCGGTGCCCAGCGGCACCAGGAACGCCAGGCTGTCCGCCGCGTGGTCGTGGAAGACCGGTCCCACCCCGGTGCTCAGCCGGAGCAGGTCCACGGCCTCCAGGCCCTGCCGGAACGGCACGGTCACCACGTCCCGCGCCGCCGGCACGACCACTTCCGGGCTGTGGCCCGCAGCATTTCTCTTCTCCACGGCAACCTCCCTCCGAAGGGGGCCGAGGTGATCGGCTCCCACTTCGTACAACGGCGTCCGTACCCGTCCGGGGCCCGCGCCAGGGGTGGCGTTCCCTGGCGAATCACGGCGTGAACCCCCTGTTCGGGGGTGAAGGAGGGGTGGCGGGGGCGGTGGGAGTGCGCCCGGGCGCACCGGCCGGCGTACTCCGGGAGGTGCGGAAGTCCGGATTCCGGCCCTACTCCAGGTGCGCGGTGTCGTTCCAGCGCTCCAGCGCCGGCGCGCCGTAGGCCCACCCCAGCACCGACAGCGACGCCGGCTCCAGGCGCAGCGCCGCCGCGAAGGCGGGGTCGAGGCCGAGCCAGCGCGCGCCCAGCACCCGCAGGAAGTGGCCGTGCGCGAAGACCACCACGTCGCGCGGCGCGGACCGGGCCCACCCGATCACCTCGTCGGCGCGCTCGGCGACCGCCGCCAGCGTCTCGCCGCCGGGCACGCCGTCCCGCCATATGTGGAAGCCGGGCCGCCGCTCCTGGAGCTGCGCGGGCGTCAGGCCCTCGTACCGGCCGTAGTCCCACTCGACGAGCGGGTCCCACTCCTTGGCCCGGCCGAAGCCGGCGAGTTCCGCGGTGGCGGAGGCGCGGACCAGCGGCGAGGTGCGCACCTCGGCGTCGGGCAGGCCGGACCAGGGGGCGCGGGCCAGCCGCTCGCCGAGCAGCCGTGCCGTACGCCGTCCCTCGTCGGTCAGCGGGATGTCGGTACGGCCGGTGTGCCGCCCGGTGCGGGACCACTCCGTCTGCCCGTGCCGGACCAGGAGGACACGCGGCGCCAGCACTGCCATACCGAAGGACCTTTCGCGGACCGGCCGAAAACGCCTCCATCATCACCCACCGCCCGCGGGCGCCCTTCACCGCCCTGAGCACCGGCTGCCCGGCACCTGCGCGCCGGCCGCTCAGCGCTCGGCGAGCAGCCCGCCCAGCAGCCGGTCCAGGCCCCATTCGTACTGGCCCCCAGCGTCGTCCTGCGCGCACAGCAGCTCGGGGACGAGGGCGACCAGCGCCGGGTAGCGCTCGGGCTGGAGCGCGTCCAGCTTGGTCCGGGCCCGCTCCCGCGCCCCCTCCTCGCACTTCGCGCGGGTGCGGCGGATGCTCCACACCGCCGAGCCCACGGTGTACTGCATGAGCGCCACGTGCGCGCGGACCGCGTCCTGCCCGGACAGCCCGCACGCCCGCAGCAGGGCCAGCATCCGGTCGATGACCGCGAGCGCGTCGTCACCGCGGGTGGGGCGGGTGGTGAGCAGTTGCAGCGCGGAGGGGTGGTCGGTGAAGAGCCGGTAGACCCCGAGGCAGACCTCGCGCAGCTCGCGGTCCGGGTGCGCGCCGCAGGTGCCCGGCAGCTCCACGGTGTCCAGCAGACGCTGGGCGACGGCGTCGCTGATCTCGTCCTTGCCGCGGAAGTGCGAGTAGATCGCCATCGGGGCGACACCCAGCTGTTCGGCGAGTGCACGCATGGTGAAAGCCTCGGCGCCGTCGCGATCGAGCAGAGCGATCGCCGCATCGAGGATACGATCCGGGTTGAGCGTGTTGCGGGGGGCGCGGCGCCGTGGGGTGCGCAGCGGCCGGGCCGACGGGGACACCGACATCGGGATCTCTGTTCTCGTCTCCTTCGTACCTCGTGCGGCAACCCGGGAGCGGTACCGGGCGTCCTTCGGAGCGTGCCCGCCCGGCATGTCCGGGCTGAACACCGTACGAACTCGGGGTATCTGCGAAACTTCGGGGGCGATGTGCGCCGCACTTACCGTACGGCGTACGGTTGAGCGTACGCCACCGACCAGACCGCCGGACCCGCGGCCAACGGAGAACCTGGAGAGACGTCCGGATGACGATCACTGCCGCTGCGCCGCGCGCCGCTGCCTACCGCGGCCGGCTGCGCTGGTGGACCGAACTGCCGCTCATCGCCGTGGTCTACGCGCTCTACTCCGGGGCGCGGCTGCTGGTCCGCGGTGACGTGAGCAGCGCGGTGCAGCACGGCGCGGACATCCTGCACTTCGAGCAGATCGTCCACCTCGACCCGGAGCACTGGTTCAACCGGCTCTTCACCGACCACGCCTTCCTCGGTGTGCCGGCCGACTTCATGTACGCGTCGCTGCACTACATCGTGACCCCCACGGTCCTGGTCTGGCTGTGGCGCCGCCGGCCCACCCACTACCGGATGGCCCGCACCTGGCTGATGCTGTCCACCCTGATCGGGCTGATCGGCTTCACCCTGCTGCCCACGGCCCCGCCGCGGCTGCTCACCGGCCACCACGGCTTCATCGACACCATGGCCCAGTACGGCTCCTACGGCTGGTGGGGCGGCGAGGCGAGCGCGCCGCGCGGCATGGGCGACCTCACCAACCAGTACGCGGCGATGCCGAGCCTGCACGTCGGCTGGTCGCTGTGGTGCGGGATCATGCTCTTCCGCTACGGGCGGCACTGGACGGTGCGCACCCTCGGCGTGCTCTACCCGCTGATGACCGCGCTCGTGGTGATGGGCACCGCCAACCACTACCTGATGGACGCCGCCGCGGGCGTCGCGGTGATGGGCGTCGGCTTCCTGCTGGCCCGGCCGGCGCTGCGGATGGTGGACGGGCTGCACGCGCGGATCGGCCTCACCCGGTCCGCCGCCGCCCCGGCCGCTTCAGTCTCCACGGCCGCTCCGGCCGCTTCGGCCCCGGAGGTCCCCGCCCCCGCCCCCGCCGCACACGGCGGCGCCCCGGCTCCGGGAGCCGGGCGGACCCCGGCGGCCAAGCCGTCCGTGCCGCGCCAGCTTCCGGCCGCCGCCGGCGGGACCGAGCAGGCCAGCGGCGAGCTGACCGGCGAGGACGACCGGACCGGCGAACCCGCCGGCCACAACTGACCGCGGGTCCCGACCGGTTGCCGGGGCGCCCTCGGGGCCGTTGTCCGTGGCGGATGACACACTCTCCCGGGTGAGCACTACGCACTCCCTGCGGGAGCGGCTGGCCGTCCTGCGCGGCCCCGGCACCACTCCCCGCCCGATGGACGCGCGGGCGCTGGCCGCACTCGCCGCCAACCCCGGCTGCAAGCGCCGCGCGGTGATGGACGCCGCCGGGGTGGACAAGGGCGCCGTCGCCGAAGCGCTCGGCTCCCCCGCCCGGTTCGGCCAGTCCCGGTTCGCCTTCTCCCGCGGCCACGCCTTCGAGGCGCGGGTCAAGGCCGACGGCTGCGCCGAACTGCTGCGGCTGCTCGGCGCCGAGGGCCGCGCGGCCCTGCCCGACCTGGCCGCGCCCGGGCCCGAGGGCCGGGTGGCGAGGACCCGGATGGCGCTGGCCGAGGCCGCCCCCGGCGCCTGGACCCTGCTCGACCACCCGCTGCTCGCGCTGGACGTCGCCGGCTCCACGGTCCACCTCGAACCCGACGCGGTGGCGGTCGCGCCCGACGGCAGCTGGACCGTCGTCGAGATCAAGTCCTTCCCGATCCTGGACGGCGGCGCCGACGCCATGAAGGTCGGCGCCGCCGCCCGGCAGTCCGCGGTCTACGTCCTGGCGCTCGACGCGGTGGCCGCCGGCCGCACCCGCGCCGACATCCTGCTGGTCTGCCCGAAGGACTTCTCCAACCTGCCCACCGCCGACCGGGTCGACATCCGCAAGCAGCTCGCCGTCACCCGTCGCCAGCTCACCCGGCTGACCCGGATCTCGGACATCGCCGGCCTGCTGCCCGAAGACACCACCTTCGACCTGGCGTACACCCCCGACGGCCGCACCCCGACCCGGCCGCGGGCCGAGCTGGCCGCCGCCGTGGAGCTCGTCCCGGCCGCGTACGCCCCGGAGTGCCTGTCCACCTGCGAGCTGGCCTTCCACTGCCGCGACCGCTCCCGGGCGGCGGGCCGGGTCGAGGCGCTGGGCCGGTCGCTGCGCGGCGAGCTCGGCGACCTGACCACGGTGGAGGCGGTGCTCGCCGCCGCGCACGGCCGCGCGGGCGACCCGCGGGACCCGGCGGTCGCGGCGCTGCGCCGGGCCGCCGCGCTGCGCGCGGAGGCGCTGGCCGCGGGGGCCGACGCGCCTTCGGCGGCGGACGGTGCCCCCGCTCCCGTTCCCGCCCCCGCTTCCGCTCCCGCCGTCCCGGCTCCCGCGCGGCCGCCCGCCCCGGAGACAGGGGATCTGCGGGACGCCCGGCCGGACTCCGACGAGCCGGCGCGCGACCGTACCGGCGGCCCTACCCGTACCGGCACCGGCACCGGCACCGGCGCCCCGACCCGTACGGCCGGAGGCCCGGCGTGAGCGTGCTGCACACCCTCGCCCGCGCCGAGGCGGTCGCCGCCCGCCGGGCGGTCCCGGCCGCGACCGTACGCCACTGCCACCTCGCCGACCGGCCGCTGGTGCTGGTGCCGCTCACCACCGCGGGCGAGGCGGGCGCGCCGCTGGGCGCGATGATCGGCACCGACCGGGACGCCCCCGAACTGCTGGTGGTGCCCCAACCCCTCGACCGCGAACTGCGGTTCGGTTTCTTCGCCGGGCTCGCCGCGGCCCTGCTGCGCGCGCTGGAGCAGTACACCGACGAGGTCGAGATCGAGCCGGCCACCCGCACCCGCGAGGAGACCGAGCTGTGCGCCGACGCCCTCCAGATGGTGGTGCCCAACAGCGCCGCCGTGGAGTACGTCCGGCTGGTCGGCCGCTCCACCCGCTTCCTGCGCACCGTCGAGGACCCGGACGCCCCGCACCCGGTGCCGGTGCCGGTGCCGCTGCTCGGCCGCTGGCTCACGCACTACGCGGAACGCTCCCGCACCCCGGGCAGCGGGCTGCTGCTCGCCATGACCGACCTGCTCACCCGGCACTGGGCCACCGGCCAGAGCGCCATGGAGGACCAGCACCTCGGCGCGCTGCTCGGCTGGATCGACCCGCCGCCCGGCTCCGACGGGCCCACCGCCGCCGCCCGCGCCCAGACCGGCCGGGCCCGCGACGGCCTGCTGCTCAGCCCGCCGGCCGGCCCGGCCACCGACCCGGTCTTCGACAACCGCGTCCTCGCCTCGGCCCAGGCCCGGTACGACAAGGCCCGCGGCGCCGCCGAGCGCGCGGCCGCCGAGACGGCGATCAGGGACCTGGTCGCCTCCCAGCTGCGGCCCACCTGGGACGACATGTGGCGCGGCCTGGACCTGCTGCGGTCGCTGCCCGAGGCCGCCCACGTCGAGGAGCGGTGGAAGCGGGACCGCTGGTCCTTCACCGGGCACCGCGACCGGGTCCGCGCGGGCGAGCCGCCCCAGCCCAAGCGCGACGACGCGATCACCGCCGCGCAGAAGCTCGCCGGGCGGGAGACCGCGCAGGCCCGGCTCTCCGCCCAGGAGGCGCTGGACGACCCGCTGGCCATGGCGGCGCGGCGGCTGTCCGGGGAGGCGTTCACCGGGACCGTGGTCGAGGTCGAGATGACCATGTCCGAGGGCCGCCGCCCGATGCCCCGGCCGGTGCTCACCCTCACCACCAGGGACCTGCCGCAGGCCGAGCCGGGCGCGAAGGCGTACCGGGCGCTGGCGGACGCGAAGTCGGCGCAGACGGCGGAGCTGGTGGAGGTGGTGGAGCTGGTGGAGGTGCGCGAGCCCGGCGGCGGTTCCGGGGGCGGGTCCGGCAATGAGGCCAGGGCCGGCAACGGTTCCGGGTCCAGTGACGAGGCGGGCTGCGGCTCCGAGCCCGGCAGCGGCAACGGCTCCGGCTCCGGCCCCCGTTGGTGCGTGCGGGTGAAGCTGACCGGGGGCATGGGAAGCGGCCGCACTCCGCGGGAGGGCTCGGTCCCGGCACCCGGCGACACCGTCACCTTCACGCTGTTCGAGCACGACCCGCGCAGCGGCCCCGCCCTGCCCGACGCCGAGCTGACCCCGTGGACCCACGGCGGGCCGCCCGGCGCCGACCCCGCCCCGACCGCCCCCGACCCCGTGACCGCGGAGGACTTCCTGTGACCGAGCCCGTGCCCGTGCCAGGCGCCGGGGCGGCTGCCCCGGGCGGCGAGGCCGAGCCGTTCGATCCGGGCCGGGCCGCCGCCGAGGCGACCGCCGCGATCCTGGCGAGCACCCTGTACGGCACCGAGCGCGGCGTGGTCGTGGACTCGCCCCCGGGCGCGGGCAAGTCCACGCTCGTGGTGCGCGCGGCCCGCGAACTGGCCGCGGCCGGCGAGTCGCTGATGATCGTCGCGCAGACCAACGCGCAGGTCGACGACCTCGCCGACCGGCTGGCCACCGCCGACCCGGACCTGCCGGTCGGGCGGCTGCACGGCACCGACTCGCCGCCGGACCCCGCGCTCGACCGCCACCCCTCGCTCGCGAAGTCCACGTCCGTGGCGGAGCTGCGGGACCGGGCGGTGGTGATCGCGACCGCGGCGAAGTGGGCGTACGTCAAGGACGTCGAGCCCTGGCGGCACGCCATCGTGGACGAGGCGTACCAGATGCGCTCGGACGCGCTGCTCCAGGTCGCCGGGCTCTTCGAACGCGCGCTGTTCGTCGGCGACCCCGGCCAGCTCGACCCGTTCAGCGTGGTGGGCGCGGAGCAGTGGGCGGGGCTGAGCTGGGACCCCTCGGCGAGCGCGGTGGTGACGCTGCTCGCGCACAACCCGGGCCTGCCGCAGCACCGGTTGCCGGTGTCCTGGCGGCTGCCCGCGTCCGCCGCGCCGCTGGTGTCGCGGGCGTTCTACCCGTACACGCCGTTCCGCAGCGGCACCGGGCCGGGCGACCGGCGGCTCGGGTTCGGCGTCCGCGGCGACGACGGGGGCCTGGACCGCGTCCTGGACGAGGCGGCGGTGAGCGGCTGGGGCCTGCTGGAACTGCCCGCCCGGCACACCCCGCGCACCGACCCGGAGGCGGTCCGGGCCGTCGCCCTGGTCGTACGGCGCCTGCTCGACCGCGGCGGGCTCACCCACTCCGCGCCCGACCCCGACCCCAAGCCGCTGACGGCCGAGCGGATCGCGGTCGGCACCGCGCACCGCGACCAGGCCGCAGCGGTGCGCGCCGCGCTCGCCTCGCTCGGGGTGGCCGGGGTCGCCGTGGACACCGCGAACCGGCTCCAGGGGCGGGAGTTCGACGTCACCGTGGTGCTCCACCCGCTGTCCGGCCGCCCCGACGCCACCGCGTTCCACCTGGAGACCGGGCGCCTTTGCGTGCTCGCCTCCCGGCACCGGCACGCCTGCATCGTCGTCTGCCGCGCCGGGGTCGCCGACCTCCTCGACGAACACCCGTCCTCCGAGCCGGTCCGCCTCGGCGTCACCGTCAAGTTCCCCGACGGCTGGGAGGCCAACCACGCCGTGCTCGCGCACCTCGCCGAACACCGCACCGCCTGGCAGCCGTGAGCTGCGGTGACGCGATGGTCATGTGGTGGCCCGATCCACTTTATGCAAGGACACGCATAGTCGCGTTCCCGCATAGACGCGTAGCGCCACCCCTTCTACTGTCGTTGGCCAGGCGGCCCAAACGGGGCCAGAGCAGGGGGGTTTGGCATGTCCGAACGTTCGGCACTCACCCGGCTCACGGGCAACGGCAACGGCGAGTGCGGAGAGAAGGACTGCCCGAACGTGTACCGCACGGCGACCGGGTCGTTCGTGGTGCAGGGCGACGTGTCCGACGCCTTCAGCCCGCCCACTGGTGAAGGGCTCGTGGAAATCCCGGAGGCGGTTCTCAGGGAGGCGTTCCGTGCACTTGGATGGTGACGCGTGGAATGACTGCTTCGATTCCATGGAGCGGGAGGCGTGGCGGCTGGAAACGCTGCCCGTCTACACCATGCCCCAGGAAGCGGAGAAACTGAAGCGCTTTCTCGCCGGGGAGAATTCGCCCGACGATTACACTTCGGGCTGGATGGACGAGGTCCAGCAATGGACCTCGGAAGGAAAGAGGGTCGGCAGGGTGCATATCGTGACCCGCCCGCTCTCGGACTATCTCCGGTTCGAGTTCGAGCACTACTACCGGCATCACGTCAAGGCGGGCGAGGACATCCGCATCCTCGACCTCACCGACCGGGAGAACCCGGGAATTCCGGATCAGGATTTCTGGATGTTCGATGAGTCCAAGGTGGTCCTGATGAACTACCGGGCCGACGGGACGCAGATAAACCGGGAACTGCACGAGGGTGACCCGGAGCCGTACCGACAGTGGAAGCGGATTGCCGTTGCCGAGTCGGTTCCATTCCTGGAGTACGTGAACGGGTGACGTTCGACCCCGAGCAGTTGGGGCAGCCGAAACAGGAACTGGCGGCCCTGCTCAAAGAACTACGCATGCGAGCCGGCCTCACTGGGGACCGGCTCGCTCGGCGTTGCAACATGTCCCAATCGAAGATCAGTCGGATCGAGAATGGGAAAGCCCAACCGAGCCTGCTCGACCTGGAAAGAATCCTCCGGGCCGTCGTGGCTCCGCCTGAGGTCATCGAGGAGGTCATCGCTCTCGCGAGGCTGGCCAACACCGAATGGCAAGACCTGCGCTCGCTGCGGCGCAGGGGCCTGGAGAAGAAGCAGACCGAACTTGCGGCCCTTGAATCCTCGGGTACGGAGTTCCGATTCTTCCTGCTCTCGATGATTACAGGACTGCTGTCCACCCCCGAGTACATCCGAGCCAGCCTTGCCCATTCCCCGGCCGATGTCACCAAGACGATCGCGAGGAAGCTGGAGCGGCAGGAGGTTCTTTACGACACGAAGAAGCGATTTACCTTCATCTTGACCGAGCAGGCTGTGCGGTGGCCACTCCTGCCCCCGGCTGCGATGGCGATGCAGATTGACCGGCTGGCCTCACTGACCCACCTACCGAATGTGAAGCTAGGTGTCATCCCGATCGCGGGATACAAGCCCATGGCTCCGATGGACACCTTCACTGTCTACGACAACACCCTGGCCACTGTGGAGAACACCACCGGTGTTGTGATCCTGAGAGATCCACGCGACATCGAAATGCATGTGGAACTGTTCTCGACACTGGAGGGGTACGCGCTGTTCGGGGCCGAAGCGCGAGCCTTGTTGACGGAGTGGGCCGCCGCCTGCCGTTCATGATCTTTAGTCCATGACGGGAAAGAACTACACAGCCATCACTTTCCGGGCCAATGATTTCCCCCATGACAGCGACCGAGCGAAACGAAGAGCGGGTGCGCCACGGCGTAGGTCGGGGGCTGGGACGTCCGTCGCCGTTGGGGTCGACGTGATGTCCGGCTCAGGGCGGTGGGTGCTGTGCCGCTTCGGCCGGTACGCGGGTCCGCGCTACCTGGCGACGATCCTCGGCGGAGTGGCCCTGGTTCTCGCCGGGACCCTGGCTCTTCGGTAACCGCATTGGCCGCTGTCACTGATGCTTCCCGCCGGATTCCTGGTGGGGGTTCCCAAGAAGAGAGGTAGTCCGATGGTGGAAGAGAACACCACTTCGGTGGCCCCCGAGGGGGGTGGCCTGCTCGTCGCGAAGCGGAAGATCGTGGCCGCGCGCACCCGCGCCGAGCAGGAGTCCGACGTCAGCAGTGGCCGTTCCGACGGCAACGACTGACGGGAGCGCCCACGTTGCTTGACGCAGCCTCGTGGGCGGGGCGTCTGGGCGGGGACACGTTCCTCGCCCAGACGTACCACCGCTCCTACGCGCACATCCCCGGCACCGCCGACACGGCGGGCCTGTTCTCCTGGGACGACCTGAACCGGATCATCGCCACGCAACGGCTGGAGCCGCCCCGGCTGCGCCTGTCGGTCGACGGCGAAACGGTCCCGCTCCACCGCTATGCGATCCCGACCACGAACCGCCGCGCGGTCACCTGGTCACGCATCCAGCCGTCTGACTTCCACGCCCGACTCAAGGACGGGGCATCACTGGTCCTCGACGCGGTGGAGAAGATCCACCCCACCGTGGAGGCAGCTGCGGAGGGACTGGAACGCTTCCTCGGGACTTCCGTACAGGCCAACGTGTACGCCTCGTGGACCGAGCGGGAAGGCTTCGGCCGGCACTGGGACGACCATGACGTGATCGTGGTCCAACTGCACGGATCGAAGCGGTGGCGCCTGTGGGGGATGACCCGTGAAGCGCCTACCTTCCGGGACGTGGACTCGCCGGACGAGCCGGAGGGCGACCCGATCGCGGACCTGGTTCTGTCCCCGGGTGATGTGCTCTACCTGCCGCGCGGCTGGTGGCACGCGGTCACCGCTGACCAAGGGACAGAATCCCTGCACCTGACGTTCGGAATGGTGCCGCACACGGGCGCTGATCTGATGCTGTGGGTCGTCGACCAGCTCCGGTCGTCCCTCGCGCTGCGCAGGGACATACCGCGTTTCGACTCGCGGGCGGAACAGTCGGACTTCATCGACGCTGTACGCGGTGAGGTGGCCGACATGATGGCGGACCCTCGCCTCGTGGAGCGGTGGGCGGAGTCGATCGACACGACCGACCCGGGCCACGCGATTCCGTCCCTGCCGTACGTTGACGGACTCCCGGCACGGGGCGAGATCACCGTCAAGCTCACTACTCCGAGGGGCCGCCTGACGGCGAACCCGACACAGGGCACGGTCACCTTCTCGGCGGCCGGTACCGCTTGGGACGTCACGGAGTCCGCCGCGCCTGCGCTGGGCACGCTGCTGACCAACCGGCCGACCACGCTGGGCGAGATGGCCGACTCCGCTGGACTGGAGGTCAAGGAGGTGGCCGAACTGGTCTCGGTCCTCATCGACGGCCATGCCGTCGCAGTCGTGGGTACGGCGCTGTGACCGCCGCACTCTGCCTGGGGACATACCGCGTGCGTGCCGTCAGTCAGGCGGCACGCA
Source organism: Actinacidiphila sp. bgisy145 (assembly GCF_057708125.1). NCBI lineage: Bacteria > Bacillati > Actinomycetota > Actinomycetes > Kitasatosporales > Streptomycetaceae > Actinacidiphila > Actinacidiphila sp. bgisy145. Next base: position 41,322 of record NZ_JBYIRL010000018.1, read on the forward strand.
CCGCCCTGGCAGCCGGTAGCCCCTGGGTGGACACAGCACCCAACTACGGTCGTGGTCAGGCGCATGAGGAGCTGCGCCCGGCACTCGGGGACTACCCGACCGTTCGGGTAGCTACGAAGACGGGGTTCTTCACCGAGGAACAGGGCCGCAGCGCCCTGGCTGAGGGCGTACTCACCCGGGAAGGGAAAACCGGCAGGCACAGCCTTGAACGGGGCTTCGTCCGTTGGCAGACGGAGCACTCGTTGGCCGCGCTCGGGCGGGTGGACCTGGTGTTCGTGCACAACCCCGAGCACCTCGGGCACGGCTTTGACCGTGCCACTCTGCACGAGCATGTACGGGAAGCCTTCACGGCACTGGAAGAGTTCGCCCATGCGGGCAGGATCGCCGGGTACGGCGTCGCAACCTGGTCGGGCCTGACCTCCGGAGCGTTCAGCGTTCCCGAGCTACTTGCGCTCGCCCGGCAGGCGGCGGGTTCCGCCGAGCACCACCTCACAGGCTTGCAGATGCCCGTCAGCCTGATCATGGATGCCCCGATCACACAGGCCCTGAACGGCGGCGGACCACTGGCGCAGGCGAAGGACGCCGGGCTGATCACGTTCGGCTCCGCGCCCCTGCACGGGGGCGAACTCCTCGATGCCATGACACCCGAGCTGATGAACCTCATCCGCCCCGGCCTGTCGGCAGCAGCCGCTGCCCTGCTGGCCGCTGGCTCATGCCCCTGCCTCGATGTCGTCTTCACCTCCGCGAGCACCCGCGAGCACTGGGACGATGTGGCCAAGGCTCTGGCTACGCCGCTAACAGCCCAGGAACTCAGGAGAGTGACGGATGAACTCGCCTCTGAATAAGGAGGTACAGGCCCTGATGGAGGCCGCCCACGACCGGGCGGCCAGGGCTCTGGGGCTGACGTGCTCGGGTCCGCCGGCGTGGGGCTTCCTCGGTGTCACTCTCGGACGCCGGGCAGGGGACCGGTGGCTACGGGTCAGCCGGACAGCGAAGCGCAACGCGGGCAGGAAGGAGGGGCAGGGCATCGTCGGCGCCTCGGAGCTGGTGCCTGACGGCGTCCCGCGTCCGCGCCTGCACGGGGTGCACGACTGGACTGACGGAGAGTGGGCCTTCGAGGCAGAAGTCCTGGACTACCTCACGCAACCCGTGGTGTCTCCGGACCGGGCCGACATCGACCACGACCCTGGGTTGCCTGACGAGTGGTGGGCGGACCTTCGCCAAGCCCTTGCCCTGCTCGCCGAAGCGGAGGGTGTGAAGACGACCGTCCGGGAGGGGTGGATCGAACGGGCCTTCCCCCAGTTCCTCGGCATTCCGGCCCCCGCCAAGGTGGAGCGGGTGACCGGTCACGGTGACTTGCACTGGGGCAACCTCACCGCCGCGCCCCTGTGCCTTCTGGACTGGGAGCGGTGGGGCTGGGTGCCGTTCGGTTACGACGCGGGACTCCTCCACGCCAATAGCCTCCTCGTTCCCGACGCAGCCGCCCGCATCCGCAAGGAGTTCGCGCCGGTCCTCGACACCCCGGCCGGTCGAATCGGAGAACTCGCGGCCCTGGCGGAGATGCTGCAAGCCGTAGCCCGTGGGTGGTACCCCGCTCTTGCGCCCCACCTGGTTGCCCGAGCGGAGGCACTCACGGGAGTGCGCCCGCCCGTTCCGGTGCGCTCCGAGGTGAGCGCCTGACCGCGTCACTGTGCGCCCGCCGTGTCCGAGAAGCAAGAAACCTCCGCAGTTCGGATGTGGGGGTCTGCTATGCCGCCCATTTGCGAGAGCAGTGCGCGGAACGGATTCTCTTCGAGCAGTTCGGGCCGCTCAGCCGCGGACACCGGCGGGCGACCCGACCGCTTCGGTTCCGCCGCAGGCTCCGGGGCCTGCGGCGGTTCCGGTCGGTAAGCGTCCAGACGCCGTGCTCTCGCACCTCGCCGAACACCGCACCGCCTGGCAGCCGTAAAGGCGCGGAGCGGCCGCGGACCGGCGGCCGCGGCGTGCGCGGCGGACACGGTCAGGCGGCGGGCCGGCGTCCGATCGTCTCGGCCAGCCGGCGGGCCTCTTCGTGGGCGCGGGCCAAGGACGCCCGGTGGAGTGGGACGAGGTCGGACATCGCCGGCACGTCGGGCGCCATGGTCAGCTCGGGGGTCACCGAGGTCACGGTGAGCCCGAGGGTGTGGGACCACCCCAGGATGGTCTCCAGCGTGGGCAGCAGGTGGTCGCGGCCCTCGTTGGGGGTGCCGGGGCTGTAACCGCCGCCGCGGGCGGAGATCACGACGGCCGGGCGTCCCGCGGAGGGCGCGGTGCCGGTGAAGCCCAGGGTGCGGCCGATGACCATGATCTGGTCCAGCCACGCCTTGAACACCGACGGCATCGACAGGTTGTACAGGGGCACCGTGAACAGGTACGCGCCGGCCCCGAGGAACTCCTCGATCAGCTCGTCCTGGAGCCGGGCGGCCGCCGCCTCTTCCGGGGTGTACCGCGCGGGGTCGGTCGTGCGGGCGGAGATGCCCTCCGCGGTGATGTGGGGTACCGGCGCGAGGGCGAGGTCGCGGTGCACCACCTCGCCCCGCCACGCGTCGCGGAAGGACCCGGCGACCTGGCGGGATACGGAGCCGGCGCCCAGGGACGAGGCGTCGATGTGCAGCAGATAGGACATGGCGGGGCCTCTCAGGTGGGTGGAAGCCGTGCGGACACGGCGGGATGGGCCGACGACGAGCGCGGCGCCACCCAATTCCTACAACTTGTGCGTAACGCCATGGTGGACCAGTATGGGAGGCCGTACAAAAGGAACACCGGTGTCCGTACCGGAGAGGAATGTGCGCCATGGAGGTCAGCGCCCAGACGGGTGGCGTCGCAGGCCGGGGGCCGTGCGCCGGCATCCCGGCCGAACAGATGGTCTTCATCCGGCAGTTGCTGGACCGGATCGGGGACAAGTGGAGCATGCTGGTGATCGCCGTCCTGGAGGCCGGCCCGCTGCGCTACACCGACCTGCAACGCGAGGTCCCCGGCATCTCCCAGCGCATGCTCACCCTCACCCTGCGCCAACTGGTGGAGGACGGGCTGGTGTCGAGAACCGCGTACGCCGAGGTGCCGCCGCGCGTCGAGTACGCCCTGACCCCGCTCAGCCGCAGCGTCCACGCGATCGTCACCTCGCTGATCGCCTGGGTCTCCGACCACCACGACGAGATCCGCGCCCACCGCGCCCGCACCCCCGCCACGCCCTGACCCCGCCCGACCCGAACGCGGCGCCCGCTTGCCCGCGCCTTTGAGCAACGGCCTTTCCGGCCCCGGCCCGGAAGCACGGCATTACGCTCACAAAGCCGCGCGAAGGGGTACGCGGCGCGCACCGAAGCGGCGGATACGGCGACGGGAAGCACCGCAGGTGACCGACGGAGACGGTGGGCGGCCGGAGTCGGGCCGCCCCCTTGCCGAGGCGGGGTTCGTGCCGGCCGACTGGGCCCCGGCGTTCGCCGCGGTGCCCCGTACCGCCTTCCTGCCCGGCCTGATGTGGCCGCACGACGCCGCGAGCGGCCGAGCGGTCGCCGTCGACAGGGCGGTGGACCCGGAGGCCTGGCACCGGTACGCGGACGCCGACGTGCCGATCGTCACGCAGTGGGACGACGGAGCGCACACCGGAACGGCGCCGGGCACCGTCTTCACCTCCTCGTCGTCCATGCCGAGCGTGGTGGCCTCGATGCTCACGGACCTCGATGTACGGCCCGGCCGGCGGGTGCTGGAGATCGGCACGGGCACCGGGTGGAACGCCGCACTCCTGGCGCACCGGGCCGGCGCCGGAAACGTGGTGTCGGTGGAGGTGGACCCGGTCGTGGCCGAGTCGGCACGGCAGGCACTGCGGCGGGCCGGATACGGCGGGGTGCGGGTGGTCACGGGGGACGGTCTGCTCGGCCATCCGCCGGGCGCGCCCTACGACCGGGTGATCGCCACGTGCGGGGTGCGGTCCGGCCTGTTCACGTGGGTGCGGCAGACCGCCCCGGGCGGCGTGGTCGTCGCACCCTGGGGCACGTACTACACGTATACCGAGGCGACGGCGCGGCTGGTGGTGGCCGGGGACGGCGGCAACGGGGGACGCGGAGAGGTCGACGACCACCGTCACGGAAGCGGAGTTCCTGACCGGCGACCTGGACGTGGCGGAGTTCGCGATCGGCTTGCGGGTGCCGCACTGCACGCATGTCCCCGACCGCAAGCAGGCAGGGCGCCGGCCCGTGTGGTTCTACGGCCTGACCGACAGGTCATGGGCCGTGGTCGTCTTCCGCGACGGCCAGGACACCGCCACCGTCCACCAGTCCGGGAAGCGGCGGCTGTGGGACGAGGTGTCGGCGGCCTTCCGCTGGTGGCAGGAGCAGGGGCGGCCCGGGTTCCGGCGCTTCGGGCTGACGGTCACGGCGGACCGCCAGGCGGTGTGGCTGGACGAGCCGTCGAACGTGGTCAGCCGGTGAGGGTGGTGGTGAGCAGAGTGCGGAGCCAGCGGTGGGCAGCGTCGCGGTCGTGGCGGGCGTGCCAGGCGAGGACGGCGGGCACCGGCGGGGTGGGGGCGGGCAGCGGGTAGGTGCGCAGGGCGGCGGGCAGCAGGCCCTCGGTGAGGGCGGCCGGGGCGACGGTGACCATCGGATGGGCGGCCACGGCGCCGAGGGCCAGCACCAGGGTGGGCACCGTGAACGCCACGTGGCGGCGCAGGCGCCGCTCGTCGAGGAGGTCGTCGATGCGGTCGCGGGTGCGGCCCCGGCGGGAGACGACGACGTGCGGCAGGGCCGCGAACCCGTCCCAGCCGGTCGGGTCGTACGGCAGGTCGCGGCGGCCCACGGCGGCCAGTTCGTCGGTGAACAGGGTGGTGCTGCGGATGTCGGCGTGGTCGGCCGCCCGGTCGCTGATCTGGAGGTCGACGCGGCCGCGGCGCAGTTCGTCCGCGGTGGTGGCGCCCTCCCCGAGCAGCCGCAGGCACACCCCGGGGGCGGTGCCGGCGAGGACGGGGGCCAGGCGCGGCAGCAGGGCGCCGGCGACGACGTCGTTGCACTGGAGGGTGAAGGTGCGCTCAAGCGCGGCCGGGTCCACCTCGGCGTTCGGCGAGAGCACGGCCTGCGCCCGGGTGACGAGCTGGTGGACCTCCTCGCGGACCTGCTCGGCGTACGGGGTCGGCAGCATCTCGCGGCCGGAGCGGACCAGGATCTCGTCGCCGGTGGCCCGCCTGATCCGGCTGAGCGTGCGGCTCATGGCGGGCTGCGACAGGTGCAGCCGGTCGGCCGCGCCGCCCACGCTGCGTTCGTCGAGGAGGGCGTCCAGCGCGGTGAGCAGGTTCAGATCCATATGCATGGAGGTAATGCTATCGATCAGATCTATGCATTTGAGGTTATACGAGTGCGCTTGTTCACTGGGACCAGTCCCGAACGGGGCACGGGCGGACCGGAGAACGCGAACCGGTGACCGCGGACCGGAGAACGAGGAGGCAGTGATGCGTACAGTGATCGCCGGAGGCGGCCTGGTGGGACTCACCGCGGCGGCGTCCCTGCAGTCGATCGGCCACGAGGTCACAGTGCTGGAGCAGGCGCCGGAGATCCGGGCCGCGGGTGCGGGCATCGGGCTGTGGCCCAACGCGCTGCGGGAGTTCGACCACATCGGCGTCGGCGCCGACGTCCGCGACCTGGGCGCCTGGATCGACACCTGGTTCTTCGACCCGGCCGGCCGGCCCCAGCGCGCCGCCGGCTACGGCCCCGACGACCACCGGTTCCTGCTGGTGCCGCGGCCCGCGCTGAACCAACTGCTCGCCGACCGGATCGGCCTGGACCGTATCCGCCTCGGCGCGCGGGCCACCGGCTGCACCGAGACCGGCACCGAGGTCATCGTCCACCTCGCGGACGGCACGGACCTGCGGGCCGACCTGCTGATCGGCGCGGACGGCGTGCACTCCCGCATCCGCGCGAGCCTCGTGCCCGGCAGCGACGCCGTTCCGCACGAAGGGCACTACGCCTGGCGCGCGCTGGTGCCCGCGGGGGCCGAACGGCCCGAGGGCAGCGTCCTGACCATCGGCGCCGAGCGCACCCGCGGCGGCTACGCGCGGGTCTCCGCGGACCGGACCATGTGGATGGTCAACCAGTTCGACGCGGGGGAGCTGACCGGCACCAAGCGGGACCGCGCCCTCACCCGGGCCCGGCACCTCGCCGCGCGGGGCTGGCACGCCGACCTGCTGGAGATGATCGCCGCGACCCCCGAGGACGCCATCCTGGAGAACCTGATCACGCTGGTGCCCCCGCTGCCGCGCTGGACCGGCCGCCGCGTCGCCCTCGTCGGCGACGCCGCCCACGGGCTGTCCCCGCACATCGCCGCCGGCGGCACCCTCGGCGTCGAGGACATCGGTGTCCTCCGTACCCACCTCGCGAGCAGCCCCGACGCCGCCACCGCCTTCACCCGCTACGAGCGTGAGCGCCGGGCCCGCTTCGACCAGGTCCGCGTGCACTCCCGCGCCGTCGAACACGCCGACGGGGCAGCCGACTTCGCGGAGCGCTACGCGGCGTTCAGCCACTGGATGCTCGCCTCGTCCTGAGGCACGGCCCGCGTCCCGCCGCCGCCCCGTCCCGCCTGCGGCACCGTCGTGGCAGGGCGCCCAGGTCCCCCGCCCCTTCGGCTTCGGGGTGCGGGACAATGGGGGGTGTTGTCGAGACTGGTGGAGGTAGGGATGAGCCAGCCGCCGCAGGCGCGTCGGCCGGGCGGGGAGCGGCCGAAGAGGCCCGCGCCGCTGCTCTTCGAACCGGGGGCCGTGGTGGAGGAGGGGTCCGACCGCTTCTTCGACCTGGAGTCGATGGAGGACCCCCGCGATCTGCTGGTCCGCGCCACCGAACTGGCGGTGGCGTTCCGCGCCGCGGCCGAGCGGGCCACCGACTTCCAGGCGATGGCGGCCGCGCAACTCGCGGACCCGCGCCGCTTCGACCGGCTGACCCTGGCGACCCTGGCCGAGCAGGCGGGGTGGACCGAGGACTACGCCCGGAAGATGGTCGAGCACGGCGAGAGCCTGATCAAGGGCGGCGGCCTCACCCCGTAGCCGGGGCACCGTATCCCCAGTACTCTCCTGGCCCGGGGCACGGTACCCGCCACCCGTCACCGCTGTCCCGCGTTCCCCTGATTCCGCCGGGGTGCGGGCGTGACGTCGGTAGATGTGGAGACATGGACGAGATCCAGCGTCAGCAGCACACCTCCTACGTCACCTCGGCGGGCGCCGCATGGCTCGCCTCCGCCAGCGCCTTCCCGCGCAGCGTGCAGGCGCTGTGGGCGGCCCGCCCGGCCGCGCCGAGCGTCCTGCCCTGCGGCACCGTCTTCGACGTGGTCAACCTCCCCCTGCTCTTCGGGCGGCAGGTGCTGGAGCAGCTGTGGGCGGCCGGGCCCGGCTCCGGCCCCGCGGCCGTGCACCGCGGCCGGGTGCTGGTGCTGGCCGCGCCGGGCACCGCCCACCGGCTGCCCTCGCTGCTGGCGTGGGAGGAGTGGGGCCGCCGGGTGCCGCCGCTGCTCTGCCACGGCCGCGGCGACGCGGTGACGGTGCCGCCGCTGTACGACAGCCCGCCCGCCGGACGGGCGCCGCGCCCCGGGGACAGCCGCTCCCGCTGGGTGGTCGCGCCCGACACCCGCAAGCCCTGGCTGCCCGGCGCCGACGTGCTGCTGTGGGCCTGCGTACGGGCGGTCCGGCGGGCGCCGGCCATCGATTTCACACCCTGCTCAGCCGGGTGCTAATGTCTTCCACGTCAGCAGGCGCCGCTAGCTCAGTTGGTTAGAGCAGCTGACTCTTAATCAGCGGGTCCGGGGTTCGAGTCCCTGGCGGCGCACCTGAGAGGCGAAGGCCCTCCGCAGAAGCGGGGGGCCTTCGCCGTTCCGGTGCGGACGCGCCCGCGCCCGCCCCGCACGCGCAGCGCGGGGACCTCACACACGGCGAACCCCCCGCGGGGTAGCGTTCCTACGGCGGCCCGATCCGCCGGCCGGTTCGTACTCTTGGAGGCTTTCACCATGGCAACCACTCGTACCGCGACCACCCAGTGGAAGGGCCCGCTCATGGGCGGCGCCGGGACGGTCTCGCTGGACACCTCGGGCGTGGGCACGTACGAGGTGTCGTGGCCGTCGCGCGCCGAGGCCGCGAACGGCAAGACCAGCCCCGAGGAGCTGATCGCCGCCGCCCACTCGTCCTGCTACTCGATGGCGCTCTCGCACGGCCTGGCCGGCGCGGGCACCCCGCCGGAGACCGTGCAGACCGTGGCGAACGTCACCTTCCAGCCGGGTGAGGGCATCACCGGGATCACCCTGGCGGTCAAGGCGCGGGTGCCGGGCCTGACCGCCGAGGCGTTCGAGGCCGCCGCGCAGGACGCGAAGGCGAACTGCCCGGTCAGCAAGGCGCTCGCGGGTGTGGACATCACCCTCGAGGCCGAGCTGCTGGCCTGATCCCCGCGCCGTGGCACGAGCCCGGTCGGCCCCGCCGGCCGGCCGGGTTCAGCGGCGGGTGACCCGCACCCGCCAGTCGCCGGCCGCGTCCGGCGCCAGCACTTTGAAGCCGAAGCCGTCCGCCCGGTCGGTCCACCCCTCGCCGGGGCCGAAGGGCGCGTCGTTGAGCGAGTTGAAGGACGCGCTGCTGTAGGTGCAGGCGGCGGTGCGGGGATGGGCGTCCTCCACGGTGACCGGGCCCTTCCCCGAGTCGACGTCGGTGCGCACCCGGTAGGCGAGTATCCCCTTGCGGCAGGCGTCCTTGTCGTCGCCCAGCGGTTCGCGCAGCTCCAGGACATAGGCGGTGGTGTCGCCGAAGGGCACGATCACCGCCTTGCCGCCGCCGGGCACCTCGATCGGCCGCAGCGTGTAGGTGCGGGTGCCGGCGGTGGTGACGCAGTCGATCTGCTGGTCGTCGATCCAGCCGAGCTTCCACTTGTGCCAGGCGAGCAGGTCGCCTTGCAGCCCCCAGTCCAGCGACATGCTGTCCCACTGGCCGGCGAGGCGGTCGGTGCGCTGGAAGTCGTCGACGGCGTACAGGTCGGGCAGGCCCAGCGCGTGGCCGTTCTCGTGGGCCAGCACCCGGAAGCCGGACTGGTCGTGGCCGTAGATGAGCGAGACCTTGTCCAGGCGGGTGCCGTCGCCGGTGGTGGCGGCCGAGGCGCCGGTCCACGTCACGGAGAGCACCGCCTGGTCGGCGGGCGGGCCGGCGTCGGGGGTGACGAGGATGTTGACGATGTCGTAGCCGCGGAAGTCGACGCTCGGGCCGGCGGCCTTGACGAGGTCCCGCATCATCGCGGTGTGCTGGTCCCAGCCGTAGCCGCGGCCGATCCCGTAGGCGGAGAACGGCCGCGGCATGCGTATCCAGCGCAGCACGGGCGTGGACTCGTAGTCGAGCCGGCCGTAGGAGGCGGCGGCGTACCACTGCTTGACCGCGGGGAAGAACTCGCCGTAGCGCTCGCGGGCGCTGTAGGGGGCCTTGGCGTCGGGGAAGTCGATCAGCAGGGTGAGCGCGCGGACCTTGCCGGTGGAGGGCGCGAACTCCTCGTCGCTGCCGTGGTACGGGTGCGGCGGGAAGCCCTCGGACATCGCGACGCCGGGCTGGGCGCGCAGCGCGCAGGGGCGGGAGGCGGGCGGTGCGGCGTTGGAGCCGGCCGGCCGGGGTTCGGCGACGATCGCGGAGCCGACGGCGAGCAGCCCGCAGAACGCGAGGGCGGCGGCGCGTATGCCGGGGCGCCGGCGCAGGCGGCGGAGGTCCACCCGTCAGCCCGCCGTGCCGGTGCTGTCCGTGCCGGTGCCGCCCGTGCCCGGGCCGGAGGCGGTGCCGCCGGTGCCTGCGGTGCCGCCGTCGACGGGCCGGTCCAGGGTGCCGGCGGCCGCCTCGGTGACCCGCACCGACCAGGTGCCGTCGCCCAGGTGCCCGAGCACGGTGACCTCGGTGCTGTGGTCGGGCGTGGTGTACGACTCGCCGACGCCCAGCGGCGCGTCGGCCAGCGGCGGGTAGACGGAGGTGGCCGGGCAGGCGGAGCGCCCCGGGTGGCCGTCGACCACGTCGATCGGCCCGGCGCCGGACTCGCGGTCGGAGCGGACGTCGTAGAGCAGGACGCCCTCGCTGCACGCGATGCGGTCGTTGCCGGTGCGGGTGCGGGCCTCCATGGCCAGCGCGGTGTCCTCGCCGGTGCGCAGCACCAGCAGCTTGGTGCCGCCGGGGGTCTCGTCGGGGCTGAGGTCGTGGTAGGTGGTGCCGACGCCGGTGACGCAGCCGACCTGGTCCGGGCGCAGCCAGCCCAGCCGCCACTTGTGCCAGGCGAAGGGGTCGGGGGCCAGGCCGAACTGGCTGCCCATCAGGTCCCAGTCGCCGACGTGGGTGTCCCAGTCGGCGTCGCTGCCGGGCGGCGGCTGGTAGTAGAGGTCGGGCAGGTCGAAGATGTGGCCGGTCTCGTGGGCGAGCACGTTGCGGTCCGGCGGGTGGTGCTCGAAGACGGTGACCATGTGGCGGATCGGGTTGCCGTCCACGGTGATCGGGGCGGCGAGGTTGACGACCTTGGTGGCGTCGGAGTCCACGCCGGGCGCGTCGGGGTCGGCGACGAGGTAGACCACGTCGTATCCGGCGAAGTCCACCGTCGGGTCGGCGGTGGCGATCGCGTCGCGCAGGTAGGCGTCCCGGTCGGCGGCGTCCCAGTTCCGGCTGATCAGGTAGTCCGTCGCGGGGCGGGGCATCCGCAGCCAGCGGGTGTCGGCGTGCAGGTGCAGCCGGAACTGCCCGTAGGAGGCGTTCTCCCAGAACCGGCTGGTGGCCGGGTAGTGGTCGGCGGCGACCTGGGCGGGGGTGAGCTGCGGAGGGGCGCCGGGGAAGGACAGGAAGACCATGAGCGCCTTGACGTCGCCGTCGGGCCGGGCGTAGTCGCCGTCCCAGCTGTCGACGCCCTCGGAGTGGTGCACGGCGGTACGCGGCAGCAGGCACGCGGTGCCCTCGGCGGCGCCCGCGGCCGGTCCGGTCATCAGGGTCCAGGCCACCAGCGCGGCGAACCCGGCGAGCGCGGCGAGCAACGCGCGCAGCACCCGCGGGCGGCGGCCGGCGCCCGTCGCGGGGGGACCGTCCGCCGGGTTGCCTGACGCGAGGTCTGACCGCCGCACAAGGACCTCCGGGAGGTTCGGGTTCCGGTCCGGGACTTTCCCCACATTGCTATGTATTGCGGCGTTATGTCGGCTTCGGCTGCTCCGTGCGGGTTGCCGCCGGAACGGTGCCGCGGCGGGCGTCGACCGGGGTGGGCATACCGACGTACGGGCGTGCGGGGCGCGGGAGGTGGAAGAGGCGCAGAAACGTACGACCGGCGCGCCGGTACGGGTGGGCGCGGGCGCCGGCGCGGGTCGGTCGCCACCCCTGCGGGTGACTACCCTGCGTCGTGGTGTGCGGGGGGCGTTCAGGTGATCGAGCGGGACCGGCGGTAACGGCCCGCCTGGGTGGGACCCCCGCGACACATCGCCGGTGCGACGCTGGATCGCCCGCTCCGCCTGCCCATATGATCGCGACTGACGACAGTGCGAACAGGGAGCAGTCCATGGGCGGACCCTCGGGCGGCCCCGGCGTCGAGCCCGACAGCACAGCAGCCACCATCACCCGCTGTGACCGGTCGCGCAGGTCCTCGTACGCCGCGGAGCCAGGTGACTTTCGGGCCGCTTTCGCGGCCGCCCGCTCGGCGCTGGCGCTGCTCGGCCCCGACGGCGGCGTGCTGGCGGCGAACGCGGCGCTGGCCCGGCTGCTGGGAATGCCGCGGGAGCGGATGCTGGCGGCCGACGCCCGGACTCTGCTCGGCCTGGCCGGCGACCCGCACGTCTCCACCGCCTTCGACGACGTCCTGGCCGGCCGGCGGCGCCGGCTGCGCTGCACCCGCCGGCTGACCCGGTCCGACGGCGGCGACCTGCGCGCGGAGCTGGCGCTGTGCCGCACCGAGGGCCGGACGCTGCTGCTGAGCGTCGAGGACGTCAGCGAACGCGAGTCGCTGCGGCGGCAGTTGCGGCACCTGCGGATGCACGACCCGGTGACGCGGCTGCCCAACCGGGCGCTGTTCTTCGAGCGGCTCGCGGACGCCTGCGCCCGCGCCCCCGAGCGCGGCACCGGCCGGATCGGGGTGTGCTACCTCGACCTCGACGGATTCAAGGCGATCAACGACACGTTGGGGCACCGGGTCGGCGACGAACTGCTGGCCGCCGTCGCCGACCGGCTGCTGACCTGCGCCGGTCCTGGCGGCCACCTCGCGGCCCGGCTGGGCGGCGACGAGTTCGCGCTGCTGCTGCGGGACTCCACCGGCACCGGGCAGGCCACCGCGCTCGCCGAGGCCGTACTGGAGGCGTTCCGGCAGCCGTTCGACGTCGCCGGGCACCGCCTGGCGGTCTCCGCGAGCATCGGCGTGGTCGAACGCGAGGCCCACGGCACCACGCCCACCGGCCTGATGCAGGCCGCCGACACCACGCTGTACTGGGCGAAGGACGACGGGAAGGGCCGCTGGACGCTCTTCGACCCGGAGCGCAACGAGCACCGGATGACCCGCCAGTCCCTGTCCAGCACCCTGCGGCAGGCCGTGGAGCGCGGCGAGTTCGTGCTGGAGTACCAGCCGCTGGTCGCGCTCGGCAGCGGCGAGGTGCGCGGGGTGGAGGCCCTGGTGCGCTGGGAGCACCCGCGGTTCGGGCGGCTCGCGCCCGGCCGCTTCATCGGCCTGGCCGAGGAGGACGGCTCCATCGTGCAGTTGGGGCGCTGGGTGCTCGCCGAGTCCTGCCGGCAGGCCGCCGCGTGGCGGCGGGAGCGGCCCGGCACTCCCCTGGTGGTCAGCGTCAATGTCGCGGTGCGCCAGGTGTGGGACTCCGACCTGGTCGCCGACGTCGCGGCGATCCTGCGCGAGACCGGGCTGCCCGCGCGGCTGCTCCAACTCGAACTGACCGAGTCCGCGGTGATGGGCAGCGCCGGCCGCCCGCTCCAGGCGCTGCACGCGCTGCACGAGATGGGGGTGCGGATCGCCATCGACGACTTCGGCACCGGCTACTCCAACCTCGCCTACATGAGCCGGCTGCCGGTCTCCACCCTCAAGCTCGACGGCTCCTTCGTGCAGGGCTTCCGCTCGGCCGAACACCCCAACCCCGCCGACGAGACGATCGTGGAGGCGCTGGTGGACCTCGCGCACCGGCTGGGGCTGACCGTCACCGCGGAGTGCGTGGAGAACGCCGAACAGGCCGAGCGGCTGCGCCGGATCGGCTGCGACACCGGCCAGGGCTGGCACTACTCCCGCCCGGTGGCCGCCGCCGCCATCTCCGAGCTGCTGGCGCGGACCCCGCCGCGCTGACCGGCGCCCGCGTGGTCCGGGCGGCCCGCGCGCCCCGGCGCCGGGTCCGCGTAGGCGGTGGGCGGGCGGCCCAGCAGCCGGCCGAACGCGGCGGTGTACGCGGCGGGGTTGTCGTAGCCGAGCAGCGCGGCGACCTGCGTGACCGGGGTGCCCGCGGCCAGGTGCGGCAGCGAGTGCAGGATGCAGGCGCGCTGCCGCCACTGCGCGAAGCTCAGGCCGGTGCCGCGGCGGAACAGCCGCGCCAGGGTGCGTTCGCTCACGTTGAGCACGGCGCACCAGCGGGCCGGCGGGTCGTGGATGTCCGGGTGCCGCCAGAACGCCTCGCACAGGTCGCGCAGCCGGGGGTCGGCCGGCAGCGGCACGTCCAGCGGCAGCGGGGCGAGGTCCTTCAGCTCGTGCAGGATCAGGGCGACCACGGCCGCGTCCCGGCTGTGCTCGGGATAGCGCGGCTCCATGTCGACGGCCGCCAGCAGCAGCGCGCGCAGCAGCGGGGAGACGTCCACGGCCCGGCAGCGGTCGGGGAACCAGGGCACCGCGGCCGGTTCGACGTACAGGCTGCGGGTGCTGACGCCGGTCATCGCGACCTGGTGCCGGGTGCGCGGCGGGATGAGCACGGCCCGGGCGGTGGGCACGGTCCAGCGGCCGTCCGCGGCCTCGACCCGCATCACGCCGGTGGCCGCGTAGAGCACCTGGGCGCGGCGGTGCTCGTGCCAGGCGAGCAGGTGCTCGCGCGGGTAGTCGGTGCCGATGGCCAGCACCGCGCGGTCGAGGCTGTCCACCTCGGCGAGCGGGACGTTGCGCATGCGCACGAGGCTACGCGCGATCACCCGCGCTGTCTGCTGCGCGTAGGAAGGTGGCCGAGCATCGATTGCCCGCCATCGGGGCCGCTGCCTAGCGTCGTGGGTGTGCTGATCTCGTTCCTCACGCTGGTGGGCTTCGGCTGCCTGACCGGCGTCACCACGGTGTTCTTCGGCTTCGGCGGCGGCTTCGTCACGGTGCCCGTCGTCTACGGCGTGCTGACCGTGGCCGCGCGCCCGGCGGCGGGCGGCGCCGACGCCATGCACGTCGCCGTCGCGACCTCGGCGGCCGTGATGGCCGTCAACGCCTCCGCGGCGGCGCTCGCCCAGTGGCGCGCGGACCGGCTGCGCACGGAGTACGTCTGGCCGCTGGCCGGCTACATCGCGCTCGGCGCCGCCGCCGGGTCGCTGGCCGCGACCCTGGTCGGCGGCACCGTGCTGCGGCTGCTGTTCGCCGCCTACCTGCTGGTGACGATCGCCGACAGCCTGCTGCGCAAGGGCTTCCTCGCCGCGGTGGCCCGGGAGCGGCCGCGGCCGCTGGGCCGCTCCACCGTCACCTTCGGCGGGGTCGGGATCGGGCTGGTGGCCGCGGGCCTCGGGGTGGGCGGCAGCGTCATGACGGTGCCGCTGCTGCGGCGGCGCGGGCTGCCGATGGCCGAGGCGACCGCGACGGCCAACCCGCTCAGCGTCCCCGTCGCGCTGACCGGCACCCTGGTCTACGCCCTCGCCCCCGCGGTGACCGCGGCCGGCGGCGCCGGTCGGCTCGGCTACGTCGACCCCGCGGCGGGCGCCGCCCTGCTCGCCGGTTCGCTGCCGGTGATCGCGCTGCTGCGGCGTACCGCCGGCCGGGTCCCGGACCGGGTCCACTCGGCGGCGTACGTGGGGCTGCTGCTGGTTGTCCTGGTGGTGATGACGGCCACGGGGGCGTGAAGGCGCGCGAGGGAAGGGCCCGCGTCCTCGGGGGGAGTAAGGACGCGGGCCCTTGGGCGGGGCGGGAGCGTGGGGGCAGCCCGCCCCGCGGGCAAAGAGGCGGTTCAGCAGGCGCCGAGGTCGCTCCAGACGCCCCACTCGCCGGTGGTGCCGGGCTCCTCGTTGGTGGTCCACCACTTGGCCTGCCAGTTGTGGCCCTTCCAGGAGACCTGGTTGCCGCCGACGTAGACGGCGCTGGAGCTCCAGGAGGCCAGGGTGCAGGTGCCGCCGGTGCCGCCGGTGGTGGTCCCGCCGGTGGTGGTCCCGCCGTCCGTGGTGCCGGACGTGGTGCCCGAGGTCGTGCCGGACGTGGTGCCGGAGGTGGTCCCGCCGTCCGTGGTGCCGGAGGTGGTGCCCGACGTGGTCCCGGACGTGGTGCCGCCGGTCGTGCTGCCGCTGGTGGTACCGCTGCTGGTGCCGCCGGTCGTGGAGCTGCCGGAGCAGTCGGTGGCCGAGCCGTTCGTCGCGGTGACGATCTTGTTGAAGAGCGTCGCGGAGGCGTCCAGGTCGAGCAGCGAGTACATCATCGACCCGCCGAGGCCGTTGCAGTGCGCATAGTTGGCCTTGGCGGTGATGGACTGGTCGCTCAGGCCGGTCCAGAAGGTGGACCCGTCGTAGAAGTACGCGGACTGCGACTTGGCGTCGTAGAAGGTGTCGGCGGAGTTGTCGACGACCCCGCTCAGCTCCTTGTAGTAGGCGATCCCGGCCGTCGCGCTGATCCCGCGCGCCGCGGAGGGGCCGGTCGCGGACTGGTAGAGGCCGTGGTTGCTGCCGGCCGCGACCCCGGTCCAGCCGCGGTAGTACAGCGGGTAGCCCATGGTGATCTTGGCCGCCGGCATGCCGCCCGGGATGCCGTACGCCGCGTCGCCCTGGGTCCACGCCTTGAGCGCGTTGTCGGTGCTGTACTTCTCGGTGCCCGGGGCGACCGCGGTGGACGGGTCGTCCGGCGACTCGTAGAGCGGGTCCTGCTCGTTGGTCGGGCCGGTGGCCTCGAAGCCGCCGTGCATGTCGTACGTCATGACGTTCGCGTAGTCGAGGTACTGGCCGATCTTGTCGGTCTCGATGTTCGCGATCTTGTCCTGGCCCGACGGCAGGGCCGCGGTCAGCAGCAGGTGCTTGCCGCCGTTGGCGGTGCCGTACGCGTCCAGCTCGCTGCGGAACTCCGCGAGGAGCTTGGTGTAGTTGGCCTTGTCGTCGGCGCTGTAGTGGTTGCCGACATGGCCGTTCGCCGAGCCCGGGTACTCCCAGTCGATGTCGAAGCCGTCGAAGATGCCGGCCGCGCTGCCGTCGCCGCCGTAGCCGCCCTGCACGGGCAGGTTGCCCTTGATGAACATGTCGATGCAGGAGCTGACCAGCTTCTTGCGGCTGGCGTCGGTCGCCGCGGCGTCGGAGAAGTACTTGGAGTAGGTCCAACCGCCCAGCGAGACCAGGATCTTCAGGTTCGGGTACTTCGCCTTCAGCTCCTTGAGCTGGTTGAAGTTGCCCACGATCGGCTGGTTGTAGACGTCGGCGGTGCCGTTGACGCTGATGTCCGAGCCGAACGACTTCTGGTAGTCGGCGAACGCGTCGCCCGCGCCGTCGCCCGCGTTCGGGTCCGACTCGTTCGTGGAGTCCGACGCCTTGGTCGCCTCGAAACAGGTGAGGTTGGTCGGGTCGATGTTCTCGAACGAGTAGTTGAGGATGTCGAGCTTGCCGGCGATGCCCTCGGTGTCCAGGTTCTTCGGGTAGAAGGCGTTGCCGTAGACGCTCCACTGGTCGTAGTAGGCGATCTTGGCCCCGCCGCTGCTCGCGGCGGCGGCCGCGGGCTGGGCCGCGGCGGCCTTCGCCGCGGCGCCGGCGGAGTCCGCCTGCGCGGTGCCGACCCCGCCGACCAGGGCGGCGAACAGGCCCAGTCCGACGGCGGCGCTGGTGGCCGCGGCCACGAACGCTCTCTTCCTTGACCTTGAGTGCACAAGGACCTCCGGGGGGAGAGGGAGGAACAACAAGGGGCGTCCAGAATGGTTAACCCTTGGTCAAGTGCACGTCAATGGTCTGAACCAGAGTTGGACTAGACCAATCGGACGGTGCCGGGGCGCGGCGCGGCACCCCGCCGACATGGCGCCGACGTGCGGCGACAGCCGTGACGAGGGCTTTAAGTCGTACTTAAGTCGGCGTTCGGCGCCCGCCGGCCGCCGCGTACCGAACGGACCACCGACCGGCCGGTAACCCTCCCTTAACCGCCGCCGGCGCACGACGAAGCCGCCGCCGGCCCCTTCGGCCGACGGCGGCTCACCTGCCAGAGCCGCGCCCGCTCAGGCGGACGCGGCGATGTCCTTCGGGAAGTCGTACGCGTCCGCGATCAGTTCGTACGACCGCAGCCGGGCGGACGGGGTGTGCGCGTTCGCGGTGATCACCAGCTCGTCGGCGCCGGTGCGCCCCGCCAGTTCGTCGAGCCCGGCCTTCACCGCCGCCGGGTCGCCGTAGATCACGTTGCCGAGCCAGGAGTCGACGAAGTCCCGCTCGATCGGGCTGAACTCGTACGCCGCCGCCTCCTCGGGCGTCGGGACCAGACCGGGGCGGCCGGTGCGCAGCCGGAGCATGCTCAGCGCCCCGGACAGCACCTGGCGGCGGGCCTCCTCCGGGTCCTCGGCGGCCAGCGCGGCCACGCCGATCGAGGCGTACGGCCGGTCGAGGACCTCCGAGGGGCGGAACGACTCGCGGTACAGCGCCAGCGCGGGCAGCGTGTTGGCCGCGGAGAAGTGGTGCGCGAAGGAGAACGGCAGCCCGAGCGCACCGGCCAGCTGCGCGCTGAAGCCGGAGGACCCCAGCAGCCACACGCTCGGCCGGGCCGGGGACTGCACCCCGCCGGCCGCC
Organism: Actinacidiphila sp. bgisy145; assembly: GCF_057708125.1. Classification (NCBI taxonomy): domain Bacteria; kingdom Bacillati; phylum Actinomycetota; class Actinomycetes; order Kitasatosporales; family Streptomycetaceae; genus Actinacidiphila; species Actinacidiphila sp. bgisy145. Next base: position 59,239 of record NZ_JBYIRL010000018.1, read on the forward strand.
GTGCCCTGGACCGGGCCGGGGATGGCGTGGATGCGCGCGAAGCGGTGGCCGTCGGGGAAGGAGTCGTCCAGGAACCGGGTCAACTCCGCCAGCTGGCGCGGGAAGTCGTCGGCGCCCTCGTGCAGGGACTCGGTGCGGCGCAGCGCGGCGGCCGTCGCGCCGTCGGTCCCCGGGGCGCGGCCGAGGCCGAGGTCGACGCGGCCGGGGGCGAGCGCTTCGAGGGTGCCGAACTGCTCGGCGATCACCAGCGGTGCGTGGTTGGGCAGCATGACGCCGCCCGAGCCGAGCCGCAGCGTGCGGGTGTGGGCGGCGAGGTGGGCGAGGATCACCGCGGGCGAGGAGCTGGCGACGCCCGGCATCGAGTGGTGCTCGGCGACCCACATCCGGTGATAGCCGCGGGTCTCGGCGACCCGGGCGATCTCCACGCTGGTGCGCAGCGCGTCCCCGGCGGTGTAGCCGCTGCCGACGGTGGCCAGGTCGAGCACCGACAGGGGCACCGGAGCGCTCCCGCGGACCGTCCCCCGGATACCGTGTCCCGGGTCGGGCAGGCTTGCGTCGGCCACGGTGGGCGCCTCCTTGTGCTGCGCGAGTGGATGAAGTGCGGGTGCGGACGCGTGTCATCGTCCGCCCAGTGCAACCGGGGCGCGCGGCCGCCTTATTCCCGCTTCCGCGCGCTCCCATCGGACCGGCGCGAATCAGCACTTGCAGATCAGCCCGAAGAGGGCAATGACCATGTCATATGCCACCGTGCCCTCTTCCTGGGTATACGTACGCGAGCGGTTCGAATCGCTTTCAACCGCCTCTGCCGGAAAGGGCATTGGCGCTATCGTGGAGTTCCGGTCCCGCCGCGGGTCAGCCCTGATACTGACCCACGACCAGCGGTCGGACCACACACGCAGACGGTCTTACCTTGCAGGGGGTCACCGTGGCGCTGGAACACCGACAGGTCGGGCCGGGGGTGCAAGCGGTCCAGTACGCGCTGCGCGTGCTCGAATCCGTCACCACGCACAGCAGCGGCATCACCGCCGAGCAGCTCGCCCGCGACATCGGCGTGCCGCTGAGCTACCTCAACCAGTTGCTCGCCATGCTGCGCAGGGAACGCTACCTCGGATTCGTACCCGGCGGCGGCTACGTCATCGGAGAGTCGCTGGTGCTGCTCGGCGCCGCCAAGCGCGATGCCGCGCTCGCCGAGAAGCTCCGGGTGATCCTGACCGAGCTGCGGGACGAGGTCGGCGCCGCCGTCTACTTCAGCCGGTACGACGACGGCGAGGTGCGGATCATCGACTTCGCCGACGGCCCGAACGCGCCGAAGGTCAACGAGTGGGTGGACTTCCGCTCCGCCGCCCACGCCAGCGCGGTCGGCAAGTGCCTGCTGGCGCAGCTCGACCACAACGGCCGCCGCGAGCACCTGTCCCGGCACCGCCCGGCCCGGCTCACCTCCCGCACCGTGATCGACGACCGGGTGCTGCTGACCAAGCTGGAGCGGCAGCCGGCCAGCATCCCCACGCTCGACCTCCAGGAGTACGCGGTCGGCACCGTCTGCGCGGCGATCCCGGTCACCATCGGCAGCACCGTCGCGTGCCTGGCGCTGTCCATGCCGTACGCCCAGGCGCACCGGCTGCGGCCGGCCGTGGACACCCTGCACGAACGGGCCGCTCCGGTGCTGCTGAGCATGAGCATCTGATTTTCGCCGCACGGCGGCCATGCGGTATGGTTTTCCACGTCAGCAGGCGCCGCTAGCTCAGTTGGTTAGAGCAGCTGACTCTTAATCAGCGGGTCCGGGGTTCGAGTCCCTGGCGGCGCACATGACGTAAGGGTTCGGGCCCTGACCGGTCGGTTTCGACGGTCAGGGCCCGGACCCTTTCCGCGTGGCCCGGGCGGATCGGGACCGGCGCGCGGATCGGTCCCGGACGCGGGTCAGGACCAGTGCGCGGGGCGGCCCAGGTCCGCGGCGATCCGGGTGCGGGCGTCGCCGCGCGCCGCGCTCACCTGGGACCGGGTGAGGAAGAGGGCGCCGGTCAGGTCGGCGCCGCGCAGGTCCGCGTCCCGCAGGTCAGCGCCGATCAGGTCGGCCAGCCGCAGGTCGGCGCCGCGCAGGTCGGCCGCGATCAGGCAGGCGCCGCGGAAGTCGGTGCCCCGCAGGTCCGCGCCGCGCAGCCGGGCGCCGAGCAGGTCCGCGCCGCGGCGGCCGGGCCGGCGCCGCCCGCCCGGGACGGCGGCCCGCACCAGCTCGCTCGCCCGCAGCAGCAGCGGGTTGACCGCGGCGCGCTCGGCGTCGAGGTCGAGGCCGGCCAGGGCGTCCGGGGCGAGGGCGGTCAGCGCGCGGACCCGGGCGAGCTCGCGGTCCGCGGCCGGGTGGAGCGCGGCGGCGGCCGGGCGGGCGCGTACCTCGGTGAGGTAGGCGAGCAGTTCGTGCAGCTGGCGCATCCGCGGCAGCGCGGCGAACATCGCCCGGCCGCCGTCCCGCGCGCCGCGCCAGTCCCGGCCGCCGAAGGTCACCTGCGAGAGGTGCTGGCCCGCACCGAAGCAGTCGTAGACCGTGCAGCCGCGGTAGCCGGCGTCGCGCAGCCCGGCGTGGATACCGCAGCGGTGGTCGGCGGCGAGGTTGCGGCACGGATCGCCGGCGTCCTTGTCGTCGGCGAAGTCCGCGGAGCGGGTGAAGGCCAGGGCCACGCAGCACAGGCCGAAGCAGTTCGCGCAGTCCGCGCGCAGCAGGGGCGGCTCCCCGCCCGGCCGGGCCGCCGGGGCGTCCTCCGTCGTGGTCACGCGCGCCCCTTCGCAAGGTCCGTCTCCCCGGCCGGACCGACGCCCCGCCCGCGTCCATGGTGCCCTACGCGGCGGGCGGCCCCCGCCGCGAGCCCGGGCGGGGTTCTCCGGGGGGACGCGGAAACCGCGGAAACCGGGCCGCCGGGAGGTCTGCCGGGTCGGGCGCGCGGGGACAGCGCCCGCCATCGGGTTGCACGCGTGCGTGAAGCTGGGGAACGTTGGATGTGTGCGCAGCGTTCCTGGCCACGGTGTGCCGGCCGCGGCCGGCCGGGTGCGTGGCGCGGGAGGCACGCGGCCGAGGCGACCGGGAAGGCCAGACAGGTACTCCACGTGAAGAACGCCTGGATGCGAGCCGTGCAGCGGCTGGAGACCGACTACCTCTCCCGCATGGGCATGTCGCTGCCGCTCCTCGCGCTGGCTCTGGTCACGCTGATCGACGTGTCCGCGGGCCGGGACCACTACCTGACCCCCGGCATCATCGTGGCGCCCCCGCTCGCCGCCATCACCGTGACGTGGAAGCGGACCCTGTTCATCTGCGTGCTCGGCGCCACCATCCAGGCCGCGCTGTCGCCCTACGACGGCATCACCCACATCCGCAACCACGACGTCCTGGTCGGCCAGCTCATCTCCTACTGCCTGGTCAGCCTCTTCAGCGTGTACATCGCGTGGCGGCGGGAGACCGGGGCGAAGGCGTTCAGCGCGATCACGTCCGTCGCCGAGGCGGCCCAGCACGCCCTGATGCGGCCGCCCGCGCCGCGCGTCGGCACGATCCGGCTCGCGGTGCGGTACGTCTCCGCCGCCGACGCCGCGCAGATCGGCGGGGACCTGTACGCCGTGCTCGACACCCCGCACGGTGTGCGGGCGATGATCGGCGACGTCCGCGGCAAGGGGCTGGCCGCCGTGCAGACCTCGGCGGTGGTGCTCGGCGCGTTCCGCGAGGCCGCGTACGACGAGGGCGGGCTCGACACGGTCGCCGCGCGGGTCGACACGAGTGTGGCGCGGCACGTGGACACCGGCGACTTCATCACGGCGCTCTTCGCCCAGTTCGACCGGCCGGACAGCGTGGAGCTGCTGCACTACGGCCATGTGGCGCCGCTGCGGGTCTCCCGTGACGGCAAGGTGGAGACCCTGGAGCCGGTCGACCCGTGGGTGCCGCTGGGGCTGGCCGGGATGGTCGGTGCCGGCTCGGGCGATCCGGCGCCGGGCCCCGGGTCGCTGCCGGTGGCGGTGCCCGAGTCCGCGCCCGCGGCCGCCGACGTCGCCCCGCCCGTCACCCGGGGGCCGGTGCCCTGGCGGGTGCCGCTGCTGCCCGGCGACATCCTGGTCCTGTGCACGGACGGTGTCATCGAGGCGCGCAGCCCCCGCGACAACACCTTCTACCCGCTCTCCGAGCGGGTCGGCCCCCTCGTCGCCGGCTGCGGCCACGACCTGGACGGCGCCGTCGAACGCGTCTACGCCGACCTCCTGGCCCACGCCGGCGGCTCCCTCTCCGACGACGTGGTCCTTCTCCTGCTGGCCCCCATCCCCCGCCCCCTCCCCACCCACCCCCCGGACCCGCCCCTGTTCTGAGCCCCCGCTCCACAGGCCGCCATGGCCCGGGCCCGTGCGCCCGGCCCGTGCGCCGGGGGCGGGATTCAGGGGCGGGTGGCGCGTTCCAGTGCGGTGAGGACGGAGGCGTAAGGCTCCCCGGTGGCGTCTTCGAGGGCCAGCTCGCAGCTGCGGTCGGCCGAGAGGTGCGCGGTGAAGGGGCGGGCGGCGACCTCCTCCGCCTCGGGGCGGGTGGCGGCCGCGGTGAGGGGGCCGTGCGGGCGGCGGCGGAGCCGGTGGTCGGGCGCGGCGCCGCAGCAGCCGGCGTCGTCGGGGACGACGACCTCGCGGGCGCAGGCGCGGGCGACGGTCTCCAGGGCGCTCGCACCGAGCAGGTCCGCGCCGGTCGGGTCCGCGCCGAGGTGGGCGGCCGCGCAGGTGGGGTGGAGCACCGCAGAGTCCAGCGGCCTGCTGACGGTGAGCTTCGGCAGCAGCTGCGCCGCCGTCCAGGCCACCGCGTCCATGATCGTCAGCTCGACGTGCAGCGCGCGGTTGGCGGCGGTGAGGTGGGGGGCGAGGTCCCGGGTGAGCCCGAGCGCGCAGGACTGGGCATCCACGACCAGCGGCAGCCGCCCGCCGCCGGTCCACGCCCAGGCGTGCTCCACCACCCGGTTCGCCATGACCGCGTGCCCCTCGTCGTAGCCGCCGGCGTGCCAGCCGGCGCCGCAGCAGGTGCGGGTGACACCGGGCGGAATCCACAGCGGCTGCCCGGCCCGTTCGGCCAGGGCGACCAGCGCGTGCACCACCCAGCCGCCCGGGCCGCCGCTCGGGCCGCCGCTCGGCGGGCCGAAGATCCGGTTGGCGCAGGACGGCAGGTAGACCGCGGCGGCGCCCTGCCGTTCGGTGCGCGGCAGGCGCGGTGCGAGGCCGGGCCGCGCCTGCACCCGCCCGCTGCCGCGTACGGCGCCGGCCGCGCTCATCCCGGCCCGCACCGCGCGGGCGGCGGTCTGCCAGTGGGTGGCGAGCGCGGTGGCGGCGCGCTGCTCGGCGCGGGTGTGCCGGACCCGCCGCAGGTCCCGCATGAGGGCGCCGGTGTCGATGCCGGCCGGGCAGGCGGTCGCGCACAGCGTGTCGCCGGCGCAGGAGTCCACGGCGTCGTGGCCGTAGGCGTCCAGGAGGGCCCGGAGCACCGGTGAGCCGGGCGGCTGCCGGAACATCTCGCGGCGCAGCGCGATCCGCTGCCGCGGGGTGGTGGTCGCCTCCCGGCTGGGGCAGACCGGTTCGCACAGGCCGCACTCGGTGCAGGCGTCGGCGGCCTCCCCGGTGACCGGGAGGGTCTTCAGGCCGCGCAGGTGGCCGCGCGGGTCCTGGTCGAGCACGACCCGCGGGGCGAGCACGCCGACGGGGTCGAGCAGCGCCTTGACCCGCCACATCAGGGCGGTGGCGCGCGGCCCCCACTCCCGTTCCAGGAACGGCGCGAGGGTGCGCCCGGTGCCGTGGCCGGCCGCCAGTGAGCCGTCGAACCGCTCGGTGACGGTGCGGCAGAAGTCGTCGGTGAAGGCGGCGTAGCGCTCGACGTCGGCCGGCTCCGCGGCGTCGAGGGCGAGCGGGAAGCGCAGGGTGCCGTGGGCGGCGTGGCCGGCCACGGCCCCTTCGAAGCCGTGCCGCCGCTGGAGCGCCCGCAGTTCCGCGCACGCCTCGGCGAGCCGGTGCGGCGGCACCGCGAAGTCCACGGTGACCAGGGTGGTGCCGGGCGGCCGGGCGCCGCCGACCGCGGCCGCGGCGGCCCGGTGCAGCCGCCACAGCCGGGAGACCGCCGCCGGGTCGCGGCTGAAGGAGTTGTCCGCGGAGGCCACCGGCGCGACCAGCCCGAGGTCGTCGCGGACCCGGCGGGCGGCCCGTTCGTAGGCGGCCAGTTCGGTGTCGTCCGCGGCCCGGAACTCCACCAGCAGCGCGGCGCAGTCGGCGGGCAGCCGGTGCCAGTCGCCGGGGGCGCCGGGCAGGCCGGCGGCCGCGGCCAGCACCTGGCCGTCCATCAGCTCCACCGCCGCCGCGCCGGCCTGCGCGAAGGGCGCGGCCGCGCCCGCGGCGGCGTCCAGCGTGGGGAAGAACAGCAGCCCGGCGGTGGCGGCGGGCCGGGCCGGGAGCGTGGCGTAGACCGCCTCGGCGACGAACCCGAGGGTGCCCTGCGAGCCGATCATCAGCCCGCGCAGGATCTGCACCGGGGTCTCGGCGTCGAGGAAGGCGTCCAGCCGGTAGCCGCCGGTGTTGCGGACGGCGTGCTTGGCGCGGATGCGGGCGGTCAGTGCCGGGTCGCCCTCGATCTCGTCCTTCAGGTCCAGCAGGCCCTGGTACAGCTCGGGTTCCGCGGCGGCCAGCGCCGCGTCGGCGTCGGGGTCGGCGGTGTCCACGACGGTGCCGGAGGCCAGCACCGCGGTGAGCGAGACGACGGTGCGGTAGGAGTCGCGGGCGCTGCCGGCGGCCGCCCCGGCGGCGTTGGTCGCCAGCACCCCGCCGACCGTGGCGGCGGCCGCGCTCGCCGGGTCGGGCCCCAGCACCCGGCGGTGCCGGGCGAGCGCGGCGTTCGCCCGGGCCAGCACCGTCCCGGGCAGCACCCGCGCCCGGGTGCCGCCGGCCTCGACCTCGACACCGGCGAAGTGGCGCCGCACGTCCACGAGGATGTCCTCGCCCTGGGCCTGCCCGTTCAGGCTGGTGCCGGCCGCCCGGAAGACCAGGTTGCGGCGCTGCGCGCGGGCGTACCCCAGCAGCTTGACGACGTCCTGCACGCTGTCGGGGACCACCACCGTCTGCGGGACGAACCGGTACGGGCTCGCGTCGGTGGCGTAGCGCACCAGGTCGGGGGCACCGCCGAGCACCTTGCCCGGGCCGAGCAGCGCTTCGAGGTCGGCGCGCAGGCCGGGCGGGGTGCCGCCCGCGCGGGCCTCCTCGACCCGGTCCGGCGCCGGGCGCACGGCCGTGGCGGGGGCGGGCCGCCACCTGTCCCGCTGCGGGTCACGCTTGGGCATCCGTTCCTCCGGGTCAGGGGATCGTCACACCGCTTCGCACACCGTTCCGGTCGCACCGTTCCTGGGCACCCTTGCACCTGTGCGCACCCTAAGCCCCGCTGCCGGACGCCGCGCGCGAGCCGGTCAGGGAGGCGTACACCACCACGTTCGCCGAGTACGCCTGCCGGGCGCTGTCGAAGTCGCCGCCGCAGGTGATCAGCCGCAGCTCCGGGCGGTTCGCCGCGTCGGCGCCGTAGACCCGGGTCGCGTCGAAGTGGTCCTTGGGGACCACCTCCACCGCCTCGACGGAGAAGTCCGCGACCGAGTGGTCCGCCCGGGTCACCGCGACCAGCGCGCCCGGCTCGACCGTGCTCAGCGGGAAGAACACCGCCGGGCCGGTCTCGGTGTCCACGTGCCCGACGATCAGCGCCGCGCCGGCCGCCCCGGGGGTCGGGCCGCCGGTGTACCAGCCGGCGACCTTCGGCGTCGAGTACGGCGGCGGGTCGATCGTGCCGTCGGTCAGCCCGCGCCCGACCAGGCCGGCGTGCAGCCCGATCGAGTCGATGTCGATCCGGACCGGGTCGGACGCGGGCAGCGGCGCGTGCGCCGCGTACAGGTGCGGTGGGTGGTCGCCCGCCGCCGCGGCCGAGACCCCGCCGGCGCCGCCGGCCCCGCCGGGCGCGGTACGGCCGCCGGAGCCGTGGCCGGTGAGCCAGGCCGCGAGCAGGAGCAGGCCGACCGCGAGGGCCGTCCACGTCCTGCCGTCGGCCTTGGCCCGGGTGTCGGCCGCGGTCTCCTGCCCTGCCGCCATGCCCGGTCAGCCGCGGTTCGTGCCGCGGCGGCGGTACAGCGCCAGCCCGGCCAGCCCGGCTGCCGCGACGCCCCCGGTGACCAGCAGCGGCCCGGTGCTGCCGCCGGCCGCGGCCGGGCCGGCGGCCAGCTGCTCGGCGCCGGTGTCGCGCGCGGCGAGCTGCCGGGCGGCGCCACCGCCGCCGGCCGGCACCGGGCGGATCGGGTTGACCGGGGTGGTGGTGCTGCTGCCGCGCACCGTGATGGACGCGCTCGCCGAGCTGGTGCCGTCCTGGCAGCGCACCGCGATCGCGTACGAGCCCTGGACGGCGGTGGACTTGATGAACGCGTCGCCGTCCATGCCGCCGCCGCTCCCGGACGGGGACAGGGTCACGGTGTCCACGAACACGTCGGCGCTGGCGGTCGCGCTCTTCCCGGCCTTGCAGGAGGTCGCGAGGTGCAGGGAGACCACGCCGCCCGGCGCGACCGTGCGCGGCGAGACGTCCATCCCGCCTATGCCGGACGACGAGCTGCTCGACGAACTCGACGAACTCGACGAGCTGGACGAACTGCTCGACGAGGAGCTGCCCGACCCTCCCCCGCCGTCGTCGGCCGCGGCCGGCTTCGGCAGTCCGGAGACCCCGCCCACGGCCAGCACGGCGACGGCGCCGGCGGCAGCGACGGCGGGCAGTTTCAGACCAAACATGAGGACCTCCGCTCAGCCGGGAGCGGGGACCCGCGCCCGGTGCTTACGAAGATTCCGCCGCCCGCCGCCGCCCGCACTCCGGGCGGCGGCTCAGTGGTCCATCAGGGTGATTGTCGGCATACGGAGCGTAAAGGCCCGGCGGGTCAGATCTCGCCGACGAGGTCCGCGATCGAGTCGACCACCCGGGACGGGCGGAAGGGGTAGCGGTCGATGTCCGGCACCGTGGTCAGGCCGGTGAGCACCAGGTACGTGGTCATGCCGGACTCCAGCCCGGCCAGCACGTCGGTGTCCATCCGGTCGCCGATCATCGCGCTGGTCTCGGAGTGCGCGCCGATGACATTGAGCCCGGCCCGCATCATCAGGGGGTTCGGCTTGCCCACGAAGTAGGGGTCCTTGCCGGTCGCCCGGGTGATCAGCGCCGCCACCGAGCCGGCGGCCGGCAGCACGCCCTCCGGCGAGGGGCCGGTCTGGTCGGGGTTGGTGCAGATGAAGCGGGCGCCGCCGTTGATCAGCCGGATCGCCTTCGTCAGCGCCTCGAAGCTGTAGGTGCGGGTCTCGCCGAGCACCACGTAGTCCGGGTCGTGGTCGGTCAGGACGTACCCGACGTCGTGCAGCGCCGTGGTCAGGCCGGCCTCGCCGATGACGTACGCGGTGCCGCCCGGCCGCTGGTCGTCCAGGAACTTCGCGGTGGCCAGCGCCGAGGTCCAGATGTTGCCCACCGGCACGTCCAGGCCCATCCGGGTCAGCCGCGCGTGCAGGTCGCGCGGGGTGTAGATGGAGTTGTTCGTCAGCACCAGGAACGGCTTGCCCGACTCCCGGAGCTTCTTCAGGAACGCGTCCGCGCCGGGGATCGGCGTGCCTTCGTGGATCAGCACCCCGTCCATGTCGGTGAGCCACGACTCGATCGGCTTGCGTGTCGACACGGGTTGCTCCTGTCCTGGGGGTGCCACCTGACCGCCTGAGATGTACCAAGAGTAGCCGGGGCGGTGTGCCTGCCGGCGTCGGCCGGCAGCCGGCGGGTGCGACAGTGGCGGGTATGAGCACTCCACCGCCCCTGCGCGTCGGCCTGGTCGGATACGGCCCCGCCGGCTCGTTCTTCCACGCGCCGCTGATCGCCGCGACCCCGGGCCTGGCCCTGGACACGATCGTCACCGCCGACCCGGACCGCCGGGCCCGGGCGGGCGCCGAGCACCCGGGCGTGCGCTTCGCCGACCGCGCGGACGAGCTGTGGACGCGGGCCGGGGAACTGGACCTAGTGGTCCTCGCCTCCCCCAACCGCACCCATGTGCCGCTGGCCACCGAGGCGTTGACCGCCGGGCTGCCGGTCATCGTGGACAAGCCGATCGCCGCGACCGCCGCGCAGGCGCGCACCCTCGCCGCGCTCGCCGACGACCGCGGGCTGCTGCTCGGCGTCTTCCAGAACCGCCGCTGGGACGGCGACTTCCGCACCGTGCGCGACCTGGTGGCGCGCGGCGCGCTCGGCGACATCCACCGCTTCGAGTCCCGGTTCGAACGGTGGCGGCCCCGGCTCAAGGGCGGCTGGCGGGAGTCCGGCGACCCGGCAGACATCGGAGGTCTGCTCTACGATCTGGGCGCGCATCTCGTCGATCAGGCGCTCGTCCTGTTCGGTCCGGCCGCGCAGGTGTACGCCGAGGCCGCCGCGCTGCGGCCGGGCGCGAGCACCGACGACGACGCCTTCATCGCGCTCACCCACACCTCCGGGGTCCGCTCCCACCTGTGGATGAGCGCGCTCACCCCCCGGCTCGGCCCGCGCTTCCGCCTGCTCGGCGACACCGGCGGGTACGTCGTGCACGGGCTGGACCCGCAGGAGGCCGACCTGCGGGCGGGCCGCCGCCCGGGCGACGGCTCCCCCTGGGGCGAGGTGCCGCCGGCCGCCTGGGGCACCGCCGGCACGGACGACGACGCGGCACCGGTGCCGACCCTCCCGGGCGACTACCCCGCCTTCTACGCGGCCGTGGCGACCGCGCTGCGCACCGGCGGGGCCGCCCCGGTCACCGCGTACGAGGCCGCCGCGGCCCTGGACGTCATCGAGGCGGCCCACCGCTCCGCGGCGAGCGGGCAGAGCGTACGGCTGTGACCGGCCCCCGCCCAGGCCCCGGGCCCCACCCAGGCCCGGGGCCCAAGGCCCGCACTGACGCTCACGCGTCCTTGAACTCCTGGCGCTGGCGGCCGAGTCCGTCGATGGCGAGCTCCACCACGTCCCCGGCCCTGAGGTACGGCTTGGGCTCGGGCTGCCCCATGGCCACGCCCGCGGGGGTGCCGGTGTTGATCACGTCGCCCGGGTAGAGGGTCATGAACTGGCTGAGGTAGCGCACCACTTCGGCCACCGGGAAGATCTGGTGGGCGGTCGAGCCGTCCTGCTTCAGCTCGCCGTTCACCCACAGCTTCAGCGGCAGGGCCTGCGGGTCGGGCACCTCGTCCGCGGTGACCAGCCACGGGCCGAGCGGGTTGAACGTCTCGCAGTTCTTGCCCTTGTCCCACTGCCCGCCGCGCTCGATCTGGAACGCCCGCTCGGACACGTCGTGCGCCACCGCGTAGCCCGCGACGGCCGCCATCGCCTCCTCGTGCGAGGCGGCGTACCGCAGTTCGCGGCCGATGACGACCGCCAACTCCACCTCCCAGTCGGTCTTCTCGCTGCCGCGCGGCACCAGCACGGTGTCGTCCGGGCCGACCACGGTGTCCGGCGCCTTCATGAACACCACCGGCTCGGCGGGCGGCTCGGCACCGGTCTCGGCGGCGTGGTCGTGGTAGTTCAGGCCGATGCAGACGATCTTGCCGATGCCGGCCAGCGGCGGGCCCACCCGCTGCGCGGGGTCCAGCGCGGGCAGCGTCCCCGCGGCGAGTTCCGCGGCCACCCGCGCGAGCGCCGCCGGGTCCGCGAGCAGCGACCCGTCGATCTCCGGGACGACCGCCCCGATGTCCCTCGGGGTGCCCTCCGGGTCCAGCACGGCCGGGCGCTCCGCTCCGGCAGGTCCGACGCGCAACAGCTTCACAGGTGCACTCCACCCCTCAGGTCATCCGATGTCTCCTCGCATCCTCCCCGCGGCCGGCCCGGCCGTCAACAAGCCCCCGCCACGGGGCGCCGTGCCGTCCCGGGCTGTTCCGGTCAGCCCCCGACAGCACGGGAGACGGCGTAGATGACCAGTCCGGCCAGGGCGCCGACGACCGTGCCGTTGATCCGGATGAACTGGAGGTCGCGGCCGACGTGGGCCTCGATCTTGCGGGAGGTCTGCTCCGCGTCCCAGCCGGCGACGGTCTCGCTGATGAGCGAGGTGATCTCGTCCCGGTAGGTGGTGACGAGGTAGGTGGCGGCGTCCTCCAGCCAGGAGTCCACCTTCGCCTGGAGCCGGGCGTCGCCCGCCAGGCGCGCGCCGAGCCCGAGGAGCGAGACCCGGGCGCGCTGCCGCAGCTCGCTGCGCTCGTCGTCCGCGGCGGCCACCACCATCGTCCGTACCGAACCCCACGCACTGGCGATGAGGTCCTGCACCTCGCTGCGCGCCAGCAGCTCCTTCTTCAGCCGCTCCACCCGGGCCCGGGTGTCGGGGTCGGACTGGAGCTCGGCCGCGAAGTCCCCGAGGAAGCGGTCGACCGCGCCGCGCGCGGGGTGCCCCGGGGCGTCCCGCATCTCCGTGACGAACCGCAGCAGCTCCTTGTAGACGCGCTCACCGATCCTGCGGTCCACGAACCGGGGCGTCCACCCGGGCGCCCCGCCCTGCACGGCCACCATCACGGAGTCGCCGTGCTGCACCAGCCAGTCGTGGGCGCGTACACACACCAGGTCCACCAGCCGCTTGTGGCCGCCGTCGGCCACCACCCGCTCCAGCAGCCTGCCCAGCCCCGGCCCGATCTCCTGCGCGTCGGCCCGCCGGGTGATCGCCTCGCCGACGACCGCCTGCACGTCGGAGTCGCGCAGCACCCGCAGCGCGCCGCGCAGCGCGGCCGACGCCTGCTCGGTGACCTTGTCCGCGTTGGCCGGCTCCGCCAGCCAGCCGCCCAGCCGCGACCCGATCCCGACCGCCCGCAGCCGGGCCCGTACGACGTCGGCGGACAGGAAGTTCTCCCCGACGAACTCGCCGAGGCTCGCGCCCAGCGCGTCCTTCTTCGTCGGGATGATCGCGGTGTGCGGGATCGGCAGGCCCAGCGGGCGGCGGAAGAGCGCGGTGACCGCGAACCAGTCCGCGAGGGCGCCGACCATGCCCGCCTCGGCGGCCGCCGAGACGTATCCCGCCCAGCTGCCCGCGCCGTGCGCCCCGGCCGCCTTCGCCAGCGCGTACACCACCGTCGCGGCCAGCAGGAAGCCGGTCGCGATCAGCTTCATCCGGCGTACGCCCGCCCGCCGTGCCTCGTCCGGGTCGGCTCCCGTACCGTCGGTACCGCCCGCGCCGCGCGTGCCGTCCACTCGCCCCGCCTCCATCGGCTCCACCCGCGTATTGTCACCGCCACTGCCACTCCGGGAACACTCCGGCAACGTACGACAGGTTCCCGGCGCCTCCCCGCGCGCCGCGGGAGGTTGCGAGGAGGGCCCCGGCAGCGGCCCGCACACCCCAGCAGACCCCAGCAGACCCCAGGAGAACACCGCGATGACACCGCAGCACACCGGCGGAGGGCTGCCCGGGTACGCCGAGCACTTCGAGGAGCCCGAGGGCTACCTCGACTTCGCACGGTACGGGCCGCCGTCCCGCCAGGTGCTCGCCGCCACCTCCGACGCGCTGGCCCGTTCCGCCCGTGCGGACCAGCACACCGTGAACGACCTCATGCGGGCCGAGCAGCGCGCCCAGCAGGCCGCGGCGCGGCTGGCCGGCACCGACCCGGCGCACACGGTGCTGCTGCCGAACGCCTCCACCGGGATGTTCCACGCCGCGTTCGGGCTGCCCGGCGGCGCGGTGCTGGTGCCCGCCGGGGACTTCCCGGCGAACCACTACCCGTGGCGGCGGTCGGCCGGGCTCGGCCGGGCCGTGCCGCGCTGGCTGGCCGCCGGCCCGGACGGCCGGGTCACCCCCGACGCGGTGCGCGCGGCCCTGACCGGCGACGTGGTCGCGCTGTCGGTCAGCGCGGTGGACTTCAGGACCGGCCACCGCGCGGACCTCGCGGCGCTGCGCGAGGTGATCGGGCCGGACCGGCTGCTCGTCGTGGACGCCATCCAGGGCTTCGGCGCGGCCGACCTGCCCTGGCAGGCCGCCGACGTCGTCGTCGCGGGCGGGCAGAAATGGCTGCGGGCCAGCTGGTCGACCGGGTTCGCCACCCTCTCCGACCGCGCCCTCGAGCGGCTCGAACCCACCCTCACCGGCTGGACCGGCGTCCGCGACGCCGGGCTCTTCGACGACGAGGAACACCCGCCGGCCGACGGCGCCCAGCGCTGGAGCGTCACCAACCTCAGCCCCGTCGCCGCCGCCGGGCTGGAGGCCGCCCTCGCCCTGGTCGAGGCCGTCGGCGTACCGGCGATCGAGGCGCACATCCGCACCCGGACCGGCGAGCTGATCGACGCCGTACGCGGCGCGGGCGGGCTGCTGCTGTCCCCCGACGCGCCCGCCGAACGCGCCGGCATCGTCTCCTTCCGCATGCCCGGCACCCCCGCCGCCGACGTCGCAGCCGCCCTGCACGCGCACGGGGTCACCCCCACCACCCGCACCGACTCGCTCCGGCTGTCCGCCCACGCCTCCACCACGCCCGCGGCGATCTCCCGCGTGCGGGCGGCCCTCGCGTCCCTGTGACGGTGCGGGCCGCCCGCCTGCCGGAACGGGGTCAGCCGCGCCCGGCGTACATCCGCGCGATGACGTCCTCGATGTCGGGCTCGCGCAGGGAGAGGTCCACCAGCGGGTGGTGCGCGGCCAGTTCCGCGACCAGGGGCGCCGCCGAGGCGTGCGCGGGGAAGGCGAAGGACTGCCGCGGCCCGTCCACCGCCACCAGCCGCGCCCCCGGCAGCTGAACCGGGGGAAGCTCCCGGGCGAAGTCCGCGACCAGCGTCCGCTCGCTCTCCCCCACCGCGTGCAGCCCGGTGAGGTCGCCGTCGTACATGACCTTCCCGTGGTCGATGACCATGACCCGGCGGCACAGGCTCTCGATGTCGGTGAGGTCGTGCGTGGTGAGCAGGATCGTGGTGCCCCGCTCGGCGTTGAAGTCCCGCAGGAAGTCCCGCACCCGGCTCTTGCTCACCACGTCCAGCCCGATCGTCGGCTCGTCGAGGTAGAGCACCTCCGGGTCGTGCAGCAGCGCCGCCGCGATGTCCCCGCGCATCCGCTGGCCGAGCGAGAGCTGCCGCACCGGCACGTCCAGCAGCGGCCCGAGGTCGAGGAGTTCCACACAGGCGCCGAGGTTGCGGGCGTAGGAGGCGGCCGGAATCCGGTACATCCGCCGGACCAGCTCGTAGGAGTCGCGCAGCGGCAGGTCCCACCACAAGGTGGTGCGCTGCCCGAAGACCACGCCGATCCGCCGGGCCAGCCGGGTGCGGTCGCGGGCCGGCTCGATGCCGTCCACCCGCACCCGGCCCGCGCTGGGGTTGAGGATGCCGGTGAGCATCTTGATCGTGGTGGACTTGCCCGCGCCGTTCGGCCCGATGTAGCCGACGATCTCGCCGCGCGGCACGCTGAAGCTGATCCCGTCCACGGCCCGCACCTGGTGCCGCTCGCGCCGCAGCCACCCGGCCTTGCGGCGTACGTCGAAGACCTTCTCCACGCCGTCGAGTTCGATGACCGGGTCGGCCGGGGCCGTAGCCGCGGCCGTACCCGGGGCCGTGGCCCTGCCCGTACCCGCGGCCGTATCCGTGGACGGGCGCGGGTCCTGCCCGGCCGGCCGGTCGATGTCGCTCACCGTCTCAGCTCCCTGTGCTGCGGTAGGTACGAAGACCCCGCCGCCAGGCCGCGGCCGCGAGCACGCAGCAGACCGCGGCGACGGCCGGGGAGGCGAAGTCCAGCCACCCGGGCAGGCCGAGCGGGTCCGGCCGGCCCAGCACGTGCAGCACGGGCAGCCAGTTGACGAAGGCGAGCGGCACCACGAAGGTGACCCCCCGCACCAGGTCGCGGGCGAAGATCCCCGGCGGGTACTGGAGCATCGTGTTGCCGCCGTAGGTCACCGAGTTCTGCACCTCCGAGGCGTCCTGCGCCCAGAACTGGAACGCGCCGCCGACCACGTACACCGCGCTGAAGATCACCCCGCCCGACACCAGCATCAGCGGCACCATGAGTACGTTCACCGCCGTCCAGTGCACGTCCACCCGCCACAGCGCCCAGCCCAGCACCACCGCGCCCTGCGTGATCCGGCCGATCCGGCGCAGCGCGAAGCGGTCCGCGGCGACCTGCGCCAGCACCGGCACCGGGCGCAGCAGCAGCGTGTCCAAGGTGCCGTCGCGCACCCGGCGGCCCAGCCGGTCCATGGAACCCATCACCAGGTCGGCGATGCCGA
The DNA here is from genome assembly GCF_057708125.1 of Actinacidiphila sp. bgisy145. Lineage (NCBI taxonomy): Bacteria > Bacillati > Actinomycetota > Actinomycetes > Kitasatosporales > Streptomycetaceae > Actinacidiphila > Actinacidiphila sp. bgisy145. The sequence goes on from NZ_JBYIRL010000018.1 coordinate 75,451, forward strand.
AGGAGGTGCTGCACGCCCCGTACAGGAACGCCACCTCCGGCAGCGTGAAGCCGCCCAGCCGGTGGACGTGCCCGAACATCAGCACGACCGTGACGAAGTCCAGCAGCGTCGCGGTGAAATTGCCGAGCGTGGTCAGCACGAAGGACGTGCGGTAGGCCATGGTGGAGCGCACCCACATCCCCACGATCAGGCCGTAGGCGCGCACCGCCTCCCGGGCCCGCACCGCCAGGCGGTACGGGCCGCGGCGCCCGCCGCCGTCATCGCCCCACGGACCGGACCGGTCGTACGCCCCGGCCGGCCGCGGCACCCGCGCACCGCCCGTACGTGTCCCGGCTTCGGCCTCAGCCACCCTGGACCACCACCCTGCGCGTCGCCGCCGACTGGAGCAGCCGCCCCAGGCCCAGCAGCGCCACCGCCCAGCCGGCCTGGCCGCACAGCGCCAGCAGCGCCCCGGCGCCGCTGTGCCGCCCGAGCAGCACGTCCGCCGGCACCTGGAGCATCGACGCCCACGGCAGGGCCCGCGCCAACTCGCCCAGCGCGCCCGGGAAGACCGTCAGCGGCAGCAGCATCCCCGAGAAGAACAACCCGGTCAGCATCAGCGCCTGGCTCACCCCGGCGCCGTCCAGCAGGAAGAACGCGCTGAGGCCCACCATGAAGCGCAGCGCGAAGCTGACCAGCCCGGCCAGCACCACCGACACCGCGAACAGCAGCCAGGTCGACGGCGCCGACGGCAGCGCCACGTCGAAGACGAGCGCGCCGCACAGCACCGGCAGCACCCCGCGCCCCAGCAGCTGGAAACCCATCCGCCCCAGGTCCGTCGCCAGCCACCAGCCCTGGAGATCAGCCGGCCGGTACAGGTCCACCGCGATGTCCCCCGACCTGATCCGCTCCATCAGCTCGTCCTCGCACCCGCCGCCCATCAGCGCCATCGGCGTCAGCAGCGCCTGCCCCAGCCACACGTACGTCAGCGCCTGCGCCCGGTCGTAGCCGCCCAGGTGCGGGCGCTGGTCCCACAGCGCGAGATAGCTGTAGCTGATGATCAGACCGAAGACGCAGTTGGTGAAGACCCCGGCGGCGGTGGCGACCCGGTAGGTGGCGTAGCGGCGGAAGCCCCGCGTGACCACCGCCCCGTAGAAACCGCCCATCGGCTGTGAACCCCCTCACGTGGCCCGACACACAAACCGCCGACTCTAGCCCCGCACACCCCGCTGCTGCCAACGGTTTTCCTGGGCCGAACGGGTGATCGAGCCACCCCGTAGGGCTCGTCACAGCCCTGTCACGGAAGTGCGATGCCGATCAGCACCGCACAGATGATGCGACAGTGTGGGAGTCGGAGGACTACGTGGGTGTACGGACGCGTACGTAACGGTTGGTCCATGATGTACCGCCCCAGGCCAACCCTGGCGGCGGCCGAGGAGTCCTTACAGACATGAGTGACGATCCGAACCGGAGTACGGACCGGGGCGCGGACTCGAACGCGAGCCCGGACGCACACCAGGCGGCGGGCCTGCGCCAGGAGGGCTGGGCGCCCCGCCCGGCCGCCTCCGGCCGGCCGCGCCGCACCGGCCTGCGCCGGCTGCTGCCGACCTGGCGGATGGCGCTCGGCGGCACCCTCACCCTGCTGCTGCTCCTGGTCGGCGCGTTCTTCGTCGGCTACGCGCTCGTGTCCATCCCCGACGCCAACGCCGCCGCCACCGCCCAGAGCAACGTCTACCTCTACTCCGACGGCAAGACCGAGATCTCCCGCGACGGCGCGGTCAACCGGCAGAACGTCCAGCTCGACCAGATCGCCAGGACCGCCCGCTACGCCACCCTGGCCGCGGAGGACCGCAAGTTCTACCACGAGTCCGCGGTCAGCCCGAAGTCCATGCTGCGCGCCGCCTGGAACACCGCCACCGGCAAGGGCAAGCAGTCCGGCTCGACGATCACCCAGCAGTACGTCAAGAACTACTACCTCACGCAGAGCCAGACCGCCTCGCGCAAGGTCAAGGAGTTCTTCATCGCGATCAAGCTGGACCAGAACGAGTCGAAGGACCAGATCCTCCAGGGCTACCTCAACACCAGCTACTACGGCCGCAACGCGTACGGCATCGAGGCCGCCGCCCAGGCGTACTTCAGCGAGAACGCCTCCGACCTCACCACCGCCCAGGGCGCCTACCTCGCCACGCTGCTCAACGCGCCCAGCGAGTACGACCTGTCCGCGCACCCCGAGAACGCGCCCGCCGCCAAGGCCCGCTGGAACTACGTCCTGGACGGCATGGTCAAGGAGCACTGGCTCACCCCCGCCCAGCGCGCCGCCACCAAGTTCCCGACGATCGGCAAACCCAAGCCCGTCGCGAGCAAGGCCGGCCAGCGCGGCTACATCATCGAGGCGGTCAACCAGTACCTGACCGACAACCACATCGTGGACGCCTCCGCGCTGTCCCGGGGCGGCTACCGCATCGTCACCACCATCCAGAAGCCCAAGGAGGACGCCTTCGTCAAGGCGGCCCAGAAGGACGTCTACGACCAGCTCGGCCACGCCAAGCAGGACAAGTACGTCCGGGCCGGCGGCGTCTCCATCGACCCCGCCACCGGCGACGTCGTCGCGCTCTACGGCGGCATCGACTACACCAAGCAGTACGTCAGCAGCGCCACCAACCGGACCTACCAGCCCGGCTCCACCTTCAAGCCGGTGATCTTCACCTCGGCGCTGCAGAACGACTCCACCACCCAGGACGGGCGGACCATCACCCCCACCACGATCTACAACGGCACCAGCGGCCGCCAGGTCCAGGGCCCGAACGGCCCGGTCGGCTACCACCCGGACAACGAGGACGGCACCGACTACGGCAACATCACCGTCACCCGGGCCATGGACAAGTCCGTCAACTCCGTCTTCGCGCAGATGGCCCAGGACGTCGGCACCAAGAAGGTCATCGCGACCGCCCACGACCTCGGCATTCCCGACGCCGTGGACATCCCGCAGACCCCGGCCATGGCACTGGGCGCCTTCGGCAGCAGCCAGTCCGACCCCAACAGCGCCAGCCCGCTGGACATGGCCCAGGCGTACGCCACCCTCGCCAACCACGGCGTGGAGATCCCCTACTCGATCGTGGCGAAGATCACCAAGGACGGCGACACCCTCGGGCTGCCGGACCGCAAGCCGGTGCAGGCGGTGCCGCGCAGCGCCGCCGACACCACCACCGCGATGCTCCAGAGCGTCGTCGACACCCCCGGCGGCACCGCCGCGGCCGCACAGGCCTCCGGCTGGCCGTCCGCCGCGAAGACCGGCACCGCGGAGAACGACAAGGCCGCCTGGTTCGCCGGCTACACGCCGAAACTCGCCACCGTGGTCGCCCTGTTCGGCATGAACCCCGCCAACGGCGCCCAGGAGAAGCTCAACGGCTCCATGAACACCGCCCGCATCAACGGCGGCGGCCCACCCGGCGCGCTCTGGGCCGACTACACCGCCACCGCGCTCAAGGGGCAGCAGGTCAGCGACTTCGACCTCGACATGCAGCAGGGCAGCCAGACCGTCGCCCCGCAGAGCGACCAGCCCACCACACCCGACGACGGCGGCATCACCACCGCGCCGTCCACCGGCGCGACCACACCGCCCAGCCAGCAGCCGACCACCACCCCGCCCACCACCGGCACCACCGTCCCGCCCACCACCCCGCCGACGAGCACGGTCCCGACCGACCCGGTCCAACCGCCCACCGGCGGCGACCCGACCGACACCCTCGCCCCGCAGGGCGGCGACCAGAGCGGCACCGGCCGGACCGGCGGCACCGACAGCCTGACCGGCACCCGCGGCGGATAGGGCGGCCGCCCCCGGCGCGGGTGCCGGTGCTGGTGCTGGTGCTGGTGCCGGCGTGCTACAGGTACAGGCCGGTCGAGTCGTCGCCCTGGAGGCGCTCGGCGGCCACGGCGTGTAGGTCGCGCTCCCGCATCAGCACGTACGCCACGCCCTGCACCTCCACCTCCGCCCGGTCCTCCGGGTCGAACAGCACCCGGTCGCCGACCTCGACGGTCCGCACGTGCTGGCCGATCGCGACGACCTCCGCCCAGGCCAGCCGCTTCCCGACGGCCGCGGTCGCCGGGATCAGGATGCCGCCGCCGCTGCGGCGCTCGCCCTCACCGTTGTCCTGCCGCACCAGCACGCGGTCGTGCAGCATCCGGATGGGCAGCTTGTCGTGTGCACTCTTCGAACTCACGCCGACGAACCTACCGGCGACGGCGCCGCACGATGAGACCGGCCACCGCGACCACGACCGCCGCCCCGGCCACCGCGGCCGGCACGACCCGCTCCATGCGCGGCGCGCCGTCCTCGTCGACGAACTGCGCCCGCGCCCGGCTGACCGCACGGTTCGCGGCGACGTACGCCTGCCCCACCGTGTGGTCGAGCGCGGAGACCGCCTTCGCCTTGGTGTCCCGCATGATCGTCACCGGGTGGACCCGGACCGCGATCTCGTCCAGCGTCACCGCGAGGTCCTGCCGTCTGCGGGCGATATCCGCCTCGATCTGAGCGGCCGTCCTGGCACCTTCCGACACCGCACTGCCTCCATCGCCTGATTAGGTAGCGTTCGGACAGTCTGTCAGTACGACGCGGCCCGCGCCTCGTCGGCACCCCCGTTTGCCCCAGGAGCCTCCATGTCCGACCGTCTCGCCCCCGGCGACACCGCCCCCGCGTTCACCCTGCCGGACGCCGACGGCAAGCAGGTCTCGCTCGCCGACCACCTCGGCCGCCGGGTGGTCGTCTACTTCTACCCCGCCGCCCTGACCCCCGGCTGCACCAAGCAGGCGTGCGACTTCACCGACAACCTCGAGGTGTTCACCGAGGCCGGCTACGACGTGATCGGGATCTCCCCGGACAAGCCGGAGAAGCTCGCGAAGTTCCGCGACAAGGAGTCCCTCAAGGTCACCCTCCTCGCCGACCCCGACCGCGCCGTCCTCACCTCCTACGGCGCCTACGGCGAGAAGACCATGTACGGCAGGACCGTCACCGGCGTGATCCGCTCCACCCTCGTCATCGACCCCGCCGGCAAGGTCGAGCACGCCTTCTACAACGTCAAGGCCACCGGCCACGTCGCCAAACTCCTCCGCGACCTCAAGATCTGACCCTCCGTCCACGTAACCCCGGCTGCCCCGCCTCGTTGACCCGTACGAAGAAGCGAACACACGAACGAGCGCGGGGGCGTCATGGCGGCGCGATACACACGTGAACTGCTGGCGGCGGCGGCACGCGAGGAGCACATCGACGACGCGGTCCGCCGCTGCGGCGGCCGTCCGACACCGGGCAGCCGGCGCTACCTGCGGCAGAAGATGGCGGAGGCGGGCTTCGACACCAGCCACTTCGCCACGGGGCGCACCCGGCACACCGAAGCCAGGCTGCGCGCCGCGGTGGCCGCCTCGACGAGCGTCAAGGGCGTGGTGCGCCGCCTGGGCATCAGCCCGGTCGGGGGCAACCAGGCGCACATCAGCCGCCGTGTCGCCGCACTGGGCATCGACACCTCGCACTTCGGGCCGCCCACCGGGGGCAACTCCGGCACGCGGCGGGAGAGCCCGCTGCGGCTGCGGGACCCCGCGCGGGGCCGGGTGCCCCGGCAGCGGCTGCGCAGCGGGATGGTGCGGTCCGGTGTGGTCGAGGCATGCGCGATGTGCGGCACGGGCACGGAGTGGAACGGGAAGCCGCTCACCCTCGAGATCGACCACATCAGCGGGGAGTGGTGGGACAACCGCCTGGCGAACCTGCGCTTCCTCTGCCCCAACTGCCATGCGGTCACCGACACCTACCGCGGGCGGCGGCGCCGATGAGCGGACCGCGCCTCGACCGCGAGCTGCTGGCGGGCACCGCGGCGGACTGCACCAGCCTCGCGCAGCTCCAGGACCGCCTCGGTCTGCCGGCCGACCCGGTCTCCCGCGCCAACCTGCTCCGCAGACTGGCGCGCTACGGCATCAGCACCGCCCGCTTCACCGACGTACGCGCCTACGGCCAGGAACTGATCGGGCGTGAGGTGCTCACGGCCGCGGTCTCCGCCTCCACCAGCGTCGCCGGGGTGCTGCGCGCCCTGGGCATCGCGGGCAACACCTCGGGCCGGCGACGCGTGCGGCGCAGCCTGGCGGCGTACGGCCTCGACACCTCGCACTTCACCGGGCAGCGGCACTTCCTCGGCACCGTGTCACCGGCCCGCAAGCCCGCCGAGCGGATACTCGTCCGGCGGGAGGCGGGCGCGGGCCGCACGCGGACGGGGCTGCTCCGGCGCGCGCTGGACGAGATCGGTGTGCCGCGGGTCTGCGCCGCGTGCGGCACGGGAGAGGCATGGCAGGGGCGCCGTCTGGTCCTGGAGATCGACCACATCAGCGGAGACCGGTCGGACGACCGGCGTGAGAACCTGCGCTACCTGTGCCCTTCGTGCCACAGCCAGACCGCCGGTTTCGGCGGCCGGTCCGGCCGTGCGCGGGCTGCGCGGGACGAAGTAAGGTAGCGCGGCGGGCCCGTACCCCAGCTGGCCAGAGGGCGCCGGTTTAGGTCCGGTGTGTCGTGGGTTCGAGTCCCACCGGGCCCACCGCTCGAGCGCGGCATCCGCTGACGGGTGCCGCGCTTTTCCGCCTGCTCAGGGGAGGAGGTCGGTGAGGAGGGGGGTCAGGGCGCGGAAGGCCTGGCCGCGGTGGCTGATGGCGTTCTTCTCCTCGGCGGTCAGCTCGGCGCAGGTCCGCTCCTCGCCGTCGGGCTGGAGGATGGGGTCGTAGCCGAAACCGCCGGTGCCCGCGGGGGCGTGGCGGAGGGTGCCGCGCAGCCGGCCCTCGACGACGCGGGTGGTGCCGTCGGGCAGCGCCAGGGCGGCCGCGCAGGTGAAGTGGGCGGCGCGGTGGGGGTGTTCGATGTCGCTGAGCTGGGCGAGCAGCAGGTCGAGGTTGGCGGCGTCGTCGCCGTGCCGGCCGGCCCAGCGGGCGGAGAAGATGCCGGGGGCGCCGCCCAGCACGTCCACGCACAGGCCCGAGTCGTCGGCGATCGCGGGCAGTCCGGTCGCGTCGGCGAGGGCGCGCGCCTTGAGCAGCGCGTTCTCCGCGAAGGTGACCCCGGTCTCCTTGACGTCGGGGATCTCCGGATAGGCGTCGGCGCCCACGAGTTCGTGGTCGAGGCCGGCCGCCGCGAGGATGGCCCGCAGTTCGGTGACTTTGTGGGCGTTGCGGGTGGCGAGGACGAGGCGGGTGGTCATGCCGCGATTATCCCTTGGCGCCGTTATCCCTTGGCGCAGACCACCGTCAGCCGGCCGGCCGCCGAGGCGACGGGGCGCAGGTCGGGGTCGTGGCCGCCGGCGGCGGTGGTGCGGGCATGGCGGACCGAGGTGGACAGGTCGGAGGCGGCGTGGCCGACGTCGGAGCCGTGGCCGCTGCCGAGCCGGTTGAGGTCCTTCTGCACCTTGTCGAGCGCGGAGACGGTGTCCTTGCGGCGGCCGGCGTCGGAGACCTGGCCGACGTTGGTGGCGGTGCTCTGGAGGTCCTGGATGTCGCCGGCGATGGCGGCGGCGGTCTTGGCGCAGTCCAGTGCGCGGGCCGCGGCGCCCTGGCAGGCGGTGGTGAGGAAGGCGGTGAGCAGCAGGACGGCGGCCGGGAGGGCTGCGGCGGGGACCGGTAAGCGGGCGGCCGGTGTGGAGCGTGCGGCGCCTGGGGCGGTGCGGGCGGTGGCGCGGACGGCGGTGCGGACGGCGGTGCGGCGGCGGACGTTCATGCGGTGGCCCCTCCCCTGTCGCGGGCGTACGGCCGTGTGCCGCACGTCGGTTGACACGCGGCACACGGTACACGGGGCCGCCCGCGCGGGGGCGGGCGATCAACTGCGGTCAGCCCTCGGCGAGAGCCGCCTGCTGGATCTTCGTCAGCTCGGCGCACCCGCCGGTGGCCAGTGCGAGCAGCGCGTCGAGTTCGGCCCGGTCGAAGGGGGCGCCCTCGGCGGTGCCCTGGACCTCGACGAAGCGGCCGTCGCCGGTGCAGACGACGTTCATGTCGGTCTCGGCCTTGACGTCCTCCTCGTAGGGGAGGTCGAGGACGGGGACGCCGTCGACGATGCCGACGCTGACCGCGGCGACGCTGCCGGTGATCGGCTTGGCCTTGAGGCGGACCAGGTGGTTGGCCTGCATCCAGCTGACGGCGTCGACGAGGGCGACGTAGGCGCCGGTGATCGCGGCGGTGCGGGTGCCGCCGTCGGCCTGGAGGACGTCGCAGTCGAGGACGACGGTGTTCTCGCCGAGCGCCTTGTAGTCGATGACGGCGCGCAGCGAGCGGCCGATCAGGCGGGAGATCTCGTGGGTGCGGCCGCCGATCTTGCCGCGGACGGACTCGCGGTCGCCGCGGGTGTTGGTGGCGCGCGGCAGCATGCTGTACTCGGCGGTGACCCAGCCTTCGCCGCTGCCCTTGCGCCAGCGGGGTACGCCCTGGGTGGCGCTGGCGGTGCAGAGGACTCGGGTGTCGCCGAAGGAGACCAGGACGGACCCTTCGGCGTGTTTGCTCCAGCCCCGCTCGATGGTGACGGGGCGGAGCTGGTCGGGGGTGCGGCCGTCGAATCGTGACATGTGTGGAGCCTATCCGGGTGAACGGCCACCCGGAGTCACGGTCTGCCGCCGTCCCCTGGGAGCGGGGGCCGGGGGCGCCGGGCGGGGCGGCCCGGGCGGCCCAGGTGGCCGGCGCGGCTACATCATCTGGTCGATCTCGTCGGCGATCGGGTCGGCGTCGGTGCCGATGACGACCTGGATCGCGGTGCCCATTTTGACCACCCCGTGGGCGCCGGCGGCCTTGAGGGCGTCCTCGTCGACCCGGCCGGGGTCGACGACCTCGGTGCGCAGCCGGGTGACGCAGCCCTCGACCTCTTCGATGTTGTCGATCCCGCCGAGCCCGGCGACGATCTTCTCTGCCTTGGTGGCCATCCGCGTCTCCTGTCGTCCTGGCCCCGGCTGCTGTGGCGTGCCGGGGCCCGCCGGGCGGGTCGGTGTGTTTCCGATATGTCACACTAACCCACTGTTGGGGGGACGTCACCGGCGGTCACGGACGGTGCACCGGCGCCGGGCGTACGGCCGGGGGCCGGTCAGATCTCGTAGACCGCGCCCGCCTTCGCCAGCTCGACCGGCCCGCCGAAGGCGGTCTGCGCGTCACGGAGGTTGACCGACGGGTTGGTCCACGGCGGGATGTGGGTGAGCACCAGGCGCCCCGCGCCCGCGCTCTCGGCGATCTGCCCGGCCTGGAGCCCGTTGAGGTGCAGGTCGGGGATGTCCTCCTTGCCGTGGGTGAAGGACGCCTCGCACAGGAACAGGTCGGCGCCCTCGGCCAGGCCGCTGAGCGCCTCGCAGGGCCCGGTGTCGCCGGAGTAGGCGAGGCTGCGGCCGTCCGCCTCGATCCGGAAGCCGTACGCCTCCACCGGGTGGCTGACCGCGTCCGTGGTGACCTGGAACGGGCCGAGCCGGAAGGCGCCGGGCTCCAGGGTGCGGAAGTCGAAGACCTCGCTCATGCACTTCTCGTCCGGCACGTCGCCGTAGGCGATGTTCAACCGCCGCTCGGTGCCGGCCGGGCCGTAGACGGGGATCGCCGAGACCGGGCCGCCCTCGTGCCGGTAGTAGCGGGCCACGAAGTAGCCGCACATGTCGATGCAGTGGTCGGCGTGCAGGTGGCTGAGGAGCACCGCGTCCAGGTCGTACAGGCCGCAGTGGCGTTGGAGTTCGCCCAGGGCCCCGTTGCCCATGTCGAGCAGCAGCCGGAAGCCGTCCGCTTCGAGCAGGTAGCTCGAACAGGCCGAGTCCGCGGACGGGAACGAGCCCGAGCAGCCGACGACGGTGAGGTTCATCGCGGGGTCCACCTCCGAGGGCGCGGCGCTCGCCCCGATTCCGGCTCCTAGGGTGGCGGACTCCCGCCACGTTCTAGGAAGGGTAAAGCGGGCCGCTGCGCAGCGCGCTCTTACGGGCACCGGTTGTGGGCGGAATCACCAGTCCGGGTCACCCCGAACCCCGCTGCGAACGCGACCCGCCCCCGACCGTGCGGCCGGGGGCGGGTCGTCCGTGGTAGGCGGTGTCCGGTCGGTCGTCCCGCGCGGGGGCGCCGCCGGGCCAAGTGCCGTTCGCCGCAGGCGCCTTACGCCCAGAGCTGGCCGTGCAGCGCGGCGACCGCCTCTTCGGTGGAGGCGGCGGTGTAGATGCCGGTGGACAGGTACTTCCAGCCGCCGTCGGCGACCACGAAGACGATGTCCGCCCGCTCGCCGGAGTTCTCCGCCTTGCGGGCCACGCCGAGCGCCGCGTGCAGCGCGGCACCGGTGGAGACCCCGGCGAAGATGCCTTCCTCGGACAGCAGTTCGCGGGTGCGGCGCACCGCGTCCTGCGAGCCGACCGAGTAGCGGGTGGAGAGCACCGACTCGTCGTACAGCTCGGGGACGAAGCCCTCGTCGAGGTTGCGCAGGCCGTAGACGACGTCGTCGTACCGCGGCTCGGCGGCCACGATGGTGACGCCGGGCACCTTCTCCCGCAGGTAGCGGCCGACGCCCATCAGGGTGCCGGTGGTGCCCAGGCCCGCCACGAAGTGCGTGATGGTGGGCAGGTCGGCGAGGATCTCCGGGCCGGTGGTGGCGTAGTGGGCGCCGGGGTTGGCCGCGTTGCCGTACTGGTAGAGCATCACCCAGTCCGGGTGCTCGGCGGCGAGTTCCTTCGCCACCCGCACCGCGGTGTTGGAACCCCCGGCCGCGGGCGAGGAGATGATCTCCGCGCCCCACATCGCCAGCAGTTCGCGCCGCTCGGACGAGGTGTTCTCGGGCATCACGCAGACGATGCGGTAGCCCTTGAGGCGGGCCGCCATCGCCAGCGAGATGCCGGTGTTGCCGGAGGTCGGCTCCAGGATGGTGCAGCCGGGGGTGAGCACGCCCTCGGCCTCGGCCCGCTCGATCATGTGCAGCGCGGGCCGGTCCTTGACCGAGCCGGTCGGGTTGCGGTCCTCCAGCTTCGCCCAGACGCTCACCCGGTCCGAGGGCGACAGCCGGGGCAGCCGCACCAGCGGGGTGTTGCCGACCGCGGCCAGCGGGCTGTCGTACCGCATCAGCGGTGGCCGGACGGGGCGGTGGCGGCGGTCGAGCCGCCGGCGACGGCGGGCAGGATCGTCACGCTGTCGCCGTCGGCGACCTCGGTGGCGATGCCCTTGAGGAAGCGGACGTCCTCGTCGTTGAGGTACACGTTCACGAAGCGGCGCAGTTCGCCGTTGTCGACGACCCGGTCGCGCAGCCCGGCGTGGCGGGAGTCGAGGTCGGTGAACAGCTCGTCGAGCGTGGTCCCGGCACCCTCGACGGCCTTCTGGCCGTCGGTGTATGTGCGGAGGATGGTCGGGATGCGGACCTCGATGGCCATGACGGTGCTCCTGTGGGTGCGGACGAAGCGGGGTGGGTGACGCCGGTCTGGAGCCGGGGTGGTGCGGTGCGGGCCGTGCGGTTTTCTGCCGGACCACGGGGGCCGGGCCACGGCGGGCGGCGGGTCGCCTCGGCGGAGGGCGTACGCGGCTACCGACACGCCGCGGCGGTGCGGCGGCACAGGTCGACGTGCAGCCGCGCCACGAGCAGCGCACCGGGTGCGGTGCCGCTCATGAGTCGCTCACACCATGGACAACCATGCGGTCATCGTATCGATTCCCGCCCGGCGCCCGGCGAGCCCGTCCCAGCATCCGGAAGGTCAGGGCGCGGATGGCACCACTTCGACCGGTTCTTCGGTGACCTGGCCGTCCAGGATGCGGAACGAGCGGAACTGGAACTCCTCCGCGGTGGAGACCAGGACGTAGTGCGCGCCGGGCTCGTTGGCGTAGCTGATGTCGGTCCGGGAGGGGTACGCCTCGGTCGCGGTGTGCGAGTGGTAGACGATCACGGGCTCCTCGTCGCGGTCGTCCATGTCGCGGTAGAGCCGGAGCAGGTCGGTGGAGTCGAACTCGTAGAACGTCGGCGAGCGGGCCGCGTTCAGCATCGGCACGAACCGCTCGGGGCGGCCGCTGCCCGCCGGGCCCGCCACGATCCCGCACGCCTCGTCGGGGTGGTCGGCGCGGGCGTGGGCGACGATCGCGTCGTACAGGTCCTGGGTGATGGTGAGCATGCGGGAAAAGTAACAGGGGCCGCCGCGGCGGCTACACGGCCGGGGTGCCGGGCAGTCCGCCGGCCTCGCCGACCGCCGGGTCCGGGGCGCCCGGCCCGGGGCCGTCCGCGCCGGGCGCGCCCGGCGGCAGGTGCGGGCGGCGGGCGAACGCCGCCGGGTCGCGCCGGCGCAGCACCCGGTAGCCGGCGCCGAGCAGCGCCGCCCACAGCGGCACCCCGTACAGCGACACCCGGGCGTCGGCGTCGATGCCGATCAGCACCAGGACGAGGGCGAGGAAGGCCAGCGCGCACCAGCTGGCGGCCGCTCCCCCGGGTGCGGTGAACCAGGCGGGTGCGGCCCGCCCGGCGCGTACGGCGGCGCGGTAGCGGATGTGCGCGAGGAGGATCACCGCCCAGGTCCACACCGCGGCCACGGTGGCGAAGGCGGTGATGTAGGTGAACGCCCCGTCCGGGTCGACGTAGTTGACCCATACGCCGACGCCCATCACGCCCACCGAGGCGAGGGTGCCGGCGGCCGGGGTGCGGCGGGCGGTGAGCCGGTCGAAGGCGCGCGGGCCCTGCCCGTTGGCGGCGAGGTCGCGCAGCATGCGGCCGGTGGAGTACATCCCGGAGTTGCAGGACGACAGGGCGGCGGTGAGCACCACGAAGTTGACCACCCCGGCGCCGAAGGGGATGCCGATCTCCGCGAAGGCGGCCACGAAGGGGCTGACGCCGGGCTGGAAGCGGGTCCAGGGCACCACGCACAGGATCACCGCGAGCGCGCCGACGTAGAACAGCGCGATCCGCCACGGCAGCGTGTTGATCGCCTTGGGCAGGGTGCGGCGCGGTTCGCGGGCCTCGCCCGCGGTGACGCCGACGAGTTCGACGGCGAGGTAGGCGAACATCACCATCTGCAAGGTCAGCAGCGACCGGCCGACGCCGTGGGGGAAGAAGCCGCCGTCCCGCCACAGGTGGCCGACGGACGCGGTGTGCCCGGCTGCCGACACTCCGAGGGTGAGCACGCCGACGCCGATCAGGATCATCCCGAGGATCGCGGTGACCTTCACCGTGGACAGCCAGAACTCGATCTCGCCGAAGAGGCCCACCGAGACCAGGTTGACGCCGGCCAGCAGCAGCAGGAACACCAGCGCGGCGCTCCACTGCGGCACCGCCGGCCACCAGTAGGCGGTGTAGGTGGCCGCGGCGGTGACCTCGGCCATGCCCGTGACGACCCACATCAGCCAGTAGGTCCAGCCGGTGGCGTAGCCGGTGAAGGGGCCGAGGAACTCCCGGGCGTAGTCGGCGAAGGAGCCGGAGACCGGACGGTAGGTGAGCAGTTCGCCCAGGGCGCGCATGATGCAGAAGACGACCGCGCCGGCGACGGCGTACATCAGCAGCAGGCCGGGGCCGGCCCGGTGGATCGCGGTGCCGGCGCCGAGGAACAGGCCGGTGCCGATGGCGCCGCCGATCGCGATCATCTGGACCTGCCGGCTGCCCAGGCCCCGGGCGTAGCCCTCGGTGTCCGCGGGCTCGCCGGGCCCGGGCCGCACACGCGTTTCGTCCGCCATGCGCGGATGTGTACCCCGTGGCGGGCGCCGCGGCCCGGTCGGCGGGGCAGCCGGGCCGCACGCCACCGTAAAGGCCGAAGAACGCGCCGCCCGGGTTGCGCGGGAGCTTGGGGCGGGGGTGCGCCGCGCGAGGAGCCGTCAGTGCCCTCAGTACATATCAGTGCATCAGTGCATCAGTGCATCAGCGTCTCGACCAGGCTCTCCTGGAGCCCGCCGAGCCACAGGTAGGCCATGACCAGCGGCTTGCGGGGGTCGCTGTCGGGCAGGTGGTACAGCTCGCTGCCCTCGTCCTCGCTGACGCCGAGCCGGGTGCCCAGGGTCAGCCGCAGGTCGTTGAGGGTGCCCAGCCACTGCCGGGACTCGTCGCCGGTCAGCTTCAGCACCGGTCCGCCCGCGTCCAGGCCCCGGATCACCGCCAGCGCGTCGTCGCGCTTGCGGGCCCGCAGGTCGTTCTCGGTGAAGCGGCGGAACTCCGAGGCGTCGGCGGTCTCCTCGTAGGCGTCCGGGAAGAGCCGGGCCAGCGCGGGGTCGTCCGGGGGCTTGGTGGGGCCCTCGGCGAAGAGCCGCGCGAGCGGGTCGTCGTCGGCGCCGTCCGGCTGCTCGCCCGGGCCGACCAGTTCCAGCAGCTGCACGGTCAGGCTGCGCAGGATCGAGATCTCCACCTCGTCCAGCGCGATGGCCGCCCCGCCGCCGCGGACCGGCTCGAAGTAGCCGGCGCGGGCCCGTCGGCGCGCCATCAGCGGTCCTGGGACAGCGTCGCCCACAGACCGTAGCCGTGCATCGCCTGCACGTCCCGCTCCATCTCCTCGCGGGTGCCGCTGGAGACCACGGCCCGCCCCTTGTAGTGGACGTCCTTCATCAGCTTGGTGGCCTTGCTCTTCGAGTACCCGAAGTACGTCTGGAACACGTACGTCACGTAGCTCATGAGGTTGACGGGGTCGTTGTGCACGAGCGTCACCCACGGAACGTCCGGTTCGGGGACCACGGAAGGGGCCCCGCTCGACTCGGGACGCTCGATCTCAACAGGCGCGACACTCACAGGTTCCATGCTGCCGCCCCGGGGGGCCGTCGCACAAATGGGCGTGTGAGAGGGCCCACAGAGCGAGATCTCGTCAGTTTGACGAAATGAAGGGTAGCATCATCGCCATGAGCACAGCAGACCTGGCACTGCCGGTGGACGTGCCGTCCACCGCGCTGTTCACCGACCGGTACGAGTTCACGATGCTTCAGGCGGCGCTCAAGAGCGGCGCCGCGCACCGCCGTTCGGTCTTCGAGGCGTTCACCCGGCGGCTGCCGGAGGGGCGGCGCTACGGCGTCGTGGCCGGCACCGGCCGCGTCCTGGACGCGGTGGAGAACTTCCGGTTCGACGCTCCCGTGCTGGAGTTCCTCGAACGGGAGCGGGTGGTGGACGCAGCGACGCTGAAGTGGCTCGCGGACTACCGCTTCACCGGCGACATCTGGGGCTACCCCGAGGGCGAGGTGTACTTCCCCGGCTCGCCGATCCTGCGGGTGGAGGGCAGCTTCGCCGAGGCGGTGCTGCTGGAGACGGTGGTCCTGTCGATCCTCAACCACGACTCGGCGATCGCCGCGGCCGCCTCCCGGATGGCGGTGGCGGCCGGCGGCCGGCCGCTGATGGAGATGGGCGCGCGGCGCACCCACGAACTGGCCGCGGTCGCCGCCGCGCGGGCCGCCTACGTCGGCGGGTTCCGCTCCTCCTCGAACCTCGCCGCCGGCTTCCGCTACGGGCTGCCCACCATCGGCACCAGCGCGCACGCCTTCACCCTGCTGCACGACAGCGAGCGGGACGCCTTCACCGCGCAGGTCGAGTCGCTCGGCCGCGGCACCACGCTGCTGGTGGACACCTACGACCTGACCGAGGCGGTGCGCACCGCCGTGGAGGTGGCCGGGCCGGAGCTGGGCGCGGTCCGGATCGACTCCGGCGACCTGCTGCTGCTCGCCCACCGGGTGCGGCAGCAGCTGGACGACCTCGGGGCGCGGGAGACGAAGATCGTGGTCACCTCCGACCTGGACGAGTACGCGATCGCGTCGCTGGCCGCGGCGCCGGTCGACGCCTACGGGGTCGGCACGTCGCTGGTCACCGGCAGCGGGCACCCCACCTGCGCGATGGTCTACAAGCTGGTCGCCCGCGCGTCCGTGCCCGGCGAGGCGGACGCGCCGCTCACCCCGGTCGCCAAGCGGGCGCTGGGCGGGAAGACCAGCGTGGGCGGCCGCAAGTGGGCCGCGCGGCGGCTGGACGCCGACGGCGTCGCCGAGGCCGAGGTGGTGGGCAGCGGCGAGATCCCTGCGGACCTGGTGGACCGGCAGCTGCTGGTGCCGCTGGTGCGCGGCGGCGAGGTGGTCGGGCGCGAGCCGCTGGACGCCGCGCGCACCCGGCACATCGCCGCGCGGGCGGGGCTGCCGCTGTCGGCGACCCAGCTCTCGCGTGGCGAGCCGGTGCTCCCCACGGAGACCATGTAGGCCGGTCCCGGCCGCCCGCGGGAAGAGGCGGCCCGCGCCCCCTCTTCCCGTGGGAGGGGCTCAGTCCCTACGCTCGGCACCGGCGAACCGGAAAGCACTCGGAGACAGACATGCACCGCGCACTGATCATCGTGGACGTGCAGAACGACTTCTGCGAAGGCGGCAGCCTCGCGGTGCCGGGGGGCGCGGACGTGGCCGCCGCGGTCACCGACCTGATCGGGCAGTCCGCCGGGGTGTACCGGCACGTCGTGGCGACCCGCGACCACCATGTGGACCCGGGCGACCACTTCTCGGACGAGCCGGACTACGTGTCGTCCTGGCCGCGGCACTGCGTCGCGGGCACCGAGGGGGTCGGGTTCCACCCGAACTTCACGCCCGCGGTGGCCTCGGGCGCGGTGGACGCGGTCTTCGACAAGGGCGCCTACGCGGCGGCGTACAGCGGTTTCGAGGGCAGGGACGAGAACGGCGCCGGGCTGGCCGCGTGGCTGCGCGAGCGGGAGGTCGACGAGGTGGACGTGGTGGGGATCGCCACCGACCACTGCGTGCGCGCCACCGCGCTGGACGCGGCCCGGGAGGGCTTCACCACCCGGGTGCTGCTGGACCTGACCGCGGGGGTGGCGCCGGAGACCACCCGGCAGGCGCTGGTGCAGCTGCGGGCGGCCGGGGTGGAGCTGCACGGAGAGGTCGCGGCCGCGGGCGGAGCGTGACCCCAGGCCCCAGGCCCCTTGCCCCTTGCCCGGGTCCCGCGCAAGGGAACCCGCCGGCTACGCGTGGTGGCTGAGCCGCTTCAGCGTGGAGATCGGGTACCAGGGGTCCGTGCCCAGGGCCCCGTACTCCCGCCAGACCAGGCCGTCGGGGTGGTGCAGCACCGCGGAGACCTCGTCGGGGGTGGGCGGCTCGGCGTTGCCGGTCAGCCGCGCGCCGCGGAACCCGAGGTTGCTCAGCCGGGTCAGGGCGCGCTGGCGGTTCACCGCGTGCACCACCACCCGTACGGCCAGCTCGGGGCACGCCGGGTGCGGCAGGCCGAGCGCCACCACGACCGTGCCGCCCGGGAGCTTGATGAAACCGCCGACCGCCATGAGCACATCTTCTGCGCATCGGCCGCCGCCCACCAGGGGACGGCGGCCGTACGTCGCGTCACCGCAGGTCAGCGCGGCGAGTGTGACCGATGTTACCGATGTGACGGGCTCACCTGGACCGTCAGGGTGCTCCCGTCGAGGGCCTGGCCGGTGATCGTCAGCCGGGTGTTGGTGTCGGGGACCTTGACGCTGCCGTACGGGTTGCTCGCGTACCAGTACGTTCCGTAGTGGTCGTCGAAGACCGGGGCCCCGGGCTTGGCGGCGATGCGCTTGGCGACGCCGTCGTCATGGAGGGTGAACCCGGCCGACGGGTACCAGCTGAACGGCGAGTCGTACGCCTGGACCCGGTTGCGGATGACGGTGCCGTCGGTGAACGTCTCCGGCTTGGCGTGCGCGTCCACCGGCAGGATCTCGCCGCTGCCGGGGTGGGCGCCGACGTTGTTGTCCTGCTGCGAGGTGTCCCACAGCCACACCAGCAGCCCGGTCTGGTACGGGTAGTGCTCCACCCAGTCCGGCCGGGTGCTGGTCCAGCCGAAGTTGTACGGGCCGGTCTTCAGCGTGGTGTCGTACGAGGTGTACTGCCGGTTCTCGGCGATGTAGTACTCCGGGTAGTCCTTGCTGAAGGAGGCGCCGATCCGGGAGAAGCCGTCGGCGCTCCAGCCGTTGTCGTCGGTCTCGGCGCCGTCGGTGAGCAGCGCCTTGCCGTCGGCGGTGACGCTGATCGCGTCGGCCGCGAAGCCCTGCTGGGCCACGCCGCCGTCGGTGGCGTAGCGGAAGCGCAGCTGGATCTGCCGGCCGGCGTAGGCGTCCAGCGGGAAGGACAGGTTTTCGTAGGCGCCGGAGGTGCCGGTCAGGGCCGGGCGGTCGCTGCCGTCGCGGGGCAGCGCCTTGCCGTTCGCGGTGCCCTCCAGCGCGGTCCAGTTCGCGCCGCCGTCGGTGGAGACCTCGGTGTAGAGGAAGTCGTAGTTCTGCTCGATGTCCCACCAGCCCTTGAGGTCCAGGGCGGCGGTGGTGGCGCCGGTGAGGTCCACGGTGCGGGTCAGGGTGTTGGACAGGTCGTCGCCCATGCCGCTCCACCACTGCTTGTCGCCCTCGGCGGGCGTGGTGACGGTGGTGGTGACGGACTTGTCGGGCAGCTGCACCACCAGCGCCTGTTTGTCCTTGGTGTTGTACTCGGCGACGCCCAGCTTGGTGGTGGAGCGGGTCGCGGCCTTGGCGGTGCCGTAGTTCAGCCAGCCGAGCTGGAGCTTGTCCCAGGCGTTCATGTCGTCGGGCAGGTCGCCGATGGCGTTCTGGCCGGTGCCCATCCAGGAGCCGGAGGACATCAGCGTCCAGAACGCGGTGCTGTTCTCGCCGACGTAGGAGGTGTCGTACTCGTCGGGCAGGCCGAGGTCGTGGCCGTACTCGTGGGCGAAGACGCCCAGGCCCCCGTTCTCCGGCTGGAGGGTGTAGTCGCCGACCCAGATGCCGGTGTCGCCGATCTCGGTGCCGCCGGCCTTGTCGCCCTCGGGCCCGGTCTTCCCCGCGTCGCTGCCGTAGGCGTACCAGCGGTGCGCCCACAGCGCGTCGGTGCCCTGGGCGCCGCCGCCGGCCGACTGGTCCTCACCGGCGTGCACGATCTGGAAGTGGTCGATGTAGCCGTCCGGCTCGTTGAAGTCGCCGTCGCCGTCGTAGTCGTAGCGGTCCCACTGGTCGTACTGCGCCAGGTCGGCCTTGATCTGCGCGGCGGTGCGGCCCTGCGCCTGCTGGTCGGCGACGTAGGCGGTGGTGGCGTCGCGGATCAGGTCCCAGGCGCTGGAGCAGATGGTGGAGCCGCACCAGTCGGAGCCGTAACGGGCCTCGTTGTAGGGGACCTTGACCCAGTCCGAGACCTCGCCGTCGACCGAGTAGCGGCCCGAGGACTGCTTCTCGTAGTACTTCGCCAGCGACTCGGTGTCCTTGGCGTGGGAGAAGTACAGGTCCTGGAAGTGCTGCTGGTCGTAGTCGGCCTGCCAGGCGGTGCTGTTGTCCTGCGAACGGTCCGGCTGGGCAATGGTGTTGTGGGCCGGGCCGGGGTCGCCGCCGTACTTGGCCACGGGCGGCTCGGGTCCGTCCGGGCCGTCGGGGTCGTAGGTCGTGGTGTCGTCGACCTGGTCGCCGAACTCCACCAGGATGGTGAAGATCTTGTCGGTCTTCTCCCGGCCCAGCTCGACGTACTTGCTCTGCTTGCCCTTGCCGTGGCCGAGTTGGACCACCTGGGAGCCGTCGCGCTGCTGGACGGTGGCGTCGCCGGAGACGACCTGCTGGAGGGCCGCGGAGTGCTCGGCGGCCTGCTGCTTGCTGAACGGGCCCGGCAGGTTGTGCGGTTCGGCCTGCGCCGGGTCGTGCTCGGCGGCGGCGGATGTGGTGCCGGTGCTGCCGGAGCCCGCGGACGCCGCGGCCGCGCCGGTGGCGGCGGCCGGGACCGCGAGCACGGCTATCGCGGCTGCCAGGGCGGCTCTTTGGCTGATCCAGTGCTGTCTTTTCAAGATCCTTGACCTCCCCTTGGGAAAGGCCATTGCACCGGAGCGACGGGCGAAAAGACAGATCTTGACTTGCGCATGACGTGCTGGTTAGCTGGGCCGCTTCCCGGTGACCGCGATCCGCCGACCGGACGCCAGCGGCCCCAACGGGACTGCGTCGCACAGGCGTTGAGGTATCGGTCACACGTGCGACCCCGTGCGCCCCCCGTGCTCCGCACCGCGGGTGAGGCAACGCTTACCCGGGGACGGGTCTGGGCATTTCGAACCGTAGAGTCACGCCCGTCAGCAGGCCCCCGCATCTCGACGCACCCCCTTGAGGACGGTTCCCTCATGCCACGCCCCACGCACGCGCAAGTCGCCTACGGTGCCGGCACCGTGGTCCTGTTCACCTTCGCGGTCCTGCTGCTGACGGGGGCGTCCTCCACCGGGGCGGTGATCGGGTTCGCCGCGCTCGGGCTGCTGCTCGGGGTGGTGGTCGCGGCCGCGCTGCGGCCCGCCGGGGACGGTGCCGCCGAACAGCCGGCGCGCGCGGCGGCCCCGGCACCGGCCCGGGAGCACTCCCTGCGCTGAGCCGCGGCGCCCGGCGCCCCGGCCTCCCGCACTACGGCGTGGCCTGGACCACGACGGTCTTGGCGGCCTTGTCGTGGATGCCCTGCTTGTAGGGGCGGTCGATGACGATCGTCGCGCCGATGACGAGGAACCAGACGCAGGAGCAGCAGAAGGCGGGCAGCCACAGGATGGCCGCGCGGATCGCGGCGGCGTAGGAGTCGGGGACCCGGCCGTTGTCCAGCATGGCCGCGCGCATCCCGAGCAGGCGCTTGCCGACGGTCTGCCCGGTGGCGCGGGTCATCAGGAACTCGTAGAGGAAGCCGATGCCCGCGGTGAAGATCCCGCCGACCGCGGAGCGGCCCGCGGTGAAGTGGCTGCCCTGCGCCCCGACGGACGCCCAGTCCAGGAGGTAGGAGGGGATCAGCACGATGATGATGTCGATGATCCGCGCCAGCAGCCGCCGGCCGGCCTCCGCGAGCGGCGGCATCCCCGCCAGCGGGTCGGGGCCGCCCGGGCCGCCGCCGTAGGGCTGCTGACCGTACGGGTTCTGGTCGTACGGGCTCTGCCCGCCCGGGCCCCCGCCGTACGGGTTGCCGCCGTACGGGTTGCCGGGCGGCGGCTGGTCCGGCGGGGGCTGCTGCCCGCCTGACGGTTTGTCGTACGGTGAGCCGCCGCCGGGCTGATCGCTACTCATGCCCCGAGTCAAGCCCGGGTGCCGCTCCCCCGCCCGCGGGCCGCAGCCGATCGGAGTACGACAGGCCCTAGCCGCGGGCGACGAACGTACGGGCCGCCTTGTCGTGCCAGCACTGCTTCCAGGGGCGGTCGAAGAGGCACCAGGCCACGCCGACCACGCCGACCGCCAGCAGGTTCAGCACGGTGCGCAGCAGCCAGCGGCGCGCGCTGAGGCCGAAGCCGGGCGGCAGTTGCGCCTCGATGTCCAGCACCCGCAGCCCGACCAGGCGCTTGCCCAGCGTACGGCCCCACCTCGCGGTCGGCAGCACCTCCAGCAGCACGCCGGCGACGAGGAACGTGGCCAGTACGGCGCCGAGTTGGGCGCCCGTGGTGCTGTCGATCAGCCAGACCCGGACGGTCTCCCCGGTCAGCCGGGCCTGGTCCACCTTGTCCTTGGCGTGGTGGTAGGCCGCGGTGCCCAGCGGCACGGCGGCGACCGCGGTCACCGCGCCGAGCACCACGGCGTCGACCAGCCGGGCCAGGAACCGGCGGACCAGCCCGCCGGGCCGGTCGGGGGCCCGGGACGCCCCGAACGGGTCGTCCACCGGCGGCCGCCACGGCACCACCCCGCCCTCGCCCCGGGCCAGGTCCTGCACCTGCGCGGCCCACGGGGCGGACGCCTGCGCGGCGGACTCGGGAACGGGTGCGGGCGCGGCCGGAGCAGGAGCAGGGGCCGGAGCCGGTGCGGGCACCAGGGGCGACAGCGGCGGGGACTGCTGGGCCGGTGCCGGGAAGGGCGCGGGGGCCGGCGGCTGCGGCGCCGGCAGGGGCTCCTGGACGGCCGGGGACTGCGGGGAACCCCAGGAGATCGGGGGCAGCCCGGCACCGGCACCGGAGTGCGGGGCCGGCCAGGACGGCGCCTGCTCCTGGGCGAGATGGGCCCGCGGGTCGGGCACCGGCCGCTGCGGGGCGGGCGCCGCCACGGGGCCGACCCCGGTCTCGCTCCACCGCTCGGCGGTAGGTGCGGCCGGGTCCTCGTCGAGGAACATCGGGCCGGACTCGTCGAGCGCGGGCGGACCGGGCGCGGCGGGCGCGGGCGCCGGGGCCGGTACGGGGGCCGGCGCGGGTACGGGCGCCGGGGACCCGCCGGGCAGCGCCCCGTCCACCGGCGCGGGGCGGCTGGTGCCCGGCACCCACGCGGAGCCGTTCCAGTACCGGATGTAGTGCGGGATCGACGGGTCCGGGTAGTACCCGGGCACAGGAGCGCCGGACCCACCCGGGGACGCGGACGGCTGGGGGGATGCCGACGAACCCGAGGAGCCAGAGGTGGGTGCGCTCATGGTCACAGTTCCGTATCTGCTCGACCGCGGGGTGGTGTCACGTCCACATCTACCAGAATGACCGGCCCGGCGGGTCCACGCCGGCGCGCACCCCGCTCCACGACGTCTCGTTGACATGTCATTACCCCGGTGCGCCGCCGTCCGCTCCGGGTTCGAGAAATCTGAAGCGAATCGGGGAAACCCGCGTAATGGTTGGAGAGGTACGCGCTCTCTTCCAGGTGCAGGCCCCGTCGCGACACCCGCACCCGGGGCCACCGCGCCAAGGAAAGGACGTCGGACTCATGCAGAACGTGGTGGAACGTGAACTGGAGATGCAGCTCGTGCTCTCACCGGAACGGAGCATTCCGGTGCCGGCTCGGCTGACCTACCGCACGGACGATCCGTATGC
The DNA here is from genome assembly GCF_057708125.1 of Actinacidiphila sp. bgisy145. Taxonomy (NCBI): domain Bacteria; kingdom Bacillati; phylum Actinomycetota; class Actinomycetes; order Kitasatosporales; family Streptomycetaceae; genus Actinacidiphila; species Actinacidiphila sp. bgisy145. The sequence goes on from NZ_JBYIRL010000018.1 coordinate 98,090, forward strand.
GGTGCACATCACCTTCCACATCGGCTCCGACGCGCCCGTCAACTGGACGTTCGCCCGTGAGCTGATCGTGGAGGGGGTGTTCCGGCCGTGCGGGCACGGCGACGTGCGGATCTGGCCGACGAAGGTCAACGGGCGCAGCGTGCTGTGCATGGCGCTCAGTTCGCCCGACGGCGACGCGCTGCTGGAGGCGCCGTCCTCGCCGGTGGCCGCCTGGCTGGAGCGCACGCTGCGGGTGGTGCCGCCGGGCAGCGAGCACGAACAGCTCGGCATGGACGACGGGTTGAGCCGGCTGCTGGCTCCCGCGGCCGGCGACGAGCTGTGGCTGCGCGACCCGTGGTCGGACTCCGACGACACCCCGGACGCCAGTGCGTGAGCGCGGCGGCGGTCAGAGCACCTTACCCGGGTTGAGCAGCCCGAGCGGGTCGAAGACCGCCTTCACACCGCGCTGCACCTCCAGACCCACCGGGCCCAGTTCGCGGGCGAGCCAGTCCTTCTTCAGCAGTCCCACGCCGTGTTCACCGGTGATGGTGCCGCCGAGGGCCAGACCGAGGGACATGATCTCGTCGAAGGACGCGCGGGCCCGGCGGGTCTGGTCCGGGTCCTGCGCGTCGAAGCAGACGATGGGGTGCGTGTTGCCGTCCCCGGCGTGCGCGCACACCCCGATGGTCAGGTCGAACTTCGCGGCGATCGCGGCCACCCCGTCGAGCAGGGCCGCCAGCCGGGCGCGCGGCACGCACACGTCGTCGATCATCGAGGCGGTGGAGACCCGCTCCAGCGCGGGCAGCGCCAGCCGGCGGGCCTGGAGCAGCATCTCCGACTCGGCGGGGTCCTCGGCCGGCACCACCTCGGTGGCGCCCGCGGCCGTGCACAGCTCGGCGAGCACGGCGAGGTCCGCGGCCGGGTCGTCCGAGTCGTACCCGGCCAGCAGCAGCGCCTCGGTGCTCTCCGGCAGGCCCATCCGCGCCATGGCGTTGACCGCGCGGATGGTGGTGGCGTCCATCAGCTCCAGCAGCGAGGGGGCGTGGCCGGACTCCATGACCGCGCACACCGCGGCGCCGGCCGCCTGGGCGGAGGGGAACTCCGCGACCAGGGTCAACTGGGGGCGCGGGGCGGGCCGGAGCGCGAGGACCGCCTTGACCACGACGCCGAGGGTGCCCTCGGAGCCGACGAAGAGCCGGGTCAGGTCGTAGCCGGCGACGCCCTTGGCGGTACGCCGGCCGGTGCTCAGCAGCCGCCCGTCGGCCAGTACCACGTCCAGGCCGAGGACGTACTCGGCGGTCACCCCGTACTTCACGCAGCACAGGCCGCCCGCGCCGGTGCCGATGTTGCCGCCGATGGTGCACTGCTCCCAGCTGGAGGGGTCCGGCGGGTAGGACAGGCCCTGTTCGGCGACCGCGCGGGAGAGCACCGCGTTGACGACGCCCGGCTCCACCACGGCGATCCGCTCGACCGGGTCGATCTCCAGGATGCGGTCCATCGCGGCCAGCGACAGCACGATGCAGCCGTCCACGGCGTTGGCGCCCCCGGACAGGCCGGTGCGGGCGCCCTGCGGGACGACCGGGACGCGGAACCGGGTGGCCGTCCGCATCACGTGCTGGACCTGTTCCACGGAGGTGGGGCGCACGACGAGGGCCGCGGTGCCCGCGTCCGAGAAGCTCGCCATGTCGTGGGCGTAGGACGCCACGACGTCGGGGTCCGTGACGATCGCCTCCGGCGGGAGGACGGACGACAGCTCGGCTCTCACGTCATCGTGCATGCCGCACAGCGTGTCATATGCCTCCCCCGTTGGGGAGGGGCGTTCTCCCGCCCACCCGCCCGCCCCGCCCCCCAACGGGAGCCGTCAGAGGTTGCCGCGGCGCTCCTGTTCGCGCTCGATCGCTTCGAAGAGGGCCTTGAAGTTGCCCTTGCCGAAGCCCATGGAGCCGTGGCGCTCGATCATCTCGAAGAAGACGGTCGGGCGGTCCTGGACCGGCTTGGTGAAGATCTGCAGGAGGTAGCCGTCCTCGTCGCGGTCGGCGAGCAGCTTGAGTTCGCGCAGCTCGTCGAGGGGCACCCGGGTCTCGCCGACCCACTCCCCGAGGGTGTCGTAGTAGGAGTCGGGGGTGTCGAGGAACTCGACGCCGGCGGCGCGCATCGCGCGGACGGACGCGACGATGTCGTTGGTGGCCAGCGCGATGTGCTGGACGCCCGGCCCGCCGTAGAACTCCAGGTACTCGTCGATCTGGGACTTCTTCTTGCCCGCGGCCGGCTCGTTGAGCGGGAACTTGACCTTGCGGGACCCGTCGGCGACCACCTTGGACATGAGCGCGGAGTACTCGGTGGCGATGTCGTCGCCGATGAACTCCTTCATGTTGGTGAAGCCCATGACGTCGTTGTAGAAGGACACCCACTCGTTCATCCGGCCGAGTTCGACGTTGCCGACGCAGTGGTCGACGGCCTGGAAGAAGCGCCGCGCGGGCGGCTCGACGAGGGGCACGGCGGCCTCGTAGCCGGGCAGGTAGGGGCCGTCGTAGCCGGTGCGCTCGACGAGGGTGTGCCGGGTCTGCCCGTAGGTCGCGATGGCCGCCAGCACGACGGTGCCGTGGTCGTCCTTCAGCTCGTAGGGCTCGGTGAGGCCGGTGGCGCCGTGCGCGGTGGCGTAGGCGTACGCGGCGCGGGCGTCGGGGACCTCGATGGCGAGGTCGACCACGCCGTCGCCGTGCGCGGCGACGTGCTCGGCGAGGAATCGGCCGTACTCGGTGTCCGGCTTGATCACCGAGGTGAAGACGAAGCGCGCGCCGCCCGACTCCAGGACGTACGACGCGGTCTCGCGGCTGCCGTTCTCGGGGCCGGCGTACGCCACGCGGCGCATGCCGAACGCGGTGGAGTAGTAGTGCGCCGCCTGCTTCGCGTTGCCCACCGCGAAGACGACGGCGTCCATGCCCTTGACGGGGAAAGCATCCGGGGTCCCAGTGAGTGCAGTCATGGGAAAAGCGTCCCGCCGCCCTTCAGAGTGCGCAATAGTTCCGGTTTTCACTGGACAGTGTGTGCAGCCGAGGCCAGGCTCGTACCGTCAATCTGTGCAGTATGACCATGGAAGGCGGGCGGGGATGGGGATCGACGCGCTGGACGGCCGGTTGATCACACTGCTGGACGAGGAGCCGCGGATCGGCGTGCTGGAGGCGTCGCGGCGGCTGGGGGTGGCGCGCGGCACCGTGCAGGCGCGGCTCGACCGGCTGCGGGCCAATGGAGTGATCCGCGGTTTCGGGCCGCAGGTGGACCCGGCGGCGCTCGGCTACCCGGTGACGGCGTTCGCGACGCTGGAGATCCGGCAGGGCCAAGGCACGGACGTCCGGGCGCACTTGGCGGGGGTGCCGGAGGTGCTGGAGCTGCACACCACCACCGGGGAGGGCGACATGCTCTGCCGGCTGGTGGCCCGGTCGAACGCCGACCTCCAACGGGTGATCGATCGGGTTGTCGGCTTTGATGGCATCGTCCGGGCCGCCACGGCGATCGTCATGGAGAACCCGGTGCCGCTGCGGATCATCCCGCTGGTGGAGCAGGCCGCACAGGACACCTGACGGTCCGTGCGGGACGCGCGGGCCCCGCGGCCGGCGCGGGACGCGAGGCGACGGGAGGAGGGCGGCCGTGAGTTTCTGGCAGTACCTGTCCAACCGGCACCAGCAGTTGCTGTTCGACGCCTACCAGCACGCCAGCGCGGTCTTCCAGTGCATGGTGGTCGCCACCGTGGTCGGCGTGCTGATCGGGGTGCTCACCTACCGCGCCGAGTGGGCCGGCAACCTCTCGATCACCACGACCGCGGTGATCCTCACCATCCCGTCCCTGGCGCTGATCGGCCTGCTCATCCCGATGCTCGGCCTGGGCGTGCCGCCGACGGTCACCTCCCTGGTGCTGTACGGGCTGCTGCCGATCGTGCGCAACGCGATCGTGGGGCTGCGCGGGGTGGACGCGTCGCTGGTGGAGGCCGCCCGCGGCATCGGCATGTCCCGGGCGGCCCGGCTGCTGCGGGTCGAACTGCCGCTGGCCTGGCCGCCGATCCTCACCGGCATCCGGGTGTCCACGCAGATGCTGATGGGCATCGCCGCGATCGCCGCCTACGCCTCCGGGCCGGGCCTGGGCAACGAGATCTTCACCGGGATCGCGTCGCTGGGCAGCGCCAACGCCCTCAACGAGGTGCTGGCCGGCACCCTCGGCATCATCGTGCTGGCGCTGGCCTTCGACGCGGTCTACGTCCTGATCGGCCGGCTGACCATCCCGAGGGGGATTCGTGGCTGAAGCAGCGGACCGGCCCGAAGCGGCTGAGCCCGACACGGACGCGGGCGCGAGCACGGGAGCGCGGGTGGCGGCCGACCGTACGGCGGCCGGCGAGGAGCACGGCGGCGGCCAGGGGCGGGCCTCGGGCGCCGCGATCGTCCTGGAGGACCTGACGAAGCGCTACCCGGGCAACCCGCGGCCGGCCGTGGAGAGCGTCAGCATGGAGATCGGCGCCGGTGAGACGGTGATCCTGGTCGGGCCGTCGGGGTGCGGCAAGTCCACCACGCTGAAGATGATCAACCGGCTGATCGAGCCGTCGTCCGGGCGCATCCGGATCGGCGACGAGGACGTCACCGGCATCGACCCGGTGAAGCTGCGCCGCAAGGTCGGCTACGCGATCCAGTCCTCCGGGCTCTTCCCGCACATGACGGTCGCCGAGAACATCGGGCTGGTGCCGAAGATGGTCGGGTGGGGCAAGAGCCGGGTCCGGGACCGGGTGGAGGAGATGCTCGACCTGGTCGGCCTGGACCCGCGGGAGTTCCACGGCCGCTATCCGCGGCAGCTGTCCGGCGGGCAGCAGCAGCGGGTCGGCGTGGCCCGGGCGCTGGCCGCGGACCCGCCGGTGCTGCTGATGGACGAGCCGTTCGGCGCGGTGGACCCGATCACCCGCGACCACCTCCAGGACGAGCTGATCCGGCTCCAGCACGAGCTGCACAAGACCATCGTGTTCGTCACCCACGACTTCGACGAGGCGATCAAGCTGGGCGACCGGATCGCGGTGCTGCGCGAGCGCTCGCACATCGCGCAGTTCGACACCCCCGAGGCGATCCTCACCAACCCGGCCGACGAGTTCGTCGCCGGCTTCGTGGGTGCGGGCGCGGCGCTGAAGCGGCTGAACCTGACCCGGGTGCGGGACGTGGAGATCGCCGACTTCGCGGCGGTCACGGTGGACGAGCCGCTCCAGTCGATCTTCGACCGGCTGCGGGCCGGCCAGCACAACGAACTGCTGCTGCTGGACCGCCGGCGGCGGCCGTACAAGTGGCTGCGGCGCGGCGACCTGATGCGGGCGCGGGGCTCGCTGGCCCGCTCCGGCACCCTGGTGACGCACACGGTCACCCGGGACGCGACGCTGCGGGACGCGCTGGAGGCGGTGCTCACCGACAGCGGCGGCCGGGTGGCGGTGACCGGGCGGCGCGGGGAGTTCATCGGCGTGGTGGACATGGAGACGCTGATGAACTCGGTGCACGAGATGCTGGAGGCGGACCGGCTGACCGCGCTGGAGCACCGGCACGAGCTGGAGGAGGTCAAGGCGCGGCAGGAGGGCGGGCCGGGAGCCGGCGAGGACGGGCAGGCGCCGTCATGACCGGGGTCCGGGACGGCGAGCGCGACGGGTACGGCGGCGAGCGCGACGACCGTGGCGAGCGCGGCGGGGCGAGCCGCTGGGACACCGCGGGCCGGGCCACCGGGCTCGCGCCGGAGCACGAAGGCGATCCGGCGGCCGACCCGGACGGCCGCGACACGGACCGGGAGGGCGGCGGCCCGGGCGGGGGCGGCGGGCGGGGCGGCCGTCCGGCCCGGAAGGTGACCTGGCAGAAGCTGGTGATCACCCCGGCCGTCCTGGCGGTCGCCCTGGTCGCCACCTACTTGTGGATCACGAACATCCACCTGGACGCGATCGAGCACAACTCCCTGGACAACGGCAATGTGCAGCTGCGGCTGTGGCAGCACATCCGGCTCACGGCGATCTCCACGTTCTGGGTGCTGCTGATCGCGATCCCGCTGGGCATCGCGCTGACCCGGCGCCGGCTGCGGCCGGTGGCACCGGCGTTCACCGCGCTGGCGAACATCGGGCAGGCCACCCCGGCGATCGGGCTGCTGGCGCTGCTGGTGATCTGGCTGGGCATCGGGGCGCGCACGGCGATCATCGGCATCGTCGCGTACGCGGTGCTGCCGGTGCTGTCGAACACGATCGCCGGGCTGCGGGCGATCGACCCGACGATGGTGGAGGCGGCGCGCGGCATCGGGATGTCGGCGCGCGGGGTGCTGACCCGGGTCGAACTGCCGCTGGCGGTACCGCTGATCCTGGCCGGGGTGCGCACCGCGCTGGTGCTCAACGTCGGCACCGCGACGCTGGCCACGTTCGGGGGCGGCGGGGGGTTGGGCGACCTGATCACCTCGGGCATCGTCAACCAGCGGATGCCGGTGCTGATCCTCGGCTCGATCCTGACGGTGGTGCTGGCGCTGTTCGTGGACTGGCTCGCCTCGATCGCGGAGGCGCTGCTGCGGCCGCGCGGGCTGGGGGCGAAGGCGTGAGGCGGGGCGCGGGGTTGCGGCACGGCGCCCGGCCGCCGCAGGCCGGCAGCCGCCGGCCGACGGGGCGGCGGGCGGTGGCGGCGGTGGCCGCGGGGCTGGCGGCGCTCGCGGTGGTCTCCTCCTGCGGGCTGACCAGCGGCAGCCCGCTGGTGGACGATGTGCAGCCGGGCACCCTCGGGCGCGGCAAGCCGCTCAAGGGCGCCTCGCTGACCGTCACCTCCAAGAACTTCAGCGAGAACATCATCCTGGGCGAGATGATCGGCCTGGTCTTCAAGGCGGCCGGCGCCTCGGTGCTGGACCGCACCAACATCACCGGGTCGATCGGCGCCCGCGAGGCGGTCAAGTCCGGCCAGGCGGACGCGATGTACGAGTACACCGGCACCGCCTGGATCACCTACCTCGGGCACACCACGCCGATCGCGAGCCCGCACGCGCAGTGGCAGGCGGTGCGCGACGCGGACCTGAAGAACGGCCTGACCTGGCTGCCGCCGTCCACCCTCGACAACACCTACTCGCTGGCGGTCAGCGCGCGCAACGAGGCGAAGTACCACCTCAGGACGCTCTCCGACGTGGCCGCGCTGGCCCGCAAGGACCCCAAGGCCGTCACGCTCTGCGTGGAGAACGAGTTCGCGTCCCGGCAGGACGGCCTGGTCGGCATGGAGAAGGCGTACGGCATGAGCCTGCCGTCGGGGAACATCCAGAAGATGGACGCCGGGATCATCTACACCCAGATCAACAAGAGCAACTCCTGTCTGCTGGGCGAGGTGTACACCACCGACGGCCGGATCAAGTCGATGAACCTGACCGTCATGAAGGACGACCGGAACTTCTTCCCCAACTACAACGCGGCGCCGGTGATCTACTCCAAGACGTTCCGCAAGCACCCGGTGATCGCGCAGCTGCTGGACCCGCTCAGCGCGAAGCTCACCACCGCGGTCGCGCAGCAGCTCAACGCGAAAGTGGACGTGGACGGCCAGGACCCGCACGACGTGGCGAAGGACTGGCTGGAGAAGGAGGGCTTCATCAAGGCGGGCTGATCCCCCGCCGCATGGATGCAAAGATTCTTTGCAAAGGAGTCTTGCAAAGAATCTTTGCACTCCCCTACCGTGGTGGCGTGCCCAAGAACCCTGCGGACGGCGTCCGCCACCCCGACCAGCCGCGCGAGGTCCGCGTCATGGACCCGCGCGCGCTGCGCGCCCTCGCCCACCCGCTGCGGATGCGGATCATGGCCGCGCTGCGCGAGTACGGCCCCGCCACCGCCTCCGGGCTCGGGGAGCGGCTCGGCGAGTCCAGCGGCGCCACCAGCTACCACCTGCGCCAGCTCGCCGCGCACGGCTTCGTCGCCGACGACCCGGAGCGCGGCACCGGCCGCGAGCGGTGGTGGAAGGCGGTGCACCGCGGCACCCGGTTCGACAGCGCCCAGGAGTTCCTGGGGCACGCCGACCCCGAAGTGCGCGGCGCCATGCGGTCGTTCCTGCACCAGATCGCGGTGGAGCACGCCGAGGCCCTCACCACCTGGCTCGGCACCTCCGACGAATGGCCCGAGCCCTGGCGGGAGTCGGGGGACATCAGCAGCTTCACGCTGCGGCTGACCCCCGAACTCGCGGCGGAACTCGGGCGCCGCGTCGAGGAGTTGATCGAGTCCTACCGCGACCGGGTGCCGGAGCCGGCCGAGGGCGAGCACCCGCGCAGCCCGGCCGCCGACGGCTCGGCGAGCGTACGCGTCCACTTCCACGCGTTCCCGCGCCGCGTCGACTGACCTGTCCCCACACCCGCACCCGCACCCGCACTGATCCCATACCGCTCATCGCACTCACGGGGGGACCCGCCATGAGTTCATCAGCCATGCCCGCTTCCGGGCCGGACCCCGCCGGCGGGATATCCGCCGGCCCCAGGGACCGCCGCCCGCTCGCCCTGCTGCTCACCGCCAACGTCGTCTCCGTCGCGGGCAACATGCTCACGCTGGTCGCCGTCCCGTGGTTCGTGCTCGCCACCACCGGCAGCCCGGCCCGCGCGGGGCTGGTCGCCTTCGCCTCCACCGTGCCGGTGGTGCTGGCGGCGCTGCTCGGCGGCCCGCTCATCGACCGGCTCGGCTACACCGTCACCAGCGTCGTCTCCGACACCGTCTGCGCGCTGGCCACGGTCGCCGTCCCCGTCCTGCACGCCACCGGGCACCTCACGTACGGGCTGCTGCTGGTGCTGGTGGCGGTCAGCGGGCTGTTCCACTCCCCCGGCGAGACCGCCCGCGAGGTGCTGATGCCGCGGCTGGCCGCCCGCGCGGGCACCACGGTCGCCCGCGCCTCCAGCGGGTACGAGGGCGCGACGCGCGGGGCGCGGATGCTGGGCGCGCCGCTGGCGGGCGTGCTGATCGCGGGGATCGGCGCGGCGAACGTCCTGCTGCTGGACGCGGGCACCTTCGCGGTCTCCGCGCTGCTGATCGGGCTGGGCGTGCACGAGCGGACCCGCGGCGCGGTGCGCGGCGAGCGGTCCGGGAGCGCGCGGGGCGGCCGGGGCGGGAAGCTGGCGGCGTACCGGGCCGAGCTCGCCGAGGGGTACCGCTATCTGCTGCGCGCCCGGCTGCTGTTCGCGGTGGTGGCGATGGTGATGGTGACCAACGCGCTGGACCAGGCGTGGTCGGCGGTGCTGCTGCCGGTGGACGCCCGCGAGCACCTGGGCGGATCGGTCGGCGTCGGGCTGGTCTCCGGGGTGTTCGCCTGCTCCGCGCTGGCCGGGTCGCTGCTCTTCGGGGCGGTCGGGCACCGCTTCTCGCAACGGGCCCTGTACATCGGCGGGTTCCTGGTCTGCGGCTTCCCGCGGACGGCGGTGGCCGCGCTGCTGCCCGGACTGGCCCCGCTGCTGGTGGTCTGCGCGGTGTGCGGGCTCGGCGCGGGCGTGCTCAACCCGATCATCGGCACCGAGATGGTGCGGCTGATCCCGGAGCGGCTGCGCAGCCGGGTGTTCGGCGCGGTGACCTCGGGCGTACTGGTCGCGGTGCCGCTGGGCGGCCTGCTCGGCGGGTACGTCGTGCAGTACGCGGGCCTGCGCACCGGGATGCTGGCGGTCAGCGCGCTCTACCTGCTGGCCACGCTGAGCCCGCTGGTGCTGCCCGCGTTCCGCGCGTGGGACGCGGCCGGGGCGGAGGCGGCCGCCGAGGCCCAGGAGCAGGTCGGCGCCGAGGTGTAGCGGCTCAGCAGGTGGGGGTCTGACGGCCCGCGCGCAGGTCGGCCAGCGCGGACAGGGCGCCGTCCAGTGTGGTGACGGGGACCAGCTTCAGCCCGCCGGGCAGCGCGGCCTTGGCGTCGCTGCACTCGCCGCGCGGCACGATGAAGACGGTGGCGCCGTCGCGGACCGCGGCCTTCTCCTTCAGCGGGACCCCGCCGACCGCGCCGACCTTGCCGGAGCCGTCGATGGTGCCGGTGCCCGCGATCACCTTGCCGCCGGTCAGGTCGCCGCCGTGGCCGTCGCCCTCGACCTTGTCGATGATGCCCAGGGTGAAGAGCAGGCCCGCGCTCGGGCCGCCGACGTCCGCCAGCCGCAGGGTGACCTTCACCTTCGACGGCGACAGGCCCAGGTGCTTCAGGGCCGCGGTGGTGGCGTCCTGCTGCGAGTCGGTCATCTCCTTCTGGTTCGCCTTCTGGATCTCCTCGACGGAGCCGCCGGTCGGGTAGACCGAGTCGCGGGGCATCACCGCCTTGCCGGAGCTGAACCACGCCTTCGCGACGTCCGAGAAGTGCACCGACGCGTTCGGGGCCGTCGCCGCGACGGTCACCAGGCGGAGCTGGCCGCTGGTGGTGCGGGTCTGCGCGCCGGTCACCGTGATCACCGGGGTGCCCTTGTCCGCGCCCAGGACGTTCGCGGTCAGCCCGGGCACCACGATCGACATCGGCAGCGGCGCGAACGCGGCGACGGCCAGCAGGGCGACCACGAACGCGCCGCACAGGCCGAGGATCAGGGTGCGGCGGGAAACGGCAGGCATGCGGCGAAGCTTATCGGGTGGGCGGGACCCTCCCGGGTGCCCCCGTCCTGCCCGTTCCGGGACCACCTGCCGGTGGGTGGGCACCCCCGGCCCTGCCCCGTCCTGTCAGCCACGGGACCTTGCGGTCCGCGGTGGCTTGTCGCGCAGTTCCCCGCGCCCCTTCGGGCGCGAGCTTCTTTTCGTGGGAAGAGCCGAGCGCAATCCAGGGGCGCGGGGAACTGCGCGACAAGCCCACCACCGGCGGGTGGTCCCGGAGCCGGCGGAACGCACCACCCCGGAGGGTCAGCGCAGGGCCTCGGAGACCTCGATGGCGGCCTCGACCACGCGGTGGCCGACGCGCTCCGGGACGGACTCCGCGAGCATGACGACGCCGACGCTGCCTTCGATGCCGGGGACGCCGAGGAGGGGCGCGGCGGCGCCGGCGGCGCCGGCCTCGAGTTCACCGGAGGTGATGACGCAGCGGGCCTGGCCGACGGCGCCGCCGGCGCCGATGACGCGGTCGGTGCCGTCGAAGCCGTGCTCGGCGAGCCCGGCGGAACGCGCGGCGAACCCGGCGAGCTCCTCGCTCTCGACCCGCTCCCAGCCCACGCCGTCGGCGGTCGGCTGCATGCCGCGCCCGGCGAGGATCGCGCGCCCGGCGGCGCCGCGGTCGAGGGGGTGCCGGAAGCCGGTGCGGTAGGCGACGTGGTAGTCGGTCCAGGTCGGCTCGACCACGGCGACGGCCAGCGCCTCGGTGCCGTCGACGAGGGTCAGGTGGGCCGTCGCGCCGATGTCCTCGGCCAGGGCCCGCAGCGCGGGCAGCGCCGCCTCCCGCAGCAGCGGGTGCACCTGGTGCGCCAGGCCCAGCACGCCGAGCCCCACCCTGGCCCGTCCCCCGAGGTCCCGGCGGACCAGCGAGTGCTGCTCCAGCGTGGCCAGCAGACGGTAGACCACCGTGCGGTTCACCCCGAGCTTGGCCGCCAGCTCCGTCACGGTCAGCCCGTGGTCGGTGTCGGCGAGCAGCTTGAGGACCCGTAGGCCCCGGTCGAGCGTTTGAGACGTCTCCGCGGTCACGACGCCCCCTCCTCGTGAAATCGGCGGCGCATCCCACTGCCCCAGCTGCGGGGTGCGCACTGCCGGTCCCGGGGCAGTGCGCGGAGAGGCCGCCGGTCGGTTTCGTTACCCGGCTGCGCTCCGCGGCTGCACTGCCACGGCGCGTGCGTGACCGGCACCGTAGCGAGGGAGTACCGCTCAGCGGAAGGGGTCGTCCACAATCCGGGCGTTCCCTTGACCGGACTTTGAGGTTCGACGCGGGGCCGATCACCTACAATCCGGCGGAGATCACCGCATTCGGGTCGCCCACTCCTGGACCTTCTTGATGCGCTCGGCCAGCTGCCCGGCGCTCGCCTCCGCGCTGGGCGGACCGCCGCAGACCCGGCGCAGCTCGTTGTGGACGACGCCGTGCGGTTTGCCGCTCTGGTGGTGGTATGCGGCGACCAGCGTGTTGAGCTGCTTGCGCAGTTCGAGCAGCTGGCGGTGGGTGACGATCGGCCGCCGCTCGGCGGGCAGTTCGAGCAGGTCGGCCTCTTCGTCCGGTTTCTTCCTGCTGTGCGAGATCTGCCGGGCCTGCCGCCGCTGGAGCAGTATCTGCACCTGGTCCGGCTCCAGCAGCCCGGGGATGCCGAGGTAGTCCTGCTCCTCCTCGCTGCCCGGGTGGGCCTGCATGCCGAACTCGGCGCCGTCGTAGAGCACCCGGTCGAAGACCGCGTCGGACTCCAGCGCCTCGAACGGCAGCATGTCGTCGTCGGTGGCCTCGTCCTCGGCCCGCTCGGCCTCGGCGAGCAGCTTGTCCTCCTCGGCGAACGGGTCCTCCTCGCCCGCCTTCTTCGGCTTGTCGAGCACGTGGTCGCGCTCGACCTCCATCTCGTTCGCGAACTCCAGCAGCATCGGGATGGTCGGCACGAACACCGACGCGGTCTCGCCGCGCCGCCGGGACCGCACGAAGCGCCCCACCGCCTGCGCGAAGAACAGCGGGGTGGAGATGGTGGTGGCGTAGACGCCGACCGCCAAGCGCGGCACGTCGACGCCCTCGGAGACCATCCGGACCGCGACCATCCAGCGGTCGTCGGACGCGGAGAACTCCTCGATCCGCTTGGAGGCGCCGGTGTCGTCGGAGAGCACCAGCGTCGGCTTGTGTCCGGTCAGCTCCTTGAGGAGCTTGGCGTAGGCGCGGGCGGAGTCCTGGTCGGTGGCGATCACCAGGCCGCCCGCGTCCGGGATGCCCTTGCGGACCTCGGTCAGCCGCTGGTCGGCGCTCTTGAGCACGTTGGGAATCCACTCGCCGGTGGGCGCGAGCGCGGTGCGCCACGCCTGGGCGGTGGCGTCCTTGGTCATCGGCTCGCCCAGCCGCGCGGACAGCTCGTCGCCGGCCCGGGTGCGCCAGCGCATGGTGCCGGAGTAGCTGAGGAAGATCACCGGGCGGACCACGCCGTCGGCGAGCGCGCTGCCGTATCCGTACGTGTAGTCGGCGGCGGAGCGGCGGATGCCGTCGTTGCCCTCCTCGTAGACCACGAACGGGATCGGGTTGGTGTCGGAGCGGAACGGGGTGCCGGTCAGCGCGAGCCGGCGGGTGGCCGGCTCGAACGCCTCCAGGCACGCCTCGCCCCAGGACTTGCTGTCGCCGGCGTGGTGGATCTCGTCGAGGATCACCAGGGTCTTGCGCTGCTCGCAGCGGTTGCGGTGCAGCATCGGCCGCACCCCGACACCCGCGTACGTCACCGCGACGCCGTGGAACTCGCGGCCGACCGGGCCCGCGCTGTAGTCCGGGTCGAGCTTGATCCCTATCCGCGCCGCGGCGTCCGCCCACTGCGTCTTGAGGTGCTCGGTCGGGGCGACCACGGTGATCTGCTGCACCATGTGGTTGTGCAGCAGGTAGGACGCCAGGCTGAGCGCGAACGTGGTCTTGCCGGCGCCCGGCGTCGCCACCGCGAGGAAGTCCCGCGGCTGCGCGGCCACGTAGGCGTCGATGGCGCCCTGCTGCCAGGCCCGCAGCTTGTTCGCCGTGCCCCAGGGGGCCCTCCCGGGGAAGGCGGGCGACAGGTGGTGGGAGTGGGGGTGCGAGGCGGCGGTAGTCACGGTCTCCGTAAGGGGGTTGTCGGCGCGGCGGGCGCGCGCGGTGCGGTTCGGTACGAAAACCGCCTCAGCCTACCGGGCGGTGCGGCGGGTGCCGGGCGGCGGCGCGGGTGTGCCGCGGCGGTGCGACCCACCTCACAATGAGGCGCCGGGGTCGCGCGCGGGGCGTACCCGGTGCGGCAGACTGCGTAGCCGACGAGGGGCGGTGGCCGAGAAGGGGGCGGGATGGGAGCGGGGGGCGGGATGGGAACCGGTGGGGGCGGGACGGACGGCGGGGAAGGGCCCCGGGCCGGACGCGGTGGACGCGGGGCGCGGGGGTGGGCCGGGCGGTGGTCCGGGCGCCGGGTGTGGCGCGGGGGGCGGCGGCGGAACGTCGCGGTGGCGGCGGTGCTGCTGCTCGTGCTGGTCGCGGTGGTGGCCGTGGTGAAGTACCGGGAGCGGGACAAGGGCAGCCCGTACGTGCCGCCGCGCACCGGGCAGGCGTCGATCCTGCTCACCCCGGACCAGGCCGGCTCCGGGCTCGACCTCAACACGATCCGCGCCGACGACGGCATGGCCTTCGCGCCCGACGGCTCGCTGTACCTGCTGCGCACCGACCTGTTCAAGGTCTCGCCCGACCGCGTCGTCACCCGGGTCTGGCGGGCCGGCGGCTACACCACCGGCGGTCTGACGGTGCTGGCCGACGGCGCCGTGGCGGTCGGCGTCCGCGGCGGCCTGCTGCGGATCGACGCCCACGGCAAGGCGTCCGTGCTGGCGGGCAGCCCGGCCCCGGCACCGGGCAGCGGTACGGCCGCGGGCGACGGCTCGGGGGACAGCTCGGGGAACGGCAGTTCGGGCAGCGGATCGGGCAGCAGCTCGGGCAGCGGCTCAGGAGACGGCTCGGCGGGCGGCTCGACCGCCACCGGCGCCACCACCGGCTTCACGGGCGTGGCCCGGCCGCTGGGCACCCGCTCCGACGGCGCCCTCGTCGTCCAGGACGACAGCGCGGTCTGGACCGTCGCGAACGGCGCGGCCGCCAAGGTGCGGGACACCCCGGGGGGCGCGTCCTCCCTCGACGACGGCACCGACACCAGGGCCGTACGCCCCACCGCCGACGCCGACGGCGACGCGTACTTCGTGCCGGGCGCCGACCCCGCTCCCGGCCTGGCCCACCGCATCACCCGGGTCACCCCGGCGGGCAGGCAGACGCAGGTCGCCGTCCCGGCCACGATCCCGGGCCTGCCCGGCGGCCCGGACCGGCTCACCGTGCGGTCGCTGGCGGGCGACGGCGCCGACGGGGTCTACGTCGACGCGGTCGCGGACGCCGCCGGCACGAGCACCTCCTCCGCCTCCACCGGCGCCCCCACCCCCACCGGCGCCGCCACCGCCACCGCCGGCCTGGACGACTACGTCCTGCACCTGCACGGCGGCAAGGCCAGCGTCGTCGCCCACAGCCGCACCGCCGCGCACGTCCTCGACTGCACCCTCCAGCACGCGGTGAGCGCCCTCCAACTGCCCTGCGCACTGCCCGCCGGCATGGCCTACCGCGACGGCCGGCTCGCCCTGGACGGCATGGTGCACTACACCCTCGAAGTCACCGTCACCTGACGCGCGTCCGCCCGAGCCGTACGCAGCCGCGCCGCGACCAGCATGCCCACCAGCGCCACGCCCGCGGCCGGCACGAACACCGCGGCGAACGCGGCCGGGTGGCCGGTGGCCGCGCCCGCCGCCACGGCGCCGGTGGCCGCGCCGACCGAGCCGCCGCCCAGCGCGGTGAAGACGGTGCCGGCGGCGCCGACCATCAGGACGTTCGCCAGGGCGTCGGCGACCTGGAGGGCCGCGGAGTTGGCGCCGGCCTCCGCGGGCGGGGACAGCCGCAGCAGCAGCACGCTCAGGACCGAGATGGTCAGCCCCATGCCGAGACCGCCCCAGCACCACGCCACGGCCACGATCCACGGCGGCACCGCGTGCAGCAGCGCGCACGACGCCGTGCCGATCGCGGCCGCGGTGAGCGCCATCCCGGCCTGCGCCAGCCGCTCCCGGTGCGGTTCGAGCCGCGGCCGGGACTGGAGGAAGGAGCCCAGCGCCCAGGTCAGGCCGCCCCCGGCGAGCGACAGCCCGGCCAGGGTCGGCGACAGCGCGCGCTGGGTGACGAGCATCAGCGGGACGAAGCTCTCCGCCGCGAAGAAGGAGCCCGCCGCGATGCCGCGCATCAGCACCACCGTCGGCAGGCCGCGGACCGCCCGGAACGTGCCGCGCGGCAGCAGCCGCAGCGCGGCCGGCACCAGCAGGGCGAGACCGGCCGCGGCCGGGAGCGCGGACAGCGGCCGCAGGTCCTGCCCGGCGTACTGGAGCAGCGCGGCACCGGCCGCGAGCGCCCCCGCCCACCCGATCCGGCGGGCGTCCGGCCGGGTGGCGGGCCGCTGGTGCGGGTCGCGCCGGGCGGCCCGGCGCAGCGCCGGCAGCATCACCGCCAGCGGCAGCACCACCAGCACCGGGATCGCCAGGAAGACCCAGCGCCAGCCGAGGTGCTGGGTGACCGTGCCGGACACCAGCGGCCCCACGATCGAGGGCACCACCCAGGACGCGGAGAACGCGGCCATCACCGCGGGCCGCAGCCGCTCGGGGTAGGCGCGGCCCACCACCACGTACAGCGCCACGATCACCAGGCCGCCGCCGAGCCCCTGCACCGCGCGGCCCAGCACGAACACGTCCATCGCGCGGGCGGTGCCGCTGACCACCAGGCCCGCGCCGAAACCGGCGATGCCGCAGCTCAGCGGCGCCAGCGGCCCGCTGCGGTCGCACCACTGCCCGCTGACGACCATGGCGAGCAGCGAGGTGGTGAAGTAGCCGGAGAACGCGAAGGCGTACAGCCCGACGCCGTGCAGGTCCCGGGCGGCGACCGGCATCGCGGTGCTCACGGCGGTCGCCTCGAAGGCGATCATCAGCACCACGGAGACGATGCCGAAGGTCAGCGCCCGGTACTGCCTCGACAGCACCCCGCCGAGGTCCTCACCGAGGTCACTGCCGACGTCCGCGCCGACGTGCCCGCCGATGTCACCGCCGCCCCGCGGTGCCTCCTTTTCCGCCTGCTCCTGCCACCTCGCCGGCCGCGGTACCGCCGGGCCGGCAGCCCGCCATCCGCGGCGGGTACCCGGGTTCGGTCTCGTCGGTGCCATCCGGCCAGGGTAAGGGCCGCCGCGGCCCCTGCTCCCCTACCGGTACCGGCCGATCCCCTCGCCCGGCGGGCGCGGGGCGGCGTGAACGGCGTATGGCAGTCGTGTTGCGGGGCGGGGCGGGGCGTTGACCGGGGCGGGGCGGGGCGGGATCGTCGTACGTGCAAGGACACGCGGCCGCGTGCCCGAGTGGTTAGGGACTCGTCTGCAAAGCGAGCTACACCGGTTCGAATCCGGTCGCGGCCTCCAGCGGAACGGCCGCCGGCCCGGCACCCTTTTTCAGGGGGCCGGGCCGGCGGCCGTTCGGTCACCTGAGCTTGACCACCGCCACGATCACCGCGACCAGCACGACCAGGGCCGCGATCGCCGCCGTGATCTTCGCGGCGCTGTACGGGCGGTCGCCGATCACCTCGCCGGTGCGGGCGTTCACCATGACCTGCCAGCTCCTGCCGGCGTGCAGGTAGGTCAGGAACCACACCGGCAGCAGCATCAGCTTGTACGTCACGTCGTCGTAGCGCGTGTCGACGGAGGTGACGCGCTGCTCGTCGCCGCCGATGTCGGCGCGGCAGTCCGCCTCGATCGTGGTGGCCATCCGCTGCTTGGCCGTCTCCAGGCCCTGTTCGGGCTCGACGTCGTAGCGGACGGTCTGGAAGCCAGCCAGGTACTCCGGCTGGAAGGGGCGCGCCTCCTGAAGCGGCCACGGGGTCAGCTTGTCGAGCTGCGCGGTCTTCACGTGGGTGGTGCCGGCCACCAGGATGTCGTCGAAGGCGCGGGCGACGGTGCCGGAGGCGTGGTGCCAGCGGGTGTGCCGGACCTGGCGGGTGCGGGTGACCTGCTGTCCGTTCTCCGTGGCCGTGTAGGTCTCGGTGGTGTAGTAGTGCTCGCCGCGCTGGCCCTGGTAGTGCGAGGTGGTCGCGGCGTCGTAGGTCCAGTGCGGCAGGTAGCTGCCCTTGAACGTCTCCGCCTCGGTGACCTTCTTCAGGCTGCTCGGCGCGAACCAGCGGGAGGACGTCCAGGAGTTGAGCCGGTCCCGGGCGGCGCCGCGGTCCAGGCCGAACGGGACGACCGCCTCCGGCACCACCCGCTCGGTCTGCTCGGCGTCGGCGACCAGCGGGGTGGCGCAGAACTGGCAGCGCGCCGACAGGTCGTCGGTCTCGGTACGGGCGCCGCAGCCCGGGCAGAGGAACGCGCGGGCCTCGCCCAGGACGAGGGCGCGCGGCTTGTCGCGCAGGGTCGCGAGTTCCTCGATGGGGTGCTCGCGGACCTGGCGGGGCACCTCGGCGAGGGCGCGCTCGTGGCCGCAGTACGGGCACTTGAGGGTGCCCGCGCCCGGTGAGAACTCGACGGTCGCGCCGCAGGCGTCGCAGGGGTACGACTGCACGCCGACGGCCGGCTGGGTTTGTGCCTGGGCTTCCGTGGAACCGGCGGCGGGCCCGTAGCCCTCCGGGCCCCGCTCCTGCGTGGTCATGGCTGTGCTCTCCCCACCGTTGGTGTGCTTGTCCGTGCGGGACGCCGGCCCGGCGCCGGTGTGCGTGCGTGCGGAGTGTGCGCTGCGCGCGGTACGGGCGGCGCGGGCGGTGCGGAAGCGGAGTGCGCAGCGCCCGCACCGCCCGTACCGCCTCAGGTCACCCCTGCGGCGGCAGCGGCGGCGGCACCGCGCCGAACAGCCCGCCGACCTCCGGGACCTGAGCGGCCGGCAGCCACCCGGCCATACCGTCCTTCCAGACCAGCGTCTCGCGGGTGAGGGTGCCCGCGCCGACCAGCCCGGAGAGCGCGGCCGCGTCGTAGGGGCCCTGCTGGGTGCCGCCGACGCCGACGAACCACTGGGCCGGCTGGGGCAGCGGCGGCGGGGTGGCCGCGGCGGACGCGGGGGCCGGGGCGGGTGCCGGTGCGGCGGCCGCGGGGGCCTGCGGGACCGGCTGGCCCTGCGGCGCGAGCCCTGCCGCGATCCGCTGGCCCATCGCCAGGCCGACGCCCAGGCCGACGCCCTCGCCTCCGCCGCCCGGGTTGCGGGCCGCGTCCCCGATCGCGTTCGCCGCCTGGAACTGCGTGTACTGGTCGAGGTTGCCCGCGATGCCCATCCGCGACCGGGTGTCGATGGCCTCCTCGACCTCCGGCGGCAGCGAGATGTTCTCGATCACGAACTTCGGCACCGAGATGCCGACCGGCGCCAGCTCCTGCGTGAGCACACCGGCCAGCCGGGTGCCGATCGCGTCCTGCTGCGTGGCCAGGTCCAGCATCGGCACGCCCGAGGTGGCCAGTGCGGTGGACAGCCGGCCGACGATGAGCTGGCGCAGGTACTCCTGCACCTCCTCGGTGCGGAACTGCGGGTCGGTGCCGGCCAGTTCGCGCAGCAGCGCGGCCGCGTCCACCACCTTCGCGGCGAACGAGCCGAAGGCCCGCAGCCGTACCATCCCGAACTCGGCGTCCCGCACGATCACCGGGTTCGCCGTGCCCCACTTCATGTCGGTGAACTGGCGGGTCGTGACGAAGTAGACCTCGGCCTTGAACGGCGAGTCGAAGCCGTACTTCCAGCCCTTGAGCGTGGACAGGATCGGCATGTTCTGGGTGTGGAGGGTGTAGGTGCCCGGCGTGAAGACGTCGGCGATCTGGCCCTCGTTGACGAACACGGCCGTCTGGGACTCGCGCACGATGAGCTTCGCGCCCATCTTGATCTCGTTGTCGTGCCGCGGAAAGCGCCACACGATGGTGTCCCGGCTGTCGTCGGTCCACTCCACGATGTCGATGAACTCGCCGCGGATCGCGTCGAACAGTCCCACGCCCATCCCCCATTCCGCGCTGCACGCGCGACTTGCCCCAATTGCCGTCTGTTACCGCCCAAAAGCCCGGGCACGCCCGAACCCCGGCACTCTAGCAACCGCCCACCCCCGCCACCCCCATGACGCCCGCCCCTTCCCCCCGGTTCCCGCCGAATCCGCGCCGGGCCCGCGGCCCGGCACCTACGGTGGAACGTCCAGGACCACGGGGCCGCTCACCCGGCCACCGTCCGCAGGGGGGATACACCGACATGTCCGTTACCGCCGCACCGACCGGCCCCGCACGCCCCGGGCGGCTCCGCGCGCTCGCCGCCACCGCGTGCGTCCTGGCCACCGTCGCCGCCTGCGGGGGCGGCGCCCACGGATGGCGGGCGCCCGGGAAGGGCCAGGCCGCGGTGTGGGTGGACGCGAGCAGGGGTGGCGGTGGGAACAGCGCCGAGCAGGCGGCAGCGGCGGGTTTCGACGGCCCCGTGCAGGGCTTCGCCGCCGGCTCCGACGAGGACCTGTACGTGCTGGGGTCCGAGCTGGTGCGCGTGGGCGCGGACCGGAAGGCGGCGGTCGTACTCTCCCACGACGTGGCCACGGCGAACGGGCTGGCCCCGCTGCCGCACGGCGCGTTCGCCACGGGGATGGGCGGCGCGGTCGAGCGGGTCCTCGGCGGAGCGGCCACCCTGCTCGCCGGTGTGGCGGGCACGTCCTCCGCATCGGGCCCGCACCGCGCGGTCGGACAGCCCGCACCGCGCTCGGCCCCGGCCGTCGGCTTCCACTTCGCCGCAGCCGGCCCCGTCCCCTTCGCCACCCGTCCGGACGGCTCCGTGCTGATCGCCGACACCGACGTCGTCTGGTCGCTCAACGACAGCCGCCTCACCCGCCTCTACCAACTCCCCACCGGCAAGGCAAAGTCCGGGCAGGACTTGCTGTCCTACGGCGCCGTGGACCACGCGGGCACCACGTACGTGGCGGCGGGCAGCACCTACCTCAAACGCGCCGGCGCCATCACCGCGATCGGTACCGACGGCCGCACCCGCACCCTGCCGCTCCCGGCGAGCATCCCGTCCGTGACCGGCGACCCGGGCGACCTGAACGTGCTCTGGCTCACCGGCGACGCCTCCGACGGCGTCTACGTACGAGCCGAGGACCAGCACCACGACTACGTCCTCCACCTGCACGACGGCACCGCCCAACTCGTCGCCCGCGCCGCCACGGACGCGACCTCCGGCACCTGCCACCTCCCCCACCCCGTCCGCGCCACCGCCCTCCCCTGCGCCCTGCCCACCACCATGGCCGCCTCGCCGTCCGGCCTCACCCTCGCCGGCCACGCCGGCTACGTCCTGCGCGTCGCCCTGCCCTGACGCCCGCGGGGATTGGCCCGGGGAACGGGGGGTGGAGTGGACCAAGGGGGGCGGGGTGGGGGGTCGTAGCGTCGGGGGTATGACGCAACGAGGAAGTTACGCACGGCTGGCGCCGGACGTGTTCAAGGCGATGCGGGCGTTCGGCCAGGCCGCGGTGGAAGGGCTGGACCCGGTGGTCGGGGAGCTGGTGAAGATCAGGGCCTCGCAGATCAACCGGTGCGCGTTCTGCCTGGACATGCACCTGAAGGAGGCGCGCAAGGCGGGCGAGAGCGAGGAGCGGCTCGACCTGCTGGCCGCGTGGGAGGAGGTCGACGGGCTGTACACGGAGCGGGAGCGGGCGGCGCTGGCGCTGACCGAGGCGGTCACGCTGCTCACCGAGGGGTTCGTGCCGGACGAGGTGTACGCGCGGGCCGCCGCGCACTTCGGCGAGGCGGAACTCGCCCGGCTGGTCAGCGCGATCGTGGCGATCAACGCGTGGAACCGCTTCAACGTGGCGTACCGGACGGCTCCCGGGAACCTGGTGTGAGCGGCGGCGCGCAGGCGCTGCGGGCGCTGCACCACGGCCGCGCCCCCGGCGATCCGCTGGTGCTGCCCGGGCCGTGGGACGCGGCGAGCGCGAAGGTCTTCGCGGACGCGGGGTTCCCGGCGCTCGCGACGCCCAGCGAGGGGGTGTCCGCGGCGCTCGGGTACGCCGACGGCCAGGGCACGCCCCCGGACGAGATGTTCGCCGCGATCGGCCGGATCACCCGGGCCGTGGACGTCCCCGTGACCGCGGACGTCGAGGCCGGATACGGGCTGCCCGCCGCGGAGTTGGTGGAACGGCTGCTGGCGGCCGGTGCGGCCGGCTGCAACCTGGAGGACTCCGACCCGGCGACGGGGACCCTGCGGGACCCGGGCGAGCAGGCGGAGTTCCTGGCGGAGGTGCGGGCCGCGGCGGGCGACGCGCTCGTGGTCAACGCGCGGGTGGACACGTATCTGCGGGGGTCGGACCGTACGCCCGCGGCCGCGATCGCCCGCGGGGTGCGGTACGCGGCGGCGGGTGCGGACGTGCTCTACCCGATCCTCGCGCCGCCGGCGCAGCTCGCCGCGATCGCGGCGGGGGTCGGCCTGCCGGTGAACGCGCTGTGCCGGGCGGGTGGGCCGGCGCCGCGTGAACTCGGGGTGTTCGGTGCCGCCCGGGTGACGTTCGGCGGAGGGCTCCACCACCAGGCGCTGGACGCGTTGCGCGAGGTCGCGGCGGGCCTGGCCTCCTGACCCGCCGTCGCCGGACCGCCCGGGTTCCCCGCGCCCCCTCGGAGGTGCGGGGAGTGCGGGGAACAGGCGTTATGCGGTGGGGGGTTTGACGACGGCCGCCTGGGGGCGGATGGGGAGGCGGTTGACGGGGCGGCCGGTGGCGGCACGGACGGCGGCGGCGACGGCCGCCGGGGAGGTCACGACCGGCACCGCGGAGACCGCCTTGGCCCCGAAGGGGGCGACGACGTCGCGCTCCTCGACGAGTTTGACGACCCGCACGTCGGGGGCGTCGAGGGCGGTCGGCAGACAGTACCCGGTGAGGTTGGGCCGCTTGATGACGCCGCGCGGCGCCCGCAGGTCCTCCATGAGGGCGAGCCCGACCCCCTGGGTGACCCCGGCCTCGATCCGGGCGGCGAGCTGCCGCGGGTTGAGCACGCGCCCGACATCCTGCGCGACGGCCAGCTCGACCACGCGGACCGCGCCCAGCTCGATGTCGACGTCGACCACGGCGCGGATCGCGCAGAAGGTCAACCCGACGAACGCGTCGCCCTGGCCGTTGTCGTCGAGCCGGTCGGTGGGGTGCGGCCGGCACTGGGCGGTGGCCCACAGCTCCTTGCCGTCGAGCGTCTCGGCGACGGTCGTGGAGAGCACCCCGTCGTAGGAGGTGATCTTGCCGTCGGCGATGGACAGCAGCTCCACGGACATGCCGAACTTCGCCGCGAGCGGCTGGAGCAGCTGGGTGCGGACCATCTTCGCGGCGCGCTCCACCGCCCCGCCCGACACCCAGGTGTGGCGGCCGCGGGCGGCGGGCCCGGCGGGGGGCTGGTCGGTGTCGGAGGGCAGCACCCGCACGTCGTCGACGCCGAGCACCTCCTGCACGATCTGCCGGGCCAGCGTGGTGAACCCCTGCCCGGTCTCGACAGCCGCGCAGATGACGGTGGCGCGGCCGTCGTGGATGCGGACGGTCGCGGTGGACACCTCGTCGGCGCCCTCGGCGCCCAGGACGTGCACCATGCCGAGCGCGTAGCCGACGCCGCGGCGCACCGCCCCGGGCTCGCCGGCGCCGCAGACCCCGCCGGGCAGCAGCCACTGCGACTCGTCGTCGCCGTCGGGCAGCGGCGGCAGGTCGGCGTCGCGGACCGACTTCAGCAGTTCGCCGACCGGCGCCGGGCAGGTGACGGTCTGCCCGGTGGGCAGCAGGTCGCCGGTGGCGAGCACGTTGCGCATCCGGATCTCGGCCGGGTCGAGGCCGAGTTTGGCGGCGAGCTTGTCCATCTGGCCCTCGTACGCGGCGCAGACCTGGAGGGCGCCCTCGCCGCGGACGTGGCCGGAGGGCGGGTTGTTGGTGCGCACCACCCAGCCCTCGACGAAGACGTGCGGGACCACGTACGGGCCGGCGGCGAAGGAGACCGCGGCGGCGAGCGCGTCGGAGGAGGCGTCGGCGTAGGCGCCCGCGTCGAGCAGGATCTGCGCCTCGACCTTGACCAGGCGGCCCTCGGCGTCGGCGTGGTGGCGGTAGCGCAGCAGGGTGGGGTGGCGGTGGGCGTGGCCGAGGAAGGACTCCTCCCGGGTGGCCACGAACTTCACCGGGCAGCCGGTGCGCAACGCCAGCAGGCCCAGCGGCAGTTGGATGCCGGAGTCCTCGCGGTCGCCCATCGCGCCGGGCACGCCGGTGACGACGACCTTGACCCGGTCGGCCTCCAGGCCGAAGCAGGCGGCGGCGATGTCCCGGTCGGCGTGCGGGTCGGTGGAGGCGACGTACAGCTCCACGCCGCCGTCCGGGCGCGGCACGGCCAGGCCCGCCTCGGCGCCGATCGGCGCGGGGTCCTGGCGGCCGACCCGGTACAGGCCCTCCACCACGATCTCGCCGACCGCGTCCGCGTCGCCGAAGCGCAGCGGGATGTGCCGGATCAGGTTGCCGTCGGGGTGCAGCGGCGGGGCCGCGAACGCCTTCTCCGGGTCAGTGACCGGCTCCAGCACCTCGTACTCGACGAGGATCGCGGCCGCGGCCAGCCGGGCGGTGTCGGGGTGGTCGGCGGCGACCGCGGCGATGGGCTCGCCGTGGTGGCGGACCACGTCGTGGGCGAAGACCGGCCGGTCGGCGACCTTGCGGCCGTGCATGGCGTCGCCGGGCACGTCCTCGTGGGTGACCACGGCGCGCACGCCGGGCATGGCGACCGCTTCGGAGGTGTCGATGCGGGTGATCCGCGCGTGCGGGTAGGGCGAGCGCAGCACGGCCGCCCACAGCAGGCCCTCGGCCCACAGGTCGGCGGCGTAGGGGTAGGTGCCCTGGGTCTTCGGCAGCGCGTCGGCGGAGGGCACCGGCGCGCCGATGCCGTGCGGCTCGCCGCTCGGCCCGGCCGGGGTCTCGGCCACCGCTGAGGGGCCCTCGACGATGCTGCTCACCGGTCGCCTCCCGAGGTCGCGGGGCCGCTCTGGTGCGGGATGCGGGCGCTTTCGTCAGGGCCGGGGGGCGCCGCGCCGTCGTCGCCGTCGCGGCCGGTGTCGCG
This sequence comes from Actinacidiphila sp. bgisy145, assembly GCF_057708125.1. Taxonomy (NCBI): domain Bacteria; kingdom Bacillati; phylum Actinomycetota; class Actinomycetes; order Kitasatosporales; family Streptomycetaceae; genus Actinacidiphila; species Actinacidiphila sp. bgisy145. The sequence goes on from NZ_JBYIRL010000018.1 coordinate 122,771, forward strand.
CTCGGCGACGACCGAGCGGACCGCGTCGATGACCCCGCGGTAGCCCGAGCAGCGGCAGAGGTTGCCGCTGAGCGCCTGGCGGATGTCGAGGTCGGTCGGGTGGTGGTTGCCCTCGAGCAGGTCGTGGACGGTCATCGCCATGCCCGGGATGCAGAAGCCGCACTGCACGGCGCCGCTGTCGGCCAGCGCGCACTGGACGTCGGAGGGGCGGCCGTCGACGGTCAGGCCCTCGACGGTGCGCACCTCGCTGCCGGCCGCGGTCGCCGCGGGCACCAGGCAGGACGCCACCAGCCGCCCGTCGACCTGGACGGAGCAGGCGCCGCACTCCCCCTGCTCGCAGCCGTCCTTGGCGCCGGCCAGCCCGAGCCGCTCGCGCAGCACGTACAGCAGCGACTCGCCGAGCCAGGCGTCGGTGACGGGCCGGTCGGTGCCGTTGACGCGCAGCATGTACGAGGCGAGCGGGTGCTCGCTGCGGGTCTCGGCGACGGGTTCGGCCGCCGCGGCCTCGGCCTCGGCCGCGGAGTCGGGTTCGGATACGGGGTCGGGCCCGGCAGCGGCTTCGGCCGCAGGGTCGAGGTCCTGCCTCTGGTCCAGGTCCGCTACGAGATCGGGGTCCGCTACGAGATCGGCGCCGGATGTGACGTCCGGCCCGGGTACGGGGTCCGCAACGGGTTCGGCGTCGGGGACGGGCTCGGCGTCGGTTGCGGGTTCGGCCGCGGGCTCGGCGCTGTCGGCCCCGAACTCCTGGGCGGCGTCGCCGCTTCCGGGCGCGGGGGCCGGTTCGGCATCGTCCGGGGACGGGAGAGTGGGCGCGGGCTCAGATGCGGGCGTGCCGCCCTCCAGGGCGCCCGCTGCGGGCTCGGCAGCAGGGTCCGGGCCCTCGCCCCGCCCGGGCTCCTGCTCGGCGCCGTCCGGGCCGCTCGCGCCTTCCGGCCCCGCGGGCACCTCCCCGTAGCCTTCCGGCCCGGGAACCTGCGCCACGGGAGGTTCCGCGGCGGCGGGCCCACCGAACTGCGGTACGACGTAAGGCTGTTGGCTGCCGGCGGCGGTGTCGTGGCCCGCGGGCCGCTCGGGGTCGGCGGCGGCCGGGGGCGCCGCGGGCGGGGCCTCGGGGTCGTCCACGATGCCCGACCAGGCGGCGTCCGAGGCCGGGGCGTGCGCGGGCAGCCACGGCACCGCGTCGCCGCCCTCGGGGACGGTGTAGGGCAGGTCCCAGTGGCCGCTGCCGCCGTCGGACGGCGCGTGTTCGGCGCCGCCGCGCACCCGTTCGGCCGCGGCCCGCTCCTGGGCGGCCTGCGCGGCCGCGGCCGCGCCCTGGCCGAACATCCCGGCGGGGAAAGAGTGGGTGGGCGCGGGCGAGGGCGTCTGGTCCCAGGCGGGTGAGAAGGCGCCGAGGGAGTACTCGCCGGACTCGGCCTCGGCGTCCTCCCTTATGACCGGGATCGACCAGGTGGTGGCCGGGTCGGGCGCGCCGCCGGACGGAGCGGAGGCAGCGCCGGAGTCCCCGGCGAGGGCGCCGTCGCCGGTGCCCTGGCCGCCGCCGAAGCCGCCGTAGCCACCGGTGCCGGCAGTGCCGGCTGTGCCGCCCGTGCCGTCGGCCGTGTGGTCCGGGTAGCCCGCGCCGCCCTGGTGCTCGTACGGCTGCTCGGGGACGCTGTGCGGCTGGTCGAACTGGCCGGTGTGCGGGCCGGTGTGCTCCTGCGGCGGGTAGCCGTAGCCGTCGTCGGGGCCGGGTGCGAACAGCGGCCCGCTGACCCGGTAGCCGCCGTCCTCCTGGTAGCCGCCCTGGCCGCTCCAGCCGGGGCCGGCCGGGCCGTGGGCGCCGAGCGGGTCCTCGCCGGGGCGCGGCTCGGGCGGGAGTTGGGCGGCGAACGACACGTGCATCGTCTGGTCGGGGTCGTAGTCCCCGCCGCCGGGCACCGGTTGCCAGGCACCGGCGTTGCCCGGGCCGTACACCTCCTGCTGCTCCCGCTGGTCGAGCTCGTTCGGCTGCTGGTCGGTCATGCCAGGGCCCTCCCGAGCGCTCGGCGGGACAGTGCGGCCACGGTACGGCGCAACTGGACGGCGGCGGGCGGCAGTTCGACGCCCGGCTGGTCGGGAATGCAGGCGGCGGCGACGTACTCGCCGAAGGCCGTGCACGCCTCCGGGGCGAGGCTGCGCTCGCCGTCCCAGTCGATCAGCCCGGCCACCCACTGCTCGGCCTCCAGCGGCCGCAGCGGCACCGGCGCGACGGCGCCGACCGAGCAGCGCACCTGGCGCCGGGCGGGGTCGACGACGAGCGCCACGGAGGCGACGGCCCGGCCGGGGCCGGTGCGGCCGGTGGCCTTGAGGAAGGTCTGCGGGGCGTGCAGCAGCGGGATGCGCACGAAGGCGAGGAGTTCGCCGGGGCGCAGCGGGTCCATGCCGGTGAGCAGGTGGCTGACGGGCAGTTCGCGGTCGCCGTCCGGCCCGGCGAGGATGACGCTGGCCTCCAGCGCGGCCAGCACCGGCAGGGCGTCGCCGGTGGGCGCGGCGGTGGCGATGTTGCCGCCGAGGGTGCCGGCGTTGCGGATCTGCGGGGGGCCCGCGGCGCGGGCGGCGGCGGCGAGCGCGGGGATCAGCGCGGCGAAGTCGGGGCGGCCCATGCGGGCGTGGGTCAGGCCCGCGCCGAGGAGGGCGGCGCCGTCGGCGTACTGCCAGCCGCGGATCTCGCTGATCCGGCCGAGGCCGACGAGCGCGGCCGGGCGCAGCAGCCCGGAGTTGACCGCCGCCATCAGGTCGGTGCCCCCGGCGACCGGCACGGCACTGGGCATGTCGGCCAGTGCCGCCACCGCCTCGTCGAGCGAGGAAGGCAGCGTGACGTTCGCCGCCTCCTGCCGTGCATACGTGCTCACGCCGCTGCCCCTTCCCGGCCTACCTCCGTCACGCGGTAGCCGTACCGTACGTGCTGACAGCCCGGACGTGGCAACTCTGGCACATGTTCCGGGGCGCCCGACGCGAGGGTCCGCGAAGTACCGATCCGCCCCTCACAGGGTGATCGTACGGCTAGATCCCGATCGGGCGCTGTGTCGGAATTGGCGGTGTTCAGGGCTGTTGGGACGGTACGGCGCCCGGGCCGCGGGGCGGCGGGCGGCGCGGCGGCGCCCCGGGCCGGTCACACGATCGGGGGCGGTCCGGGCTTCGGGCGGCCCAGGACGCCGGGGCGGCGCTGCCAGGGCCGCGGGCCGCCGGGCGGCCGGTACTCGACGCCGAGGGCGTCAAGTCGCGCGTAGTGGGCGCTCATCCGCTGTGTGAAGCCGGGCCAGTCCCGGTCGGCGGGCGCGCCGAGTTCGGACCAGGCGACCTCGGCGAAGGCGGCGAGCCGGGGGAAGACCATGTAGTCCAGCACCCGCACCGAGTCGATGACCTCGGTCCAGACGTTGGCCTGGGTGCCGATGATGTGCGCGGCCTCCTGCGCGGTCAGCTCCGGCGGGACCGGCTCGAAGCGGTAGACGTCCTCCAGGGTGCGCACGTGCGCGATGGGCACCGGTTCCTCGGGCGCGTCGGACTGGCGCCAGTTGAGGTAGACGTGGCCCTCGGGGCACATCACGACGTCGTGTCCGGCCCGGGCGGCGGTGATGCCGCCCCGGTAGCCGCGCCAGGAGGAGACCGCGGCGCCCTCGGCGAGGCCGCCCTCCAGGATCTCGTCCCAGCCGATCAGCCGGCGGCCGCGTTCGGTGAGCCAGCGGTCGAAGTGGCTGATCAGGGCGCTCTGCATCGCGTCGGCGTCGTGCAGGCCGAGGTCCGCCATGCGGTCCTTGGCGGTGACGGAGTTCGTCCACTGCTCCTTGGGGCACTCGTCGCCGCCGATGTGGAAGAAGGTGCCGGGGAACAGCTCCAGCAGTTCGGTGAACACCTCCTCGTAGAAGCGCAGGACGGCCTCGGTCGGGGCGAGCACATTGGGGTTGACGCCCCAACTGGGCAGCACCGGAAGGGCGGCGGTGTCGATGACGTCGGTGTTGCCCAGTTCGGGGTAGGCGGCGATGGCGGCCTGGGAGTGGCCGGGGATGTCCACCTCGGGGACGACGGTGATGTGGCGGGCGGCGGCGTACGCGACGATCTCGCGGATGTCGTCCTGGGTGTAGTAGCCGCCGTGCGGGCGCTCCTCCCACAGCGGGGACTCGCGCAGGCCGACCTTGGTGCGCTCGCGCCAGGCGCCGACCTCGGTCAGGCGCGGGTGGCGGTGGATCTCCACCCGCCAGCCCTGGTCGTCGGTGAGGTGCAGGTGCAGGACGTTGAGCTTGTGCGCGGCCATCAGGTCCAGGTAGCGCAGGACCACGTCCTTGGGCATGAAGTGGCGGGCCACGTCCAGCATGAAGCCGCGCCAGCCGAAGCGGGGCGCGTCGGTGATCCGGCACACCGGTACGGTCCAGGCCCGGCCGGTCACGGGGCCGCGGCGGAACGCCTCCGGGCCGAGCAGCTGGCGCAGCGTCTGGGCGCCCCAGAACACGCCGGCGGGGCCGCCGCCGAGGATCTCCACGCCGGTGTCCGCGTCGACGGTCAGGCGGTACGCCTCGGGCCCGCCCGGCAGCCGCTCGTCCACGGCCAGCCGTACGGCGCCCTGCCCGGCCGGCTCCCCCGCGGCCCACGGCAGGCCGGTCGCCGCGCCCAGGGTGCCGCGCAGCCACGTCTCGGCGGCCTGCGTGCCCGGTCCGGCCGCGAGCACCGTGCCCGCCCGCACCGTGAAGACGGCCGGGCCGTCCCCGCTTCCCGTCGTGGCCTGCCGCGGCTTCGGAATGAGGTCCATTCCCTCATCCTGCAACACCCCCGACGATTGGCATAGACCAATACGGGTCCGGGTGCGGGCGGGGGTGCCGCCGTTACAGGGCCCGCCTGCGCAGGGCGTGCAGGCGGGTGGTCCGCACGGCCGCGACGAGCCAGCCGCCGACGGTCCAGAACAGGTGCGCGAGGGCGATGGGCGCCCAGGTGTCGCTGGTGCCCCGCCCCCGCAGGGACATCGCCAGGGTTCCGCCGATCAGCAGCCCGGTGGCGGTCAGTTGCAGCCGTACCAGCCCGCCGTAGCGCAGGATGCGGCCCGCGAACATCTCGCCGTACCACCAGGGCACCGCGAGCAGCAGCCCGCAGACCGCGGCGAGCCCGACCGCGCACAGCAGGGCCGCGGACCACAGCGGCCACGGGGAGCCGTGCCAGGCGCGGTCGGCCACCAGACCGCTGGTGAGCAGCGCCGGCAGCGGCAGGAGCGTGGCGACGTGCACCGCGGCGATCCGCCACAGCCAGGAGTCGCCGACCAGCTCCGTCCGCGTGGTGGCCCGCACCGAGCGCAGGCGGCTGCGGGCGCTCACCCCGGAGCGGCGCGTGCCCATCGCGGCCAGCACCCCGATCAGGCCGAAGGTGGCCCCGAAGACGATGCCGGCGGCGACCAGCTCCCAGGTCCCGCCGGTCTCGATCCGGTAGAGCTGCACGCCGAGGAACACCGCGAGCCCCACCCCGCCGAACACCGCGCCGCCGCGCGGCACCACCAGCTGCCCGGGGGCCGCGCCGAGGGCGAGCGCCCGCTCCGCGGCCGCCCGGTGCTCCGCCCGGTTCCGGCGCGGTATCCGCCCGAGCACCCCGCGGCCGGCCGACAGGGACCTGGCCAGCGCGATCTGCGCCTCCGCCTCGCGCGGCGCGGCCAGCACCGCCCGCCGCGCGGCCGCGATCGCGTCGGGCACCCGCCCCAGCCGCCGGTAGACGTCGGACAGCAGCACCGCCGGCTCCCAGCCGTCGGGGTCCGCGCCGGTCGCCCGCAGCGCCACGGTGAGCGCCGCGTGCGCCTCGTCCAGCGACAGCAGCACCACCCCGGCGAGCACGAACACGTCGCCGGCCTCGGCGGGCGAGGCGATCGCCAGCGCCCAGTCGACGGCCTCGCGCGCCTGAGCGGGCCGCTGCTCCTGCGCGAGCACCCAGGCGCGCAGCAGGTACCCCGCGCTGCCGTTGCGCTCCACGAAGGCATCGCTGACCAGCGCGTGCGCCTCGGCGAACCGGCCCTGGCCGACCAGGGAGTGCACGCGCTCACCGCTGTCCGCGTCGTCGTCCGGCACCTCCGCGCCGAACGCGCCGGACTCAGCCGTTGCCGCCCCTTCCGGACTTCCCGGAGCCGGACTTGTCGTTGCCGCCGCCACCGGCCGGCATGCCCTCGTAGATCTCCTTGCACATCGGGCAGACCGGGTACTTCTTCGGGTCGCGGCCGGGGACCCAGACCTTGCCGCACAGCGCGACGACGGGCGTGCCTTCCAGCGCGCTCGCCATGATCTTGTCCTTCTGGACGTAGTGCGCGTAGCGCTCGTGGTCGCCGTCACCGTGGGAGAGCTGCGGAGTCGGCTCGACCAGTGTGCCGGTGCCCGCCCCGCGCTCGGGCTCAAGAGTGCTCATGACCGTCAAGCCTAATTGAGAGAGGGATCGTCGGGATACGTGGCCACCATCGCGAGCCTGCCGCGCTGGCGGCGCAGCACCGCGCGCCACATCTTCTCCGGGTCGGGCGCGGACACGTCACCCGGTTCGGACTCCACGACGTACCAGGCGCCCTCGGACAGCTCCCGCTCCAGCTGCCCGGCACCCCAGCCCGCGTACCCGGCGAAGATCCGCAGCGAGCCCAGCTCGGCGGCGAGCAGTTCGGGCGGCGCCTCCAGGTCGATCAGGCCGATCGCGCCGTGCACCCGCCGCCAGCCCAGGATCGCCGCGTCGCCCTGCTCGCCCGGCTCGCCGGGGACGACGGCCAGACCGAGCGCGGAGTCCAGCGAGACCGGGCCGCCCTGGAAGACCACCGGCGGTTCGACCGCCAGCGGCGCCCAGGGCCGCAGCACATCGCTCACGCCGACCGGGGTGGGCCGGTTCAGGACGACGCCGAGCGACCCCTCCGCGTCGTGGTCGAGGAGGAGCACCACCGCCCGGTCGAAGTTGGGGTCCGCGAGCTTCGGCGTGGCCACCAGGAGTCGTCCGGTGAGCGAGGACACCTCGGTCATGGTCCACATGATCCCCCAACCGGCGCCCGTTGGGAGGGGCAACGGCGGGGTAGGAGGCGGCGCCGAGCGCACTACCATCTCTTCTTGGTTCCTGCGCGCCGGCGAAAGACCCGCGGCCGCGCTCACCGAAGCCGGGGACGGCTTCTGAAGAAGATCGCGAGATCCATGACCGACGTCGCCGATGTGCTGGTTGTCCACGGTGGAACTCCCCTGGAAGGCGAGATCCGGGTCAGAGGTGCGAAGAACCTCGTGCCGAAGGCCATGGTGGCCGCGCTGCTGGGCAGCGAGCCGAGCCGGCTGCTGGGGGTGCCCGAGATCCGCGACGTGCGGGTGGTGCGCGGCCTGCTCCAGCTGCACGGCGTGACCGTGGAGAGCGGCGAGGCGCCGGGTGAACTGGTGCTGGACCCGCGGCGGGTGGAGAGCGCCAACGTCGCGGACATCGACGCCCACGCCGGCTCCTCCCGCATCCCGATCCTGTTCTGCGGGCCGCTGCTGCACCGGCTCGGGCACGCGTTCATCCCGGGCCTGGGCGGCTGCGACATCGGCGGCCGCCCGATCGACTTCCACTTCGACGTGCTGCGGAAGTTCGGCGCGACCATCGAGAAGCGCGCCGACGGCCAGTACCTGGAGGCGCCGCACCGGCTGCGCGGCTGCCGGATCAGGCTGCCGTACCCGTCGGTCGGCTCCACCGAGCAGGTGCTGCTGACCGCGGTGCTCGCCGAGGGCGTGACCGAACTCACCAACGCCGCGGTGGAGCCGGAGATCGAGGACCTGATCTGCGTGCTCCAGAAGATGGGCGCGATCATCTCGCTCGACACCGACCGCACCATCCGGATCACCGGCGTGGACCGCCTGGGCGGCTACGTCCACCGGGCCATCCCGGACCGGCTGGAGGCCGCCTCCTGGGCGAGCGCGGCGCTGGCCACCGAGGGAGACATCTACGTGCGCGGCGCGCAGCAGCGCTCGATGATGACCTTCCTGAACACCTACCGCCGGGTCGGCGGCGCCTTCGAGATCGACGACGAGGGCATCCGCTTCTGGCACCCGGGCGGCCCGCTGAAGGCCATCGCGCTGGAGACCGACGTGCACCCGGGCTTCCAGACCGACTGGCAGCAGCCGCTGGTGGTGGCGCTCACCCAGGCCGCGGGCCTGTCGATCGTGCACGAGACGGTCTACGAGTCCCGGCTCGGCTTCACCGAGGCGCTCAACCAGATGGGCGGCCACATCCAGCTCTACCGCGAGTGCCTGGGCGGCAGCGCCTGCCGGTTCGGGCAGCGCAACTTCCTGCACTCGGCGGTGGTGTCGGGGCCGACCAAGCTCCAGGGCGCCGACCTGGTCATCCCGGACCTGCGCGGCGGCTTCTCGTACCTGATCGCGGCACTGGCCGCGCAGGGCACCTCGCGGGTGCACGGGATCAGCCTGATCAACCGCGGCTACGAGAACTTCCTGGCGAAGCTCGAAGGGCTCGGCGCCGACATCGAGGTGCCGGGCCGGGACTCCCCCGCCGCGGCCGGATAAGGGCGTACGGGGCCGTACGGGGGCGCGTGCGGGCCGTACGGGCCGTGCTGTCCGTACGCAGCCGCACGCAGCCGTGCGCGGCCCCCGGCAACGCCAAGGGCGGCCGTCCTCCTCACGGAGGCGGCCGCCCTTGGCGTCTCGTCTGCGGCGCTACCGCCGCACCGAAGGGCTCACTTGCCCTTGGCGGCTTCCTTCAGCTTGGAACCCGCGGAGACCTTCACGCTGTAGCCGGCCGGGATCTCGATCGGCTCACCGGTCTGCGGGTTGCGGGCGGTGCGGGCGCTGCGGTGGGTGCGCTCGAAGGTCAGGAAGCCGGGGATGGTGACCTTCTCGTCACCCTTGGCCACGATCTCACCGACGGTCTCGGCGAACGCGGCCAGCACGGCGTCGGCGTCCTTGCGGGTCACCTCGGCGCGGTCGGCCAGCGCGGCCACCAGCTCACTGCGGTTCATATCTGTACTCCCGTGTTCTTGCTGCCATGGGGGCGCGAGCCGAAGCTGTTGCTGTGTGCCTCACCGCCCAGGTGTGCATCCTGCCCCCATATATGGGGGGAAAGCCAATCGCCTGCCCGCGCGAGTCGCGGAAAAAGCCCTGGGAGAGGCCCACCAGGGCCACGCTGGGGCAGGAGCATCACGCGCTGTCGTCAGCCGTTCGACGCTGGGAATCCGTTTCCGCGCTCCGGCGCGGCGGCCCGGGCGGCGTCCCGCACGGCGTCGGCGACGGCGCCGGCCACCTTGTCGTTGAAGACGCTCGGCACGATGTAGTTCGGGTTCAGCTCGTCGTCGGCGACGACCGAGGCCAGCGCACGTGCGGCGGCCAGCATCATCTCGGTGTTCACGGTGCGGGACTGCGCGTCCAGCAGGCCGCGGAAGACGCCCGGGAAGACCAGCACGTTGTTGATCTGGTTGGGGAAGTCGCTGCGGCCGGTGGCGACCACGGCGGCCGTCTCGCGGGCCTCGGCCGGGTCCACCTCGGGGTCGGGATTGGCAAGTGCGAAGACAATGGCGCCCTCGGCCATCCGGGCGATGTCGGCGCCCTGGAGCACGTTCGGGGCGGACACCCCGATGAACACGTCGGCGCCGACCACCGCCTCCTTGAGGGTGCCGGTGGCGCCCTCCGGGTTGGTGTTCTCCGCGATCCAGCGCAGCGGGGTCTCCGGACCGACGTCCTTCAGGTCGTCCCGCTCGGCGTGCACCACGCCGTGGATGTCGGCGACGACCGCGTGCTTCACCCCGGCGGCCAGCAGCAGCTTCAGGATGGCGGTGCCGGCCGCACCCGCGCCCGACATGACCACCCGCAGGTCGCCGATCTCCTTGCCGACGCAGCGCAGCGCGTTGGTCAGCGCCGCGAGCACCACGATCGCGGTGCCGTGCTGGTCGTCGTGGAAGACCGGGATGTCCAGCGCCTCGCGCAGCCGCGCCTCGATCTCGAAGCAGCGCGGCGCGGAGATGTCCTCCAGGTTGATGCCCGCGAAGCCCGGCGCGATGGCCTTGACGATCGCCACGATCTCGTCGGTGTCCTGGGTGTCCAGGCACAGCGGCCAGGCGTCGATCCCGGCGAACCGCTTGAACAGCGCCGCCTTGCCCTCCATGACCGGCAACGCGGCCTTGGGCCCGATGTTGCCCAGGCCCAGCACCGCGGAGCCGTCTGTGACCACCGCGACCGAGTTGCGCTTGATGGTCAGCCGGCGGGCGTCCTCGGGGTTCTCCGCGATCGCCATGCACACCCGGGCCACCCCCGGCGTGTAGACCATCGACAGGTCGTCGCGGTTGCGGATGGGGTGCTTGGACTGCATCTCGATCTTGCCGCCGAGGTGCATCAGGAAGGTGCGGTCGGAGACCTTGCCGATCGCCACGCCCTCGATGGAGCGCAGCTTGCTGACGATGTCGGCGGCGTGGTCGGTGGAGCTGGCCGCGATGGTGACGTCGATCCGCAGCTTCTCGTGGCCCGAGGCCGTCACGTCCAGGCCGGTGACCGACCCGCCCGACGTCTCGACCGCCGTCGTCAGCCGCCCGACCGCGCCCCCGCTGGCGGGGACCTCCAGCCGCACCGTGATCGAGTACGAGACGCTCGGCGCCGTTGCCATGACGACCTTCTTCCGGTTACTGCCTGAGGGATTGCACATGCGATCGTTCCACCTACCGCCGGGTAGACGTAAACCCGCCGAAGGCAGGGGAATCGTACGTCCGCGGTACGGGAGCGCCGCGGGCGCGGGGTGCACAGCGGCGGAAGAACGCGTGGCGGACGAGTGACGAACCACCAATTCCGGCCCGCGGGAAGAGGTTCGCCGCAGGGTTTGTTAGCCTGGGTACGGCACCGGCTCGATCCAAGCCCCCGGGCCCAACCTTAGGCGCTTCGAGCGCCCACTTGCCGCGAGGCGAGCATGGCGGGTCGGTGTCGCAGACGTCCGTCGGGCGCCCCCTTCTCCGTGAAGGGGGCGCCCGAGGCGTTTGCGGGGCCGGGGTCCGAAGCCTGTTTCCGGGGCCGGGTCGAAGGCCGGGGTCGGGGCCCCGGACATGCGTTCCTAGTCCGCCCGGAGCAGGTCCGGCACGCCCGCCTCGTCCGGCAGGTCCGCGGGTACCGCCAGCACCGTCAGCCGCTGCGTGGCCCGGGTCAGCGCCACGTACAGCGTGCGCAGCCCCGCGGGCGACTCCTCGGCGATCTGCGCGGGCGCGACGACCACCGTGGCGTCGTACTCCAGCCCCTTGGCCTCCAGGCTGCCCAGCGCCACCACGCGGTCGCCCAGGCCCTCCAGCCAGCCGCGGGCCTGCGCGCGGCGGTCCATCGCCACCACGACACCGACGGTGCCGTCCACCTCGGCCAGCAGCCGCCGCGCAGCTGCCCGCACATCGGCGCCCAGGTCGTCGCCGGCCACCTCGTAGCGCGGCGCGATCCCGGTGGTGCGCACCGCGCGCGGCGAGGGGCTGCCGGGCATCGCCAGCGCCAGCACGGTCGCGGCGACCTCGGCGATCTCCGCGGGGTTGCGGTAGTTGACGGTGAGGGTGAAGCGGCGGCGCGGGCGGCTGCCGAGCGCCTCGTCGCGGGCCCGGGCCGCCTCGTCGACGTCCGTCCAGGAACTCTGCGCCGGGTCGCCGACGATCGTCCAGGTCGCGGTGCGGCCGCGCCGCCCGACCATCCGCCACTGCATCGGCGTCAGGTCCTGCGCCTCGTCCACGATCACGTGCGCGTACTCGGTGCGCTCCCGCGCCAGCCGCTCCGCCCGCTCCCTGCGGGTCTCCGCGGCCGCCTGCGGCATCAGCTCCTCCAGGCCGGTGAGCTGGTCCAGCGGGTCGGCCTCGCGGCGCTTCTCCCGGGGCGGCGGCCCCAGCAGCGTGCCCAGCTCGTCCAGCAGCGCCACGTCGTGCACCGACGTGCCCTCCCGGCGCAGCGACCGCGCCACCCGGCGCACCTCCGGCGGGCTGAGCACCCGGCGCGCCCAGCGCGACAGCCGCTTGTCGTCGGCGAGCGCGGCAAGCACCCGGACCGGCTCCAGCACCGGCCACCAGGCATCCAGGAAGTCGGTGAAGTCCGGCTCGGTGCTGATGTCCTCGTCGAAGCCCGCGCGCTCCTGCGCGGCCAGGTCCGGGTCGTCGAAGCGGCGGCCGGTCTTGCGCCACAGCGCGTCCAGCAGCAGCCGCCTGGCGCGCGGGCGCAGCAGGTTGACCGGGGTGGTGCCGCCCAGCGCCTGCTGGCGCACCGCCTTCAGCTCCTCGGTCCCCAGCTCGACCCGGCGGCCGAAGGCGACCACCCGCAGCCGGACCGGCCCGGTGCCTGCGCCCGCTCCGGTACCTGCTCCCGTGCCGCTGCCCGTGCCCGTGCCCGCGGGCAGCTCCAGGCAGCCGCGGGCGGCGTTGCGCAGCACCTTCTGCATCCGCAGCGAGCCCTTGATGCGGGCCACCGCCGGGTCGTCGTACAGGTCGGCCGTGACGCCGTCGACCAGCGAGCCGACCGCGCGGATCGCGACCTGGCCCTCCTCGCCGAGCGACGGCAGGACGCCCTCGGTGTAGGCGACCAGCAGCGGGGTGGGGCTCACGCACAGGATGCCGCCGGAGTAGCGGCGCCGGTCCTGGTAGAGCAGGTACGCCGCCCGGTGCAGGGCCACCGCGGTCTTGCCGGTGCCGGGACCGCCGGACACCTCGGTCACCGACGCGGCGGGGGCGCGGATCACCACGTCCTGCTCGGCCTGGATGCTGGAGACGATGTCCCGCATGCTGTGCGTCCGCGCCTGGCCGAGCGCGGCCATCAAGGCGCCGTCGCCGACCACCGGCAGGCCCGTGGCCAGCTCCGGGCGCAGCAGGTCGTCCTCGACGCCCAGCACCCGGCGGCCCTTGGAGCGGATCACCCGGCGGCGCACCACGCGTCCGGGCGCGACGGGCGTGGAGCGGTAGAAGGGCGCGGCGGCCGGCGCGCGCCAGTCGATCACCAGCGGCGCGTACTCCGCGTCGAGCACGCCGATCCGGCCGATGTGCAGGGTCTCGGCGACGTCCGCGGTGCCGTCGGCGCGGACCGCGTCCTCGGCGGGCTCGACGGAGGTGTAGGCGCCGTCGGCGCCCTTCACGCCGTCCTTGCCGCGCAGCAGGTCGATCCGGCCGAAGAGGAAGTCCTCGAACTCGTTGTTCAGGCGGTTGAGGTGGATGCCGGCGCGGAAGACCTGCGCGTCGCGCTCGGCGAGCGCCCCGGGCGTGCCGACCTGCCCGCGCTTGGCGGCGTCGTCCATCAGGAACTCGGCCTCGTGGATCTTCTCCGCCAGGCGGCGGTACACCCGGTCCAGGTGCGCCTGCTCCGCGGCGATCTCCTGGTCCCGGACCCCCGGTGCTGTGGTCTGCGCTGCCACGCAGGACCCCCTTCTGGTGTGCGGCGCCCCGCGCGAGTCCGTGCGTGGGGCAGCCTGCAACCGTACTTGACCTGCGCCCGGCTGCCCACCCGGCCACGCAGGCCGCGCGGTTGCCCGACCGCGAAGGGGCGCCGGGGCGGCGGGCCGAAGGGAGCACAAGGGGCGAAGGGGACCTTGAGGAGGGCGCGCCGGGGTACGCCGGAGCGGCCCGGGGCCGGTTCGGGCGGGCGCTTTGGGGGTTGGCGCTTCGGGGGTTGGGCGCTTCGGGGGGTCTATGGATGCGAGGTCAGCCGCAGCTGGTGTCGGACCCGTCGGCGGGGGGCTCCTCACGGGGGTCGAGCGCCAGCCGGTACCCGCGCTTGACGACCGTCTGCACCAGCCGCGGCTCCCCCAGCGCCGTACGCAGCCGGGCCATCGCCGTCTCCACCGCGTGCTCGTCGCGCCCGGCGCCCGGCAGCACCCGCAGCAGGTCGCCGCGGCCGACCACCCACCCCGGGCGTCGCGCCAGCGCCCGCAGCAGCGCCATGCCCGCAGGCGGCACCGGCCGCAGCCGCCCGTCGACGACGGCCGCGTGGCCGCGGACCTCCACGCGGTGCCCGGCCACCGGAAGCGCGTCCACCCGGGCCGGCAGCTCGCGCGCGACCAGCTGCACCAGCGGACCCAGCCGGAAGCGCTCGGGCTGCCGGGTCGGCACGTCCCGCTCCTGGAGCTGGAGCGCGGTCACCGGGCCCACGCACGCCGCCAGCACCGGGCCGCGCAGCGCCGCCAGCAGCTCCGGCAGCTGCCCGCGCTGCTCCGCCCGGTCCAGCAGCGACGCCACCGCGGGCGCGGAGGTGAACGTCACCGCGTCGAGGCCGCCCGCGAACACCGCGTCCAGCAGCCGGTCCACCGGCCCCAGGTCCTCCGGCGGCATCCACCGGTAGACCGGCACCGCCACCACCCGCGCCCCGGCCAGCCGCAGCGCCTCGGCGAACCCGGCGGCCGGCTCGCCGTGCAGCTGGACGGCCACGCACCGCCCCTCGACGCCGTCGGCCAGCAGCCGTTCCAGCACCTCGGCCATCGACTCCGACGCCGGCGACCACGCCTCGGTGAGCCCGGCCGCACGGACCGCGCCGCGCACCTTCGGGCCGCGGGCCAGCAGCCGGGTCTCGCCCAGGCGCCGCAGCAGCGCCTCGCCCAGGCCCCAGCCGTCGGCCGCCTCGATCCAGCCGCGGAAGCCGATCGCGGTGGTGGCGACCACCACGTCCGGCGCGTCGTCCAGCAGCCGCTTGGTGGTCGCCAGCAGCTCCGTGTCGTCCGACAGGGGCATGATCCGCAGGCTGGGGGCCCGCAGCACCACCGCGCCGCGCCGCTCCAGCAGCGCGGCCAGCTCGTCGGCCCGGCGGGCGGCGGTCACCCCGACCGTGAACCCGGCGAGCGGCGGCACCCCCGCGGGGGTTTCGGCATGCGCTTCCATGGCTGCTCCACTCGCTGACCTGACCTGTCCGCGCGCCGCGGCCCGCTGCCCCGGCGCGACGCCGCCCCGGGAGGGTCATCCTCCCAACCCGGGGTGACGGGTTCGGTTCACCGGGATTTCCCGGGTGTTACGTGCAGTGTCACCCGACGGGCGTCGGCATCCGCCGGGCGGGCACCGCTCAGACCTCGGCGTACGCTTGCGTCCCCGCCGGGACCGCCTGCGCCGCGCCGTCCTCGCTCCCCCCGCGCGCCGCGGCCGGCCGCCGCAGGTATACGGCCCAGGTGAGCGCGAAGCACACAGCGTAGTAGCCCAGGAACGCCACGAAAGCGGGCGTGCCGCTGCCCGCGTTCAGGAACGCCTCCCGGAAGGCGAGGTTGATGCCGACCCCGCCCAGCGCGCCGACCGCGCCGATCAGCCCCATGGACGCGCCGGACAGCCGACGCCCGTACGCCGCGGCCTCCTCCCCGGTCAGCCCGCGGGCCTCGGCCTTCTTCTGGAAGATCCCCGGGATCATCTTGTACGACGACCCGTTGCCGAGTCCGCTGAGCACGAACAGCGCGATGAAGCCGACCAGGAACGTCCCCAGCGACTTCGCCTCCGACGCGGCCACCACCACACCGGTCGCCGCCGCCATCGCCAGGAAGTTCCACCAGGTGATCCGGCCGCCGCCGAACCTGTCCGCCAGCCGCCCGCCGACCGGGCGGACCAGCGAGCCGAGCAGCGGCCCGATGAAGGTCAGGTACGCCGCCTGCAACGGGGTGCGCCCGAACTGGTTCTGGAGCACCAGGCCGAAGGCGAAGCTGTAGCCGATGAACGACCCGAAGGTGCCCACGTACAGCAGCGACATGATCCACGTGTGCGGGTCGCGGGCGGCGTCCAGCGCGGCCCCGGTGTCATTGCGCACCGGGGCGAGGTTGTCCATGAACAGCGCGGCCAGCACCGCCGCGACCACGATCAGCGGGATGTAGACCGCCAGCACCACTCGC
Source organism: Actinacidiphila sp. bgisy145 (assembly GCF_057708125.1). Taxonomy (NCBI): domain Bacteria; kingdom Bacillati; phylum Actinomycetota; class Actinomycetes; order Kitasatosporales; family Streptomycetaceae; genus Actinacidiphila; species Actinacidiphila sp. bgisy145. Next base: position 138,545 of record NZ_JBYIRL010000018.1, read on the forward strand.
GGGTGCCCCGCCCCGGCGGTGCCGATCACCAGTAGCCCGACGAGCTGGATCGCCGCCACCCCGAGGTTGCCGCCGCCCGCGTTCAGCCCGAGCGCGTAGCCCTTCTCCCGCAGCGGGTAGAAGGAGTTGATGTTCGTCATCGACGAGGCGAAGTTCCCCCCGCCGACGCCGGTCAGCGCCGCCACCACCATCAGCGTCGAATACGACACCCCGGGCTTGACCACGAACGCCGCGGCCACCGTCGGCACCAGCAGCAGCGACGCGCTCACCACCGTCCAGTTGCGGCCCCCGAACACCGCCACCGCGAACGTGTACGGCACCCGCAGCACCCCGCCGACCAGCGTCGGCAGCGCCACCAGGAAGAACTTGCCGCCCGGGTCCACCCCGTAGGCAGGCCCCATGAACAGCACCATCACCGACCACAGGCTCCACACCGAGAACCCGATGTGCTCCGACAGCACGGAGTACGCCAGGTTCCGCCGGGCCACCTGCCGCCCGCCGCCCTCCTGCCAGAACCTCTCGTCCTCGGGGTCCCACTGCTCGATCCACCGGCCCATCACGCCGCCTCCCGCCGTAGCCGCCTGCCGCACTGACAAGGCGACGCTACGAACCCCGGGTTTCGGGTGCCCCGACCCCGGCGTGACGCGCGCGCAACCACCCACTCACCCGCGCCCCGGGCCGGATGTGAGCCGAGCGGGGAGGCACGGCCCGGCGGCAGGCGATAGCAAACGACGACAGGCGAGGCGCGCCCGCGCTGTTCGCGGGCACACCTCGCCTGTCGTGTTCAGTGGAGATGGTGGAGATGGCGGGAATCGAACCCGCGTCCTGTGGTGCGGAACCAGGGCTTCTCCGAGCGCAGTCCGCTGTGCTTTTCTCGGCCCCGGCAGTCACGCGGACAAGCCGCCGACGGGCCCAGCCACTGTGAGGTTTCCCGCCGTGCCCCGTGGCCGGGCTCGGCGGTTGAGTCCCCTGAATGATGCCAGGGTCCGGGTCGGGAACATCCCCGGGCTGACACTCCGCGGAGTCTTCGCTAGCTGCTAATTAGGCAGCGAGAGCGAAGGCGGAGGAATCGCGCTTGGAATTGGCGATTATTGGTTTCGGCATATGGTTAACGAGATCATTGCCGCTTCCTCGGCTCGCTTCCCCTGCTTCGACATCCCCAGTCGAAACCGATCATCCCCATGTGGTGTTGTCAAGGTGCACCGCCGGTTTCCCGGCGGTCGGTACTGCTGGCCCTGCGTGCACCAGTGTAGTGCCACAACCGGCCAGGGAGCCACCGTATTCCCGCGCGCCGCGGCTCAGCCGCGCTGGCGGCGGCGCGCCGCGGAGATCGCGCGGTCGGTCTCGCGCCGGTCCTGCTTCTCCCGCAGCGTCTGCCGCTTGTCGTACTCCTTCTTGCCCTTGGCGAGGGCGATCTCGACCTTCACCCGGCCGTCCTTGAAGTACAGCGCCAGCGGGATCACGGTGTGCCCGGTCTCCTGGGACTTCTGGTCGAGCTTGTCGATCTCCGCGCGGTGCAGCAGCATCTTCCGCTTGCGGCGCGCGGCGTGGTTCGTCCAGGTGCCCTGCGTGTACTCGGGGATGTGCACGTTGTAGAGGTACGCCTCGCCGCCCTCCAACTGCGCGAAGCCGTCCACCAGCGACGCGCGGCCCAGCCGCAGCGACTTCACCTCGGTGCCGGTGAGCACCAGCCCCGCCTCGTACGTGTCGAGGATGAGGTAGTCGTGCCGCGCCTTCTTGTTCTGCGCGATGATCTTGCGACCCGTCTCTTTAGCCATAGCCGGGCCATTCTCCCACTACGAGGGGGCTCCGAGGCCAGCGAATACCTCGCGGCTCGCGGCCACCGGGTCCTGGCCGCCGGCGACCACGACGTCGGGGGTGATGCCGGTGCCCTCGACCGTACGGCCGTCCGGCAACCGGTAGTGGCCCACGGTCAGTTCGGCCACCGAGCCGTCCGCGAGGGTGGTGGGCATCTGGACCGAGCCCTTGCCGAAGGTGCGCGAGCCGATGACGACCGCGCGGCCCCGGTCCTGGAGCGCGCCGGACAGCATCTCGGCCGCGCTCATGGTGCCGCCGTCGACCAGGACGACCAGCGGCACCGAGGTGTCGCCGCCGTCCGCCGCGTAGAGCGCCTGCTGCTGTCCGTGCACGTCGTAGGTGGCGACGAGGCCGCCGTCCAGGAAGGCCGACGCGGTGGCGACCGCCTCGGCGACCAGGCCGCCGGAGTTGCCGCGCAGGTCGAGCAGGACGCCCTCGCCGCGGGCGGCGGCGTCCCGGACCGCGGCGGCGACCTGCGCGCCGACGCCCTTGGTGAAGGCGTCCACCGCGATCACGGTCGGGCCGTCCTGCTGCCGGGTGACGGTGACCGAGTCGGTGGCCAGCGTGGCGCGGTGCACCGCGACCGTCCAGTCACGGGCACCGCGTTCGACGTCGAGCGTGACGCGGCTGCCCGGCACGTTGTCGCCGCGCAGGTCCGCGACGACCTCGGTGACGGGCAGGCCGGTACATCGGGTGCCGCCGATCGCGGCGAGCACGTCGCCGCCGCGCAGCCCGGCCCGGTCGGCGGGGCTGCCCGGCTGGACCCCGGCGATCTGGATGCGGCCGCCGTCGATCCGGCGCACCGAGACACCGGTGCCGACGTAGCGGCCCGCCAGGGCCTGCTGGAATCCGGCGTACTCCTGGGCGGTGTAGGAGGTGGACCAGCGGTCGCCGCTGCGGCTGACGAGTTTCTGGGCGGCGTCCGGCCCGGTGGTGCCCGGGGCGGCCGCCCGTCCGGTGCGGTCGCCCGCCGCGGGGGTCGTGCCGGTGCCGGCCGGGGCGCCGCCGCCGTCGCGGCCGTCGTCGGCGGCGCCGCCCGGGGTGGCGGACGCGGTGGCGCCGCCCGGGGCCGGGCCCGCGGACGGGCCGGCGGCGGTCGGCGCGGCACCGGCCGGGGCCGCGGCCACCAGCTGCCCGTTCCTGCGGGCGGAGGTGTCGACCCCGGTGAGACCGCTCGCGGCCGCGCCGGTGGCGAGCATCGCACCGCACATCAACGTCAAGGTGGCCCCGCGGCGCCAGCGGCGGGGCGTCCCGAACAGCGACGGGCCGGACATGGCCGGAAGTCTAGGGCAGAACCCGCGCCGGCAGGGGGAGTTGCGGCTACACCCGGCCGGGGCGCACCGCAACCTCCGGGATGCGCGCATCGGCCCGACGCGGGCCGTACGAAGGCCGTAAGCGGGTCGGCGCCCCGGGAGCACCGGCCCGCGTACGGACCAGGTCCCGGGGCGCCGCCCCGCCTCGTTCAACACCGACCGGCCAGGAGCCTCGGCGGGCTGTCAGACCCTCAGGTAGCGGCGCAGGGCGATGAACGCCGCGAGCGCCGGCATGGCCACGCCGATCACCAGCACCAGCGGGAGCACCTGCACCACCGGGCCCCAGCCGATGAACGACACCAGCGGGATCTTGTCCTGGAGTCTGAGGCCCGCGTCGATCAGGAAGTACCGCCCGCCGAGCAGCATCACGCACGCCAGTCCCGCGCCGACCAGCCCCGCGAAGGCGGCCTCCATGATGAACGGCATCTGGATGTAGAAGCTCGACGCGCCCACCAGCCGCATGATCCCCGTCTCCCGGCGCCGGGAGAAGGCGGACACCCGCACGGTGTTGATGATCAGCAGCATGGCCACGGTGAGCATGAACGCCAGCACCACGTACGCGACCCGGGTCATGCCGTTGAGCAGGTCGAAGAGGTTCTGCAACACCTTGCGCTGGTCCTCCACGGACTGCACGCCCTTGCGCCCGTTGAAGGCGCTCGCCACCACCTCGAACTTCGTCGGGTCCTTCAGCTTGACCTGGTAGCTCTGCTCCATCTGGTCCGGCGTGATGGAGTCGGCGAGCTGCTTGTTGGACTTGAACTGCTCCTTGTAGTGCTTGTACGCGCCCTCGGCCGACTCGTAGTAGATCTTCTTGACGACCGGCAGCTTCTTCAGGTCCGCGAGGATCTGGGCCTTCTGGTCGTCGGTCACCGGGCCCGAGGCGCAGTTGGGCGTGGTGGCCGCGTCGTTCTTGTTGCAGAGGTAGACGCTCACCTCGACCTTGTCGTACCAGTAGCCCTTCATCGCGTCGACCTGCTTGTTCACCAGCAGGGCACCGCCGGTGAGGGCGAGCGAGAGGGCCACGGAGATGACGACGGCAAGAGTCATCGTGAGGTTCCGGCGGAGACCGACGCCGATCTCCGACAGAACGAACTGGACACGCATGAGGGTCGGGGTTCCTTCCGGAGGGTTGGTGTGTGAGCGGGCGGCCGCAGTCAGTGCTGGTAGCCGTACACACCGCGCGACTGGTCGCGGACCAGTCGCCCCTTCTCGAGTTCGATGACGCGCTTGCGCATCTGGTCGACGATGTTCTGGTCGTGGGTGGCCATCACCACGGTGGTGCCGGTCCGGTTGATCCGGTCCAGCAGCCGCATGATGCCCACCGACGTCTGCGGGTCGAGGTTTCCGGTCGGCTCGTCCGCGATCAGGAGCATCGGACGGTTGACGAAGGCGCGGGCGATCGCCACGCGCTGCTGCTCACCACCGGACAGCTCGCCGGGCATCCGGTCGTCCTTGCCGGCCAGGCCGACCAGGTCGAGCACCTCGGGCACGGTCTTGCGGATGGTGCCGCGCGGCTTGCCGATGACCTCCAGCGCGAACGCCACGTTCTCGGCGACGGTCTTGTTCGGCAGCAGCCGGAAGTCCTGGAAGACGGTGCCGAGTTGGCGCCGCATCTGCGGGACCTTCCAGTTCGAGAGCCGGTTGAGGTCCTTGCCCAGCACGTGCACCATGCCGGTGTCGGTGCGCTCCTCGCGGAGGATGAGACGCAGGAAGGTCGACTTCCCGGAGCCGGACGAGCCCACCAGGAAGACGAACTCCCCTTTCTCGATCTCCAGCGACACGTCCCGCAGGGCGGGGCGGTTCTGCTTGGGATAGGTCTTGGTGACGTTGTCGAAACGGATCACGTTGGCACCAGGGGTTGCGGGATCGGGGTTTGGGGTAGGGCCGGATAGGGGATGTGGGGGCGACACTACGCGACCTGGCGACGCGCGCGCAGTCGCGGTGAGTGGTTGGTGGCCCGGGCCACAGGGCACTCCCGGACAAAGCCGTCATTGGACCCTTCCGCACCGCGCTTCCATCGCCGGCGGACCGGCCTCGGGGCGCTCTTCCCGGCCGAACCTGGCACAGTAGAAGGTGTGCACGTCAGCGACGGAGCGCGGCACCGGCCGCCGGAACCGCGCGGCGGGCACGGAGTAGACGCGTCGAGCCCAGGGAACGATTTCCAGACCGGGGGCGTTCACCGGACGGAAAAGGAGAGCGCGATGACGTTCGACCGACTGGTGTGTGCCAACTGCGCCGGCCCCGTGAGCGAGGGGCGCTGCCCGGTCTGCCGCGCGAACCGCGCGCGCATGGAGCAGCAGGGCGGTTGGTCGACGATATCCCCCGCCACACTGATAGCCGTCCTGGTGGCGCTGCTGGCGGTGGTCCTCGTCGTGGAGCACGCCACCGCGTAATACGTACGAAGCCCGGAGACGACAGGCGGGCCCGGAGCGCTGGTGTGCGCTCCGGGCCCGCCTTTTTGGTGCTGTTTATGCTTTTTCGTGCTTTTCGCGCTGCTACAGCGGTCAGGCCGCCGCGGCGCCGTCGCCGCCGCCGCGGTTGACCAGGCGCGGGGTGAGGCGGAAGCCGATCCCGCCCGCGATCAGGGTCGCGGCGCCGATGATCATGAAGGTGGTGCCGCTGGAGCCGGTCTCGGCCAGCTGCGAGGTGGTCTTGCCCTGCTGGACCTGCTGGTTGTCGGTGCTGGCGTTGTTGCCGCAGTCGACGCTGTCACCGGACAGGGTGCAGGTGTTGTCGTTGCCGCCCGAGGTGGACGAGCCGCCGGAGGTGGAGGAGCCGCCACCGGTGGACGAGGAGCCGCCCGTGCTGGACGAACCGCCGGACGTGGAGGAGCCGCCGCCGGTGGACGAGGAACCGCCCGAGCCGCTGTCGCCGCCGGTCGTCGTGGTGTCGCCACCCGAGGTGCCGTTGCCACCGCCGGTGCCGTTGTCGCCACCGGTCGTGGTCGTGTCACCGCCGGTGCCGTTGTCGCCACCGGTCGTCGTGCTGTCGCCACCGGTGCCGTTGTCGCCACCGGTCGTCGTGCTGTCGCCACCGGTGCTGTCGTCTCCACCGGTCGTCGTGCTGTCACCGCCGGTGCTGTCGTCGCCGCCGATGGAGGCGAGGCCACCGATCGTGGTCGTGTCACCACCGGTGCTGCTGTCGCCGCCGCCCGTGGTGCTGTCACCACCGGTGCTGCTGTCGCCACCGGTCGTGGTCGTGTCACCGCCGGTGCCGTTGTCGCCACCGCCCGTGGTGCTGTCACCGCCGGAGGCGCCCTCGGTCACCCCGCTGGTGATGCCCCCGATGAGATCCAGCGCCGACGCCGGCTTCACGGACGAGGTGCTGCTCGGCTGGGACGCCGCCTGAGCAGCACCCACCGCCGTCAGCGAGGCGCCCGCCGCGATGACAGCGGCCGCGGCGATGCGAGTGACGCGCAGCCGTGTGTTGCGCTTGGTCATGTCTCAAGTACCCCCATCAGATGTCTGCTTAGGGATGCGCCGCCATGCGGAGTGCGGTGCCACTGGGGCCCGGATGCGCCCGCCCCCAAACGCTCACACCACATAAACATGCGCATGCCGCGCAACACCCTTGCGACTTTGCCCAGCACCGTCAAGGTCGTTACGCACGCCTTGGGCGAATTGCCCGGCTGTGACCGTCACTTCTGTACAGCACTGTGACAACGGCGCCGCAACTGCCGCCGTGCACCGGGCGGTTGCGCGGCGGCGCCGGCCGTCCTACGCGTCGGCCTTCTCGCGGGACTTGCGCCAGCGGATGCCCGCCTCGATGAAGCCGTCGATGTCCCCGTCGAGCACGCCCTGCGGGTTGCCGACCTCGTGCTCGGTGCGCAGGTCCTTCACCATCTGGTAGGGGTGCAGGACGTACGAACGCATCTGGTTGCCCCAGGAGTTGCCGCCGTCGCTCTTGCCGAGCGAGTCCATCAGGGCCTGCTCCTCCTGACGGCGCCGTTCCAGCAGCTTGGCCTGGAGGACGTTCATCGCGCTCGCCTTGTTCTGGATCTGCGAGCGCTCGTTCTGGCAGGAGACCACGATGCCGGTCGGCAGGTGGGTGATGCGGACCGCGGAGTCGGTGGTGTTGACGCCCTGGCCGCCGGGCCCGGACGCGCGGTAGACGTCGACGCGCAGCTCAGACTCGTCGATCTCCACGTGGTCGGACTGCTCGACGACGGGCAGCACCTCGACACCGGCGAACGACGTCTGGCGGCGGCCCTGGTTGTCGAACGGCGAGATCCGCACCATGCGGTGGGTGCCCTGCTCGACGGACAGGGTGCCGTAGGCGTACGGCGCCTTGACGGTGAAGGTGGTCGACTTGATGCCGGCCTCCTCCGCGTACGACGTCTCGTAGATCTCGGTCGGGTAGCCGTGCCGCTCGGCCCAGCGCAGGTACATCCGCTGGAGCTGCTCGGCGAAGTCCGCGGCGTCCACCCCGCCGGCCTCGGCGCGGATGTTGACCAGCGCCTCGCGGGCGTCGTACTCGCCGGAGAGCAGGGTGCGGACCTCCATCTCGTCCAGCGCCTTGCGGACCTGCTCCATCTCGGCCTCGGCCTCGGCGCGGGTGTCAGCGTCGTCCTCGGCCTCGGCCAGCTCGAAGAGCACCGCGAGGTCGTCGATCCGGCCGCGGAGCGTCTCGGTCTTGCGCAGCTCGGCCTGGAGGTGCGACAGGCGGCTGGTCACCTTCTGCGCGTTCTCCGGGTCGTCCCACAGGGACGGGGCCGCGGCCTGCTCCTCGAGCGCGGCGATGTCGCCCCGCATCCGGTCGAGGTCGAGCACGGCCTCGATCGACCCCATGGTGGAGGAGAGGGACTTCAGTTCTTCGGAAACGTCGACGATCGCCACGGGGTCAAGCCTACCGGCTGGTCGGGTGATGGGCGGTTTTCGGTCGTACCGCGGCTTCGGAGCGGCTCGCACGGCCGACCGGGCGGCCACGGGGGCAGGTGGGGCGGCAGGCGGGGCAGGTGGTGGGGCGGCCGCCGCCGCGCCGGCTTCGTCGGGTGGCGCTCACGCGGCGGCCGTCGCACGGGTCAGGCGGCCCTTGGCCGTCAGCAGGTAGACCTCCAGCGTGTGGGCGGAGGCGCCGGCGCCGACCGGGCCGATCGCGCCCTCGGGCCGGGCCAGGCCGCCGGCCGCCGCGGTGCTGTCCGTGCTGCGGTTGCCGGCGGTGTCGGCCGTGTCCGCCGGGTCTGCCGGGTCCGCCGAGTCCGCCGCGTCGGTGACGAGGCCGCCGGAGAAGACGTACAGGTGGTCGCCGTCGGGCAGCGCCTCGACCCGGGAGCTGCCCTCGACCGAGCCGATCACCACCGCGGTCCGCCAGGCGCCGTCGGAGAACGGCAGCCGCAGCACCGCGTTGTCCGCCTTGCGTACGACGAAGGCGTCCAGGGTGCCGCGGCCGGTGGAGACCAGCGCGGGCGCGTCCTTGATCCGGCCCGGGGTGGGCACCGCGGCCCAGGCGTTCCAGCGGCCGTCGACCAGCGAGGCGGTCACCAGGTCGCCGCCGACCCGGCCCACCAGGTCGATCCGGCCGGGCGCGGAGGAGGCCGCCGCGGGCGCCGCGTCGAAGTGGGTGCGCTCGTCGACCTGGAGCCAGGGCTGCCAGTAGCCGCCGGTCAGGGTGCGGCGGTAGAGCAGGCCGTCGGTGCCCAGCGCGAACAGGTCGACCGACCCGGACTTCGCGGACACCACGGCCGGGTCGGCCTGGACGCTGATCCCGGTGAGCTTGTGCCACGGGCCGTAGCCCGAGCCGTCCCGCACCACGTACCAGATGTTCTTGTCGGTGCCGCGGGCGAAGACGTAGGTGTGGCCGCCCTCGACGAGCACCCGGGGGCCGCCGGTGAGCGGCACCCCGGCGGCGGGCGCGTCATGGAAGGCGGACCACTTCGGCAGGTCGACCGGGGCGCCGGTGCGGCCCTGCGGGGAGTCGGCACCCCCGGTCGGGGCGGCCGTGGCGCTGTGGGCGGCGCTGGTGTCGTGGGCCGGGTCGGTGCCCTGACCGGTACCGGCCGAGGGGGCCTCGTCGTCCCGGGAGGTGCCGCCGGAGCCGGAGTGGCCGTGGTCGGGGGACCCGGCGGAGGCGATGCCCCAGCCGCCCAGCCCGGCGACGGCGAGCGCGGCCGCGGCGGCCGCGGCCAACTTGATCCGCCGCTGGCGCACGGCGTCGGAGACCGAGCGGTGGCGGGGGCTGGCGGGGCGGTCGGGGGCGGAGGCGCGGCCCCGGGAGGTGTCCTTGCCGGCGGACTTCCCGGCGGGATTCCCGCCGCCGGTGCCTGCCGCCGGGTCCGCGCCGCCGGGTCTCTCGGGCCGCCCGTCCCGGCCGGTACGCGCGGCCTCGGCGGCGAAGCCCGCCAGTTCCTCGGCGGTGGGCAGCTTGATGCTGGTGTGGGTGTCGCGGCTGGAGTCCGGGGCGGCACCGCGCACCAACGGCACCGCGCCGCGCCTGCGGTCGCCGGTGCCCGCCGCGGGCCGTGCCGGTTCGCGGTCGGCGCCGAAACCGGCGGGCTCGTCGGCGTCGTCGTACACCCCGCCCGCGGGCTCCGGCTCGCCGCCGGCGCCGGGCGCGGCCACGTCCAGCGCGGGCAGCCCGGCCAGCTCCGGCAGCAGCTCCCGCAGCCGCTCGGCGAGCTCCCCCGCCTTCAGCCGGGACGCGGGGGCCTTGGCCAGGCACTGCGCGAGGATCTGCCACAGCTCCGGGACCAGCCCGGGCAGCGGCTGTACGGCCTCGGTGACGTGCCGGCGCAGCACGGCGCCGGGGTGGCCGCCGCCGAACGGCGTGAAGCCGGCGAGGAGTTCGTAGAGCACCGTGGCCAGGGCGTAGATGTCCACGGAGGCGCGCGGCGGCAGGCCCTCGATGATCTCGGGGGCGAGGTAGTCGGGGGTGCCGATGATCCGGGTCGCGCGGGTGCGGCGCGGGGTGTCCACGAGGCGGGCGATGCCGAAGTCGGTGAGCAGCGCGGGCGGGGCGCCGCCGGGGCCGGCCGCCGCGGCCGAGTCGAGCAGTACGTTCTCGGGCTTGACGTCGCGGTGCACCACGCCGCCGGCGTGGGCGGCAGCCAGGCCGTCGGCGACGTCGGCGGCGATCGCCACGGCCGCCTCGGGCAGCATCCGGCGCTCGCGCTCCAGCCGGGAGCGCAGGTCGGTGCCGCGTACCAGGTCCATCACCAGCGCGAGGTCGGTGCCGTCGACCACGAGGTCGCGGATGCCGACGATGTGCGGGTCGTCCAGCGACAGCAGCGCGGTGCGCTCCTGCACGAAGCGGCCCACCAGGTCCTGGTCGGAGGCGAGGTCCTCGCGCAGCAGCTTGATGGCGACCGGGCCCTCGGGACCCTCGCCGAGCCACACGGTGCCCGCCGAACCGCGCCCCAGCACCTGGTGGGCGGTGTACCGGCTGCCGATCTTCCTGGCCAAGACTGCTCCGACTCCTCCGACGGTCCGTCGCGGCGCCGCCCGCCGAGGGCGTCAGGTGGGGCCGGGACGCCGTGCGGCACCGCGTGATGGCTCGTGTTGGCGACAAAGCTACGCGGCTCGGCGGCAGTTCGGGACGCCCCCGGGCAGTGAGGAACCGTTCTGCCGGAGAAATCACCCTCTGGAAGTCGACAAATCCCCAACCCGGCCCGCATATCGGGGTGTACGGCCACCTGACGCGGCATCGGCCGCCGTGTCAGTTGCTGCCCGAGCCGCCGCCGGAGTCACCGGTGATCGCGGCGACCTTGTCCCAGGCGCTGTGCACCCAGCTCGACGTCGCGTCCCACAGGTTGCGGGTGCTGTTCACCCAGTCCGGCAGCGGGGTCGTGTACCAGACCACGACGAAGATGACCACCAGCACCAGGATCACCATCAGGCAGCCCTTCAGGCAGCCCAGGCCCGGGATCTTCATCGGGTTGGCGCTGCGCCGCGGCTGCCGCGGCTCGCGCGGCGCGGCGGCCGGCGGGCGCTGCGGTTCGTACCGCTGGGGCTCGTAGTTCTGCGGCGGCGGCTGGTAGCGCTGCTGCTGGGGCTGCGGGGACTGCGGGGGCTGCTGCCGCGGATACGGCCGGCCGCCGTCGTACTGCTGCGGCGGCTGCGCGGGCGGCTGCTGCGGCTGGGCGCGGCGGACCGGGCGGCGGTAGAGCGGGTCCATCTCCGGGGGGACCCGGCTGACCTCGGTCTGCTCGTTGCGGTGCCGGGCGGCGTTGAGCTGGGACTCCCACGGGTGCGGGCCCTGGGCCTGCGGCGGGCCCTGCGCCTCGGCGGTGGGCAGCACCCGGGTGCCGTCGGCGGCGTTCGCGGCGTCGGCGGCGGTCACCGCGCCCTGGAAGCGGTCCGAGGGGAGCACGCCGGTCGTGGCGTTCGGGTCGTAGGCCGCGCTGCCGGCCGGCAGCACCTGGGTGGGCTCGGCGTCGCCGGTGCCCGGCACCGGCGCGGGGTCGACGTCCGGCCCGAGCAGCGCGCCCACCCCGAGCGCGGCCTCGGCCTGCGCCGGGCTGGCGTGCACGCCCACGCCCGCGGCGACCACCCGCAGCGCGCGCGCCAGGTTCTCCGCGCTGGGCCGCTGCGCGGGGTCCTTGCGGAGGCAGCGCTCGATGACCGTCCACAGCGGCTCCGGTACGGTGCGGGGCCGCTCGGGCTGGTCGGCCATGTGGGCGCGCAGCACCTCCAGCGCGGACTCGCCGCGGAACGGGGCGTGCCCGGTGACCAGCTCGTACATCAGCACGCCGGCGCCGTACACGTCGACCGCCGAGGTCTGCGGGCGGCCCTGCGCGGACTCCGGCGCGACGTACGCCGGGGTGCCCACGAACTCCTCGGTGCGGGTCACCCCCGGGGAGTCGGCCAGCCGGGCGATGCCGAAGTCGGTGAGCATCGGGTGCATCGTCTCGGCGCCGTCCTCGCCGGTGGCGGTGGCGAGTAGCACGTTGGCGGGCTTCAGGTCGCGGTGCACGATGCCGTCCGCGTGGCTGGCGGCCAGCGCGTCCGCGACGGCCGCGGTCAGCAGGGCGGTGCCGATCGGGCTGAACGGGCCGTTCTCCCGCAGGTAGCGGTGCAGGTCCGGGCCGTCGATCAGGTCCATGACCAGGGCGAGCAGGTCGCCCTCCACGACAAGGTCGCGGACCCGCACGATGTGCGGGTGGCGGAGCCTGAGCAGGGCGGAGCGCTCGCGCAGGAAGCGCATCACCACGTCCGGGTCCCCGGCCAGCTCCTCCTTGAGGACCTTGACCGCCACCTGCGTACCCTCGTCGTCGCGCACCCGGGCACGCCAGACGGTCCCCGTGGCGCCCCGTCCGAGCGGCTCCTCCAGGAGGTATTTGCTGCCTACCGGCCGCACGTCATGCGCTCCCTGCGTGATGGTCCTTCGTCTTCCCGGCTCCGGCCCAGCGTAGAGCCTGCCGCCCCACGGTGCCGGATTCCCTTCCAGACGCCACCCCAGCTCCCCCGGTTGCCTCCGAACGCTGTGCGCTGCGCAGCACCCGCACGTACGCAGGGGGGCGCGGGAAACCGCGCCCCAAGCCACCCAGGCACCCAGGCACCCAGGCACCCGCAGCCGAACACCCACCGCAAGAACCACCGACCCAGGCGCGCGGGGAACTGCGCGACCGGCCACCGACCGGCCCGCGGCCGGGAACCGGCAGGCACCCCCGTGGCGGGAAGCCGGCGCGCGGCCACGGGGCACCGCGAGGCGCGGAGGGGCGGTGCGGGCCCGGCACAGGGGGTGGGAGGATGCATGGGTCAAGTCGCCGCGCGGCCAAGTCAGTAGCAGCCGCACGCAGTGACTCGTAGGTGTCGGGTCGCGGCCCGCCCCGCGCCGGGGGAGGACGTTCCCGGACGGGGGCGCGGGCCACGGGCGGATCAGAGCAGAAGGGACCGCGGACGAGATGCAGATCCGGCTGACCGTCCTCGGGCCGCGCGGCAGCGGCCGGGCAGCTCGCGGCTGCGACGTGCTGGTGACGGCACCCGCGGGCACCACCTTGGGCGCCGTGGCCGGCGCGCTGGCCTCGGCGGCCGGCTCGGGCCAGCCCGGGGGCCGCTCCTCCGCCGCCCCGGTCGCGCTGTACGCGGGCAGCGGACGGCTGGCCCCGACCGCGGTCCTCGGCGCCCCGCCCCTCGTGGACGGCGCGCTGATCTCCCTGCACGCCCCCGCGGAGCAGCATGGCGACCACGGCCAGTACGGCCGTTTCGGCCAGTACGGGCGGCCGCCGGCGGACCTCGCCGCGCTGCACGTGGTGGGCGGCCCCGACGCGGGCGGCGTGCACTTGCTCCAGGGCGGCCAGGCGGCGGTGGGCCGCTCCGCGGACGCGGACGTCCCCCTCGACGACCCCGACGTCTCCCGCCTGCACTGCGAGATCGCGGTGGGCTCCGACGGCGCGGTCACCGTCGCCGACCTCGGCTCGACCAACGGCACCGTGCTGTCCGGGCGCCCGGTGGGCGTCCACCCGCTGCCGTTCGCGCCCGGCGCGCTGCTGCGGATCGGCGAGTCCACGCTCAGCGTCACCCCGCCGCGCCCGGCCGCCCCCGCGCCGCTGGCGACAGCCCCCGACGGCGAGGGGCACCTGCGGGTCTCCCCGCGCGGCGCGGCCGCACCGGAGAGCGCCGCGGAGCCCGACGGCGCCACCGCGTACGGCAGCGGCCCGTACACCCCCGCGGCCGCCGACCCGGGCCCGGCACCGACCACGGCCCCGGCCCCGGCCCCGGGAGCGTCCGCGGGACCGTACGAGGACACCGGCCGCGAGGAACGCCACGGCGCGGACGGCACCCACGGGGTGGGCCTGCGCCTCGGCACCCCGACGGAAGCCGAGTGGCCGCCGGCCGAGCCGCCCGCCGCGGACAGCTCCCGGCGCCCGACCGGCGAACGCAACCGCCGCGACCTCGACGAACCGGCGCGGGCCGGGGTCGTCGGCGCGATAGGCGCCTGGGCACGGCGGCTGGCGGGCGCCCGCCCGGCACCCGAGGACGCCGCGGCCGGCCCACTCCCCGCCGCCGACGACCCGGCCGCCGCGGAGGCGCTGCGCGAGCGCTGGCCCGACCCGGCGGCGGTCCTGCTGACCGCGCTCGGCCCGGGCCGGCGGCTGTGGGAGCGCGGCCACGCCCACCCGGACGCGCTGACCGTACGCCTGGGCACCGCCGATCTGGCGGCGCCGGACGGCGGGCTGCTGCGCGGCGCCCCGTACACCGTGGACCTGCGGGCCCCGGGCGGGTCCGCGCTGACCCTGGCCGGGCCCCGGCCGCGGCTGGCCGGGCTGGCGAGGGCGGTGCTCGCACAGCTGTGCGCGCTGCACTCCCCGGCCACGCTGGAAGTGGTGCTGGTCAGCGCGGACCGCACGCGCGGCGCGGACGAGCGCACCGAGGAGTGGTCCTGGCTGAACTGGCTGCCGCACCTGCGCCCCGCGCACGGCCAGGACTGCCGGCTGCTGCTCGCCTTCGACCGCGACCAGGCCGAGGCACGCGCCGCCGAGCTGGTGCGGCGGCTGGAGTCGGGCCCGCTCGGGCCCGGTTGGGCGACCGCTCCCCCGGCCGCGGTCGCCGCGGCGGCTGCGCGCCACGACGGCCCGTACACCCTGGTCGTCCTCGACGGCGACCCCGGCTCGCAGGCGCTGCGCGACGCGCTGGGCCGGATAGCCGTGGCCGGCCCGTCGGCCGGCGTCCATCTGCTGTGCCTCGCCGAGACCGGTGAACGCCCGCCCGTGCAGGGCGGTCTGGTGGCCCACGTCTCCGGCGACGTGGCGACCACGCTGCGCCTCCAGTCGGCCCCGGGCGCGTACGACGGCGCCGCGGCGGGTGCGGGGACGTATCCGGCGGAGCCGGTGGACGGCGTGATCGTGCTGGACGCGGTGTCCGCGGCATGGGCGGAGCACTTCGCCCGGGCGCTCGCGCCGCTGCGAGAGGCCGACGCGGGGTCGGTGGACGTGCCCTCACGGCATGTGCTGCCGGGCGCCGTACGGCTGCTGGACGAGCTGGACCTGGCGATCGCGACGCCGGCCCGGATCGCGGCGCGGTGGGCCGAGGCGCCCGGTGCCGCGTCGGGGGCGACCGCGGTGATCGGGGCGGGGGCGGGCGGCCGGGTGGCCGTGGACCTGGTGGCCGAGGGGCCGCACCTGATGCTCGGGGGCGCCGCGGGCAGCGGCAAGACGGAGCTGCTGCGCTCGGTGGTGGCGGCGCTGGCCGCGGCCGACCGGCCGGACCGGCTGGCGCTGGTGCTGGTGGACGGGGCGGGGGCGGAGCGCGGTGAGGGGCTGGCGTCCTGCGCGGACCTGCCGCACGTCTCCACGCACCTGGTCGCGTCGGACCCGACCCGGATGCGGGAGTTCGCGCAGGCGCTGAGCGGGGAGCTGAAGCGGCGCGCGGAGGTGCTGGGGGGCGAGGACTTCGCGGCGTGGCACAGCGCCCGGGGCGCGGTGGCGGGGACGGTGCCGCACCAGGGCGGGCGCGGGTCGGGCGGGCGTACGGGCTCGGGTGCGGGCACGGGTGCGGGAACGCGTGCGGGAACGCGTGCGGGTTCACGTTCGGGTGAGGGCGGCGGCGCGCAAGCCGTGCCCGTACCCGTACCCGTACTGCCGCGCCTGGTCGTGGTCGTGGACGACTTCGACGCGCTCGTGGCGCCGGGGCTCGGCAGTCCGGGGCGGCCGTCGGCGGGCAGCGTGGTGCGGGCCCTGGAGGCGGTGGCGCGGGACGGCGAGCGGCTCGGGGTGCACCTGGTCGCCGCGACCGGGCGGCCCGAGCGGACCGCGGGCACCGAGGCCGACGAGCGGGCCCGGCTGCGGATCGCGCTGCGGACCGCGGACCCGGAGTCGGCCGCGCTGCTGGTGCACGTGGAGGACCCGGCGGGGCTGGACGAAGCGGTGCCCGGGCGCGGTTACCTGCGGCGGCCGGGCGGCGCGGTGACGCCGTTCCAGGCCGCCCGGGTCAGCGCGCGCATCCCGCGTACGGCGACGCTGCGGCCGACCGTGGTGCCGTTGGAGTGGGAGCGGATGGGCGACCCGCCGGCGCGCCGCCAGGTGCGTGAACTCGGCAACGGGCCCACCGACTTGGCGCTGCTGGCCAGTGCGCTGCAACGCGCCGCCGAGACGCCGGCCGACGAGTCCGGGCCGCGCGGCGCGGCGGCGTCCGCCAGTGCGGGTGCGGGTGCGTCGGGCAGCGCGGGTGCGTCGGGCGGCGCCCCGGCGGCGCTGACGAAGCCGCTCGTCTGATCGGGGCGTTGGGCTCTCGAGGGCGCCCAGCGGTCCCCGGTCGGGCCGTTCGGCGCCGCTTTGCGCCCGGACCTGACGGTCCGTCCGTTTCCGTACCGAAGGATTGAGTTCAAGATCACGGCATCGTCACAATGACCCCCGCAGGCTCCGACACGGCCTTGCGAGCGCCGTCGCGCCGGGCGTAGGACAGTCGCCAACGGGACTGAGGGGATGACGACATGCGTACCTTACGGCGCAAAAGCACCAACGACGCACGACGGAGAACGCGGGGGACCGCGCGCATCGCGCTCGCTGCGGTGACCGTGTCCGCGCTCGCGCTCACCACCGCGGCCTGCGGCGGGGGCAGCGACAAGAAGGACAGCTCCAAGAGCACGTCGTCGGCCTCCTCTTCGGGGAGCAACGGGTCCGACGGGAGCGAGTTGAACCTGCCGGACCTGCACGGGCAGAAGCTCGAGGTCGCGGCGGTGTGGACCGGTCCGGAGCAGAAGGCCTTCCAGAAGGTGCTGGACCAGTTCGACAAGCTGACCGGCGCGAAGTCCACCTTCGTACCGACCGGGGACAGCCAGTCGACCTTCCTGGGCACGAAGATCGAGGGCGGTGCCCCGCCGGACGTGGCGTTCCTCGCCCAGCCCGGCGTCCTGCACCAGTTCGCCGACAAGGGCTGGCTGAAGCCGCTCGGCGCGGGCGCACAGGCGCAGTTGAGCAAGAACTACTCCAAGGGCTGGCAGGACCTGGGCGCTTGGAAGGGCAAGCAGTACGGCGTCTACGCCAAGGTCGCCAACAAGTCGCTGATCTGGTACAACACGTCGGCCTTCAGCAACGCGGGCGCGACCGTGCCGAAGACCTGGGCGGAGTTCCTGAAGACCGCCGAGACCGTCTACGAGTCCGGCACCCCGGCGGTGTCCATCGGCGGCGCGGACGGCTGGACCCTCACCGACTGGTTCGAGAACATCTACCTCTCGCAGGCCGGTCCGGCGAAGTACGACGCGCTGACCGCGCACAAGATCAAGTGGACCGACCCGTCGGTGAAGACCGCGCTGACCACGCTCGCGCAGCTCTTCGGCAACAAGGACCTGGTCGCCGGCGGCACGTCCACCGCGCTCGCCGACGACTTCCCGAAGTCGGTGACGCAGGTGTTCAGCAGCAACCCGCCGAAGGCCGCGATGGTCTACGAGGCCGACTTCGTGGCGTCGTTCATCACCGCCAACACCAAGGCGAAGGTCGGCACGGACGCGAAGGTGTTCCCGTTCCCGGCCGTCGGCAGCGGCAAGGCGCCGGTGGTCAGCGGCGGCGACGTCGGCGTGGCGCTGAAGGACAACGCGGGCGCGCAGGCGCTGCTCACCTATGTGGCGTCCACCGACGCGGCCAAGATCTGGGCGTCCAGCGGCGGTTACCTCTCGCCGAACAAGGCGCTGCCGTTCTCGGCGTACCCGGACGCGACCGAGCGCACCATCGCCCAGGCGCTGATCGCCTCCGGTGACGACTTCCGGTTCGACATGTCGGACCAGGCTCCGGCGGCCTTCGGCGGCACCAAGGGCCAGGGCGAGTGGAAGGACCTCCAGGACTTCCTCAGCAAGCCGTCCGATGTGGCCGGCGCGCAGGCGAAGTTGGAGTCGGACGCGGCCAAGGCGTACGGGAGCTGAGGCCGGATGGCTGACGCCTCTGTGCCAGGGGCGGGCGGTCCGGTCGGGGCGGGGGGCGGCTTCGGTGCCGTCCCCCGCCCGGCCGGGCCCGACTCCGCCCAAGGACCCGGGAATTCTGTCGACGGGCCGGCCGAGGGGCCCGGTTCCGGTCGGCGCCCCGGCCGGTTCCGCAGCGTCGTGGGCACCCGCCCGTGGATCGTCGCGCTGTTCCTGCTGCCGGCGCTCGTCCTGCTGGGCGCGCTGGTGGCGTATCCGATCGGCTACACCGTCTACCGCAGTCTCTTCGACGCCAGCGGCGACTCGTTCGTCGGGCTGAAGAACTTCCGTACGGTCTTCACCGACCACGGCATCCTCACCGCGGTCCGCAACAACGCGATCTGGGTGGTGGTGGCGCCCACCGTGGCGACCGCGCTGGGCCTGGTCTTCGCGGTGCTCACCGAACGGGTGCGCTGGAGCACCGCGTTCAAGCTGGTCATCTTCATGCCGATGGCCATCTCGATGCTGGCCGCGGGCATCATCTTCCGGCTGGTCTACGAGCAGGACCCGTCGCGCGGGGTGGCGAACGCGGTGGTGGTGGCCGTGCACGACACGTTCACCAGCAACTCCGCCTACCCGGGGGCGCGGCCGCGGCCGGACAGCGACCTGAAGCCGACCGCGGGCGGGTCGTTCACCTCGACGTCCACCGCGCGCGTCGGCACGTCGGCGGACCTGCCGCTGGTCGGCATCCCGCAGACCGAACTGCCCTCCGGGGCGCGGCAGGCCAAGCCGGCGGCGCCGCAGCCCGGCCATGTCACCGGCACCGTGTGGCTGGACTTCCGGCCCGGCGGCACCGGCAAGCCCGATGTCATCGACCCGGGCGAGAAGGCACTGTCCGGGGTGAAGGTGCAGGCGGTCAGGGACGGCAAGGTGATCGCCTCGGCGACCTCCGGAAAGGACGGCACTTACGCGCTGCCCGCGAAGGCGGCGGGCGCCCAACTGCGGTTGCCCGCCTCGAACTTCTCCGGCAAGTACAACGGCATCAACTGGCTCGGCCCGGACCTGGTCACCCCGTCGATCATCGGCTCCTACGTGTGGATGTGGGCCGGCTTCGCCATGGTGCTGATCGCGGCGGGACTTGCCGGGGTGCCGCGTGAACTGCTGGAGCAGGCCCGGGTGGACGGCGCGGGCGAGTGGCAGGTCTTCCGCCGGATCACCGTGCCGCTGCTGGCCCCCGTGCTGGTGGTGGTGATGGTGACGCTGATGATCAACGTGCTGAAGATCTTCGACCTCGTGTACATCATCGCGCCGGGCAACACCCAGTCGAACGCGAACGTGCTCGCGCTCCAGCTCTACCTGTCGTCCTTCGGCGGCGGCAACGACCTGGGCGTCGGCAGCGCGATCGGCGTGATCCTGCTGCTGCTGGTGCTGCCGGTCATGGTCTTCAACATCCGGCGGCTGCGCAGGGAGGGACGGCGATGAGCGCGGATGCGGGTATGAGTGCGGGTGCCGGTGCCGGTGCCGGTGCCGGTGCTGGCGCTGGTGCGGTCGCGGGGGTCGGCGCCGGTGCGGACAAGGGTGCGGGGGCCGGTACGAGTGCCGGCGCCGGTGCTGGCGCGGGGGCCGGTCGGCGCGGGATCGGGGCACGGCTGGCCGCCGGGGCGAGCGGCGGCCTGCTCCGGCTGGTGCTGCTGGTGGTGGCGCTGTTCTGGCTGATGCCCACCGTCGGGCTGCTGCTGTCCAGTCTGCGCAGCCGGCAGGACATCGCGGCCAGCGGCTGGTGGAAGGTCTTCACCTCGCCGACCCAGCTCACGGTCACCAACTACCGCTCCCTGCTGGACAACCACGCCATCACCAGCTCGCTGTGGAACACCGTGCTGATCACCGTGCCGGCCACCGTGCTGGTCGTGGTGATCGGCTCGCTGGCCGGCTACGCCTTCGCGTGGATGGAGTTCCCCGGCCGGGACTGGTGGTTCATCGGCGTGGTGGCGATGCTCGTGGTGCCGGTGCAGGTGGCGCTGGTCCCGGTGGCGAAGCTCTTCGGGAAGATCGGGATCTTCGGCGACATCTCCGGGGTGGTGCTCTTCCACACCGCCTTCGGGCTGCCGTTCGCGATCTTCCTGCTGCGGAACTTCTTCGCGGAGATCCCCCGCGAGCTGCTGGAGGCGGCGCGGCTGGACGGCGCCGGCGAACTGCGGCTGTTCGTACGGGTGATCATGCCGCTGGGCGGCCCGGCGATCGCGTCGCTCGGCATCTTCCAGTTCCTGTGGGTGTGGAACGACATGCTGGTGGCGCTGATCTTCGCCAACAGCGACTCGCAACCGATCACGGTCGCCCTCCAGCAGCAGGTCCGGCAGTTCAGCGACAACATCGACATCCTGGCCCCCGGCGCCTTCCTGTCGATGGTGGTCCCGCTGATCGTGTTCTTCGCGTTCCAGCGGCAGTTCGTCTCCGGCGTGATGGCCGGGGCGGTCAAGTAGCGCTGTCACGGCGCCCGTTCACCCGCCCGGTACGGCGGGTGGACGGGCGCCGCCGTGTCCGTGCCCGGCCCCCCGAGCGCCGTCATACCGCCCTTTCCGCCTCCGGCGTCACCGAAGTGCCCTGATCCGTACACGAGTTGACGACCGGACCGGTGCCGGGGCGGGCCCCCTGGGTACCATCGGGCCGTTTGGACCTATCCGAGGGGGGTGCCCGACATCGACGGCCACGACGACGGACGCACATACGGCGACGGACCCGGCTACCGCGGCGGAAACGCCCACCACGGCGGCCAGTTGCGTCCGCTGGGCCCCCAGGACCCGCGCGAGCAAGCCGGCTACCGGCTCCTCGCCCGGATCGGCGAGGGCGGCATGGGCACCGTCTACCTCTCGCACACCCGCGGCGGCCAGCCGGTCGCGCTGAAGCTGATCCGCCGCGAGTACGCCCGCGACGAGGAGTTTCGGCGCCGCTTCCAGCAGGAGGTGCGGGCCGCCCGCCAGGTGCAGGGCTACCACGTGGTGCCGGTCGTCGACCACGACACCACCGGCGACCAGCCGTGGCTCGCCACCACCTTCGTCCCCGGGCTGCCCCTGGACGAGGCGCTGTCCCGGTACGGCGCGCTGCCGGTGCCCACCGTGCTCCAACTCGTCGGCTGCGCCGCGGAGGCGCTGCGCGCCGTGCACGCGGCCGGCATCATCCACCGCGACCTCAAGCCCAGCAATGTGCTGCTGGCCGCCGGCGGGCCGTGGGTGATCGACTTCGGCATCGCCCGGGCCGCGGACTCCACGCAGCTCACCCGCAGCGGCGGGCTGATCGGCACTCCGCAGTACATGTCCCCCGAGCACGCGAACGGCCACGAACTCACCCCCGCCACCGACCTGTTCTCGCTCGGCCTGATCGCCGCCGTCGCCGCCACGGGCCGCCATCCGTACGGCGAGGCGGGCGCCATCACGCTCGCCACGAAGATCGCCAACACCTCCATACGACCGCCCGACCTGTCCGGCTACCCCGACGCGCTGCGGCCGGTGCTGACCCGCTGCCTCACCGCCGACCCCGCGGTGCGCCCCTCCCCCGCGGAACTGGCCGAGCTGTGCACGCGCGCCGCCGGCCGGTCGCTGCGGGACTTCGCCGGATGGCTGCCGCAGCCGATCGCGGCCGAGATCGTACGGCGGGAGGCCGCCGCGAAGCAGCCGCCCCAGCCCGAACCCGCCCCCGGGGCCGGTTCCATCGCTGGTTCCGGGTCCGGGTCCGGGCCCACGATGCCGGACCCGCCCGGGTTCGCGCCGGCCACCGGATACCCCGCGGGGCCGCCGCCCGGGCAGCACCCGAACGCGTTCGCCCCGCCCACCGGCGCACCCGCCGGGCCGCTCCCGACCGGTTACGGCCCACCGCCCCCCGAGAACGAGCCCCAGCCGATCCCCACACCCGGCGGCGGCACCCACAAGCTGCTGGTCGTCGGCGGCGGCGTGCTCGCCCTGGTCCTCGCGGTCACCCTCACCTACGCCATCACCCGCTCCACCAGCGGCGACGGCCACTCCGATGCCGGCCCCCAGCAGAGCACCCCGGCACCGGCCGCGGCCATCGGCGGCACGTCGACCGGCGGCACGCCCAGCACCCCCGGCACCGCCGCACCGACCGGCACGGACACCGCCACCGCCACCACCGGCGACGCGGCGGCCGACGGCAGCTACCAGGTGATCTTCAAGGACCGCTCACTGACCGTCCGCCCGCCCAACTCCATCGACCCCGGCCCGGACGTCGACCTCGACACCCCGCTGGTCGACCCGAAGGACAGCCTGCCCAGCAGCCAGGTCGAGCTGAGCTACAGCGACGACTACCTGACCTTCAACACGCCCACCGGCAAGTCCACCAGCGCCTCCCCCACCGACTGCCGGGAAGCCGCCGAGGCCAACCCGCTGCCGGGCCAGGTCGGCGGGCAGGACCTGGCCGGCGACGACCCGCTGATCAGGACCGGCGACCGGCTGTGCACCGTGACCAGCTCCGGGCACCTGGCGATGTGGCTGATCACCGGCACCACCCCGAGCGAGAACTACTACAAGACGCCCGTGTACACCGGCAAGCTCACCTTGTGGAAGATGCCGAGCCGGTGAGACCGCGGTCCTTCGGGGGCGGGCGGTGCTCAGTGGTGGGTGCGCAGCAGCGTACGGAAGGTCCGCATCGCCACCGACAGGCTCGCCAGGTCGAACTCCTCGGAGCCCTGGATCTCCTCCAGCGTGGTCCTGGCCCGGTTGACCAGGCCGGAGTTGCGCTCCTCCCACGCCTTGTAACGCTCCTCCGGGGTGGCGCCGGCCTCGCCCGCGCTGAGCACGTCGGCGGTGAGCGCCGCGTGCGCCGCGAACAGGTCCTCGCGGATCGCGGCCCGCGCCATCGACTGCCAGCGGTCGTCCCGCGGCAACTGGATGATCCGGTTGAGCAGTTGGGTGATGCCCAACCGGTCGGCGAGGTCGAAGTAGATCTCGGCGACGTCCAGCGGCTCCTTGCCGGCCCGGCGCGCCACGTCCACGATGTCCAGCGCCGGGAACGCCGACGAGAACCCCGCGACCCGCGTCGCCAGCTCCTCCGGCACCCCGGCGGCCGTCAGCTCGTCGTGCAGCCCGGCGTACCACTCCCGGTCCGCCCCGCACAGCAGCTGCGGCAGCTTCGACCAGACCGCGGTGACGCCCTCCCCGAAGAACTCGATGGTCTCGGCGATCTGGAGCGGCTGCATCCGGTTGTTGAGCAGCCAGCGGGTGCCGCGCTCGACCAGCCGCCGCGAGTGCAGCCTGATCCGGGTCTGCACATCGGCCGCGACGGTGTTGTCCAGCGCCTCGACCGCGTCCCAGATCGCGTTGAGGTCGAAGATCGCCCGGGCCGCCGTGTGCGCCCGCACGATCTCCTCGGTGGTCGCGCCGATCTCCTCCCGGAACCGGTGCAGGAACGTGGTGCCGCCGGTGTTCACCGTGTCGTTGACCAGCACGGTGGTGACGATCTCGCGGTGCAGCGCGTGGTGGTCGATCTGCTGGGCGAACCGCTCCCGCAGGGCCGCCGGGAAGTACGCGTGCAGCAGGGACCGCAGATACGGGTCGTCGGGCAGATCGGTGTGGATCAGCTCGTCGGCCACCGTGATCTTCGCGTAGGCGAGGATGACGGCCATCTCCGGCTGGGTCAGGCCGGTGCCGGCCGCCGACCGCTCGCGGATCTGCCGGTCGGTGGGCAGGAACTCCAGCGCCCGGTCCAGCCGGCCCTCCCGTGCCAGGCGCCGCATGAACCGCTGGTGCGCGTGGAGCAGGCTGCTGGTCTGCGCCATGCTGTTGGCCAGCGCGACGTTCTGTGCGTAGTTGTTGCGCAGCACCAGGTTGCCGACGTCATGGGTCATCTCGGCGAGCAGCGCGTTGCGCTGCTTGACCGTCATGTCGCCGTCGGCGACGGTGCGGTTGAGCAGCACCTTGATGTTGACCTCGTGGTCGGAGGCGTCCACGCCCGCGCTGTTGTCGATCGCGTCGGTGTTGATCCGGCCGCCGCTGCCGTCGGGGCCGCCGGACCGGGCGAACTCGATCCGGCCGAGCTGGGTGAAGCCCAGGTTGCCGCCCTCGCCGACGACCTTCACGCGCAGGTCGGCGCCGTCGATCCGGATCGCGTCGTTGGCCTTGTCGCCGACGTCCGCCTGCGTCTCGGTGGACGCCTTGACGTACGTGCCGATGCCGCCGTTCCACAGCAGGTCGACCGGGGCCTTCAGGATCGCCTTCATCAGCTCGGCCGGGGTGAGCTTCGCCGCCGAGGACGCGATGCCGAGCGCGGCGCGGACGGCCGCGCTGACCGGGATCGCCTTGGCGGTGCGCGGGTAGATGCCGCCGCCGGGCGAGATCAGCGAGGAGTCGTAGTCGGCCCAGGAGGAGCGCGGCAGTTCGAACATCCGGCGCCGCTCGGCGTAGGAGGTCGCCGCGTCCGGGTTCGGGTCGAGGAAGATGTGGCGGTGGTCGAAGGCGGCCACCAGCCGGATGTGCTCCGACAGCAGCATGCCGTTGCCGAAGACGTCACCGGACATGTCGCCGATGCCGACGACGGTGAAGTCCTCTTCCTGCGTGTTGTGGCCGGTCTCCCGGAAGTGCCGCTTCACCGACTCCCAGGCGCCGGAGGAGGTGATGGCCATCTTCTTGTGGTCGTAGCCGACCGAGCCGCCCGACGCGAAGGCGTCGCCGAGCCAGAACCCGTACGAGACGGCGACCTCGTTGGCGATGTCGGAGAAGGACGCGGTGCCCTTGTCCGCCGCCACCACCAGGTAGGTGTCGTCCTCGTCGTGCCGGACCACGTCCTGCGGCGGGACCACCTCGCCGCCGACCAGGTTGTCGGTGATGTCGAGCAGCCCGGAGATGAACGTCCGGTACGAGGCGATGCCCTCGGCCATCCACGCGTCGCGGTCGGCGGCCGGGTCCGGCAGCCGCTTGCCGACGAAACCGCCCTTCGCGCCCACCGGCACGATCACCGTGTTCTTCACCATCTGGGCCTTGACCAGGCCCAGCACCTCGGTGCGGAAGTCCTCACGGCGGTCGGACCAGCGCAGCCCGCCGCGTGCGACCTTCCCGAACCGCAGGTGCACGCCCTCCACCCGGGGGCTGTAGACCCAGATCTCGAACGCCGGGCGGGGCGCGGGCAGGTCGGGCACCGCCTGCGGGTCGAACTTGATCGACAGGTAGGGGTGCGGCTTGCCGTCCGAGCCGCGCTGGAAGTAGTTGGTGCGCAGCGTGGCCTTGATCAGGGTGAGGAAGGAGCGCAGGATGCGGTCCTCGTCGAGGCTGGCGACCTGGTCGAGGGCGCCCTCCAGCTCCTCCAGGATGCCGTCGGTCAGCTCCCGGCCGGCCTTCTGGTGGTCGGGCGACAGCCGGGCCTGGAAGAGGTTGACCAGCAGCCGGGTGGTGTGGACGTTCGTGCGGAGGGTGTCCTCCATGTAGTCCTGGCTGAAGGTGGAACCGGCCTGCCGCAGGTACTTGGCGTAGGCGCGCAGCACCATCGCCTGCCGCCAGTCCAGCCCGGCGCGCAGCACCAGCGAGTTGAAGCCGTCGTTCTCGGCCCGGTCGGTCCAGGTCGCGGCGAACGCCTCCTGGAACCGCTCGCGCGCGTCGTCCCCGAGGTCGCCGAGCGCGGGGTCCAGGCGCAGCCCGAAGTCGTAGACCCAGGCCCGGGAGTTGTCGGCGCGGCGCAGCTCGTAGGGGCGCTCGTCGACGACCTCGACGCCGAGCCGCTGGAGCACCGGGAGCACCGCGGACAGCGACACCGGGGCGCCGGTGCGGTAGATCTTGAAGCGGCGCTCCTCTGGGGCGGCGGAGACCGGTTCGTACAGCGAGAGGGTGAAGTCGTCCTCGGTCAGGCTCTCGATGTGCTGGAGGTCCGCGACGGCGGCCCGCGGCGCGAAGTCCGCCCGGTAGCCGTCGGGGAAGGCGTCGGCGTAGCGCCGGGCGAGTTCGGCGGCGCGTTCCTCGCCGCACTCGGCGTTGAGCGCCTCGGCGAAGCCGTCGGCCCAGGAGCGGGCGGCCGCGGCGAGCCGGTTCTCGATCCGCTCGGCGTCGGACTCGTCGAGTTCGGGGAGCCGGTTGCCGGGGTCGACGCGGATCACGAAGTGCAGCCGGGAGAGCACCGACTCGGTGTTCCATGCGGTGAAGTCGACGCTGCGGCCGCCCAGTTCCTCCTGGAGGATGTGGGTCAGGCGCAGCCGCACCGCGGTGGTGTAGCGGTCGCGGGGCAGGTAGACCAGCGCGGAGTAGTACCGGCCGTACTCGTCCTGCCGCAGGTAGAGGCGGAGCTTGCGGCGCTCCTGGAGGTACAGCACGCTGGTGACGGTGGAGCGCAGCTCCTCGACGCCGGTCTGGAACAGCTCGTCGCGCGGGTAGGTCTCCAGGATCTGGAGCAGGTCGCGGCCGTCGTGGCTGCCGGCCTGGTAGCCGGAGCTCTCCAGGACCTCCTGGACCTTGCGGCGGACCACCGGCACCCGGCGGACCGACTCGGTGTAGGCACTGGAGGAGAACAGCCCGAGGAAGCGCCGCTCGCCGATCACATTGCCCTCGGCGTCGAACTTCTTGACCCCGATGTAGTCCAGGTACGACGGGCGGTGCACCGTGGAGCGGCTGTTGGCCTTGGTGAGGACCAGCAGCCGGTGCTCGCGGGCCTTCTTGCGGGCGTCGGCGGGCAGTCGGCTGAAGGACGGCGAGGCCGGGTGGCCCGGGTGCCCGGGGTGGGTGCCGTCGTCGTGCGGGTGCTGCGGGTCGGAGCGCAGGATGCCCAGGCCCGTGCCGGGCACGGCGACGAGCACGTCCTCACCGCTGCCCTCGGCGCCGTCACCGGTGTCGGTGGTGAGTTCGTACTCGCGGTAGCCGAGGAAGGTGAAGTGGTCGTCGGCGAGCCAGCGCATCAGCTCCCACGCCTCGCTGGACTCCTGCTCCGGCAGCGGTGGCGGGGCGGCGGCCAGTTCGTCGGCGATGGTCAGCGCCGCCTGCCGCATCTTCGTCCAGTCCTCGACGGACTCGCGCACGTCGGACAGCACGCGGCGCAGATCGGCGGTGATCTCCTTGATGTCGTCCCGATCGGTCTCCC
The DNA here is from genome assembly GCF_057708125.1 of Actinacidiphila sp. bgisy145. Lineage (NCBI taxonomy): Bacteria > Bacillati > Actinomycetota > Actinomycetes > Kitasatosporales > Streptomycetaceae > Actinacidiphila > Actinacidiphila sp. bgisy145. The sequence goes on from NZ_JBYIRL010000018.1 coordinate 165,505, forward strand.
GGTCGATCTCGACGTGGATCCAGGACTCCACCAGGACGTCGTGCGGCAGCGGTTCGCCCTCGGTCTGCGGGGCGTACCCGAGGACCTCGATGAGCTTGCCCGCGACGTCGCGCCGGACGTGGAACTGCGGGTGGACGACCACGTGGATGGCCCGGTTCGCCTGGGTCAGCGCGTTGGTGACCGAGTCCACCAGGAACGGCATGTCGTCGGTGACGACCTCGACCACGGTGTGGCTGCACTGCCAGCCGTTCTGCTCCACCGTGGGGGTGTGCACCCGGAGGTTGGCGGTGCCCTGCGGGCGGTTCTCCGCGAGGCGGTGGTGCGACACCGCGGCGCCGTAGACGTCGACCGGGTCGCGGTCGATCAGGTCCTCCGGCGCGCTGTGCAGGTAGTAGCGCTGGAGGAACGCGGTCAGCGCCTGCGCGTCGAGACCCTGGCCGGGCGGTCCTCCGGCCGAGCTGCTCTCACCTGCCAGAGCCGCCCGTTCGAGAAGCGCCGCCTTTGCCTCGTCCAGCTTGGTCTGCATGTCCTCTGACTCCTGTCGCGCGCCATTGCGTGACGTCGGTTGGTGGCACGACGTACCGCGACGCGGGGTTTCCGCTACGGGACGACGCTATGCCGGAAAGGTGGCTCGTCGTGCCCGTCAGCACGACATGCCCCCGGAGCACGGATCAACAGTGATCACGCCCGCCAGGCTATCGTCCCGGCCGGGGTGGCTGTCATGCGCCGTCTTCGTACAAATGCACCGCTCACCTTTGGCCCGATTGGACAGAAACCGGGTTCCCGCCCAGGTCAGCCCGTTATTCGCTCGGCGTGGGCGACGGCCTCGGCGAGGCTGTCGACCACCGGGACCCCGGCCGTCTCCAGGCTCGCACGACTGTGTGAACCGCCGGTGTACAGCACGGCGAACGCACCCACATGGGCGGCGGCCGCCGCGTCGTCCAGAGCGTCGCCGATGACCACCACGGGGCGGCCGTCGAGGCCGTCGAGCGCGGCCAGGTGCCGGGCCATCTGGGCCGACTTGCCGTCACTCAACGCTCCGCTGCGGCCGTCGATCCGCTGGAAGCGTTCGGCGATGCCGTGCGCGGTGACGAACGGCAGCAGCTGCCGGGTGGTGGCGAGCGAGCACAGCGACTGGGTCAGGCCCGAGGTGTGGCGGGCCGCGAGCAGTTCGGCCGCCCCTTCGGCGAGGCTGCACTGCTCGGCCAGCCGCAGGTAGTGCCGGTCGAAGTTCGCGTCCATCACGGCCCACTCCTCCGCGGACGGCTGCCGGCCCAGCAGCCGTTCGTAGAAGCGCGGCACCGGAACGCAGTACAGCTCGCGGTACCGCTCGGCGGTGACCAGGGGCAGGCCGAGTTCGGCGAACGAGGCGTTGGTCGCCCCGACCACCGCTTCGATGTCGTTGAAGAGGGTTCCGTTCCAGTCCCATACGAGGTGCGCGTTCACAGCACGAACGTTACTCGCGCAGGGCGACAGCCCGTTTCCGGCCTGTGGACAACTTCCACACGGGGGTCAGCCGATCAGGTGGGGAATCTCCTGTGTCGCATACCACAGCAGCTCGTGATCCTCGGCACCGTCGACGGTGAACTGTGCGTCCTGGTCCCCGGCGTCCACCGCGCCCACCGCGTCGGCCGCGGCCCGCACGTCGGATTCGGCGTCGTCGGCGTCCACATGCACCGCCGCGGCCTCGGCGAGCCGCACCACCCCGGTCAGCCGCACCTCGCCGAGCGAGGCCGGGTCCAGACCGCGGTCGGGGTCGTGGCGCACCGCGCCGTCGGCCACGTCCACCGCCACGACCACGCGCCGGCGCGGTAGTTCGGGCCGCGCGGCCAGCAGCCGCAGGGAACTCTGGGCGGCACGGGTCAGCGCCGCGTACTCCAGTTCCTCGATGTCGTCGGAGACGTACCACTCGCGCAGGCCCGGCGTGACCGCGAAGGCGTCCAGCGGCGCCGGGCCCAGCTCGCCCGCCTTGTACGCCTCGGCGAGCCCGGCGAGGGTGGTGGGAATGTAGACGCGCATGGCGTGAAGCATACGGCCGCCACCACCTTCACAGGTGAATCCGGCCCGACCGCCGGATTCACCCCGGACGGCCGCCCGGCTGCTTGCCCGCGACCGGCCCCGCCCCCTACAACCGGCCCCATCGACACCGCAAACGATCTTTGGGGAACCACCATGCGCAGCACACCCTCGAACCGCCCCGGCGCCCGCGGCACCGCCCGCCCGAAACACGCCCGCCCCGCCGCCACCCGCCAGGACGCCCGCGCGACACCGCACGCCGCTCCCCACCCGGTCGCACCACGCCCCGCGCCACCGCACCCGGGCCGCCGGCCCGCCGCGGGCACCGCACCCCCGCGCCGTACCGACCCGCGCCGCCCCGCCACCCGGCCCAGGTACGTACCCCGCGCCCTGCCACCGCACCTGTGGTTCGCCGGACGGCTGCTCGACGTCCTCACCGGCCGCCGCCCGCTGACCTCCCTGGCGGGCCGGGTCAGGGACGAGGCCTACCAGCGGCTGTGGATGCTGCACGCCGAACGCGCGGACTGGCGGCGGCGGGTCCACGGCCGCACCCCGTACGTGTGCCGCTGCCGGGTCTTCGCGACCGCGAACGGCGCGCTGGAGGTGACCGCGGTGGTCGCCCTGGACGACGACGTGATCCGGGCGATCGCCTTCCGCCTCGAGCCCGGCACCGCCGACTCCGGCCCCGGCTACGGCCGCGCCCGCTGGCGCTGCACCGACGTGGCCGCGCGCTGACCGGCACGGCCGCGCCGCAAGGGCCTCACCCGGCGAACGGCTCGGGGGCGGAAGACTGGTTCCCGTTCGGCCCCCAA
>NZ_JBYIRL010000019.1:0-160022 GCF_057708125.1 Actinacidiphila sp. bgisy145
GGGCCGCCGCCTGGGCGGCGGCCCCGGCCAGCGCGCGCAGGGCCCCGTCGGCGCCGAGGGCGGTGTCGAGCCGGGCGGCCTCCTGCGGGTCGGGGACGCGCAGCCGGTTCTCGTATCGGCTGAGCACGCTGTGGTCGAGGTGGATCTTCCGGCCCAGGGCGCGCAGCGACCAGCCGCGCTGCTGCCGCAGGTGCCGCAGGAGGGCGGCGAAGTCCGGTTGCTCTCGGAAGTCCGGTTGCTCTCGCATGGCCTGGGCCCTCCCGTCGTTCGGGGATGGTGCGGCACCACATCGGCACCACCCCGGCACCACCGCCGGCCTGGGCGGGGCCGGGGCGCCCTGGCAGCATCGAAACGCACGCCTCCCGGCGCGCGGACCGCGGCCCGATTCTCCCACGCGCGGCCGCGCCGCCCCCGGCTCCGGCCGGATTCGGGAGGGCGCGCATCCCCATCCGACTCATCCGATCGACGGCAGCGGAGGTCTCACCATGGGCGCCTTGAGGCGGTTCGGAGCCGGTCGGTTGCCCCGCGGGCTGCGCCGGGGAGCCGACGACATCCTGCACGGCCGGCGGCTGGAGACGTACGGGATCTTCGGCCTGAGCACCACGCTCACCGCGCTGGGCCTGTTCGACGTCGTCGGAACGCGCGTCGTGCAGAGCATGGTGCTGGCGACGGTGGCGTTCCTCGTGCTGCACACCGAACCGGCGCCGGCCCGGCTCCCGGTGGACGAAGTGCTCCAGGACCGCACCTCCTTCACGCAGTTCGGGGTGCTGCTGCGCGACGCCCGCGACATCCGCGTGTACGGGCCGACGGCCGTCAACGTCGTCGTCAACACCGCGGAGATCCGGCGCGAGGTGCTCCAGCGCGGCGGCACCTTCAGGATCGTCGTGCAGTCGCCCGAGCCCGGCCAACTCGCGCGGACCGCGGCGCAGTTGGACACCAGCCTCGATCTCGGCCAGACCCTCCAGTCGACGCTGAGCGGTCTGCGCAGGCTCGCGGGCGCCGCGGGGTTCGACTACCGGCTGCTGGACTTCAATCCGGGGTTCAGCCTGATCGTGGTCGACGCCCAGTCCCCCGACGGCTACCTGATCGTCGAGACGCACGGCTTCCGCGACGACAGCATCGCCGAGCGCATGCACATCACGATCCACCGCCGCGACTCGCCGAGGTGGTTCGACTACTGGTCCGGGCGCTTCGACGCGATCTGGGAGGCTGCGGTGCCCGAGCCGGTCCGACCGGCGGACCCGGCCCCGGCCCCCGGCGCCGGCCAGGACCCGGCCGGCCGTTCGCCCCTCCACTGACCGGGCCGCCCCGGCACCGACGACATCCCCCGCGGCGCGGGAGAGGAGCCCACCCATGTCCCCGCTCGACGACATCGTCCGCCCGCTGGCGGCGCTGGGACCGGCCGAGGTGACCTGCTGGACCGGCGCCGGCGTGTCGCTGGACGCCCCGTCCTGCCTGCCGGCGGCGGAGGCACTGACCCGGCGGGCCTTCGCGCTGTACTTCGACAGCGGCCCGGACACCGACAGCTTCGGCACCGTGATGGCCCATCACCGCTCGCTCGGCTGGACGGCCCCGCAGATCTGCGACCGGTCCGCGGGCGCGGCCCGCCCCGGGACGGTACGGCTGCCGCGGCTGGAGACCGTGCTCGGCGTCGCCGACCGCGTCCTGGGCGACGACCACCGGGCGCTGCGCCTGCTGGCCGATCTGCGGACGGCTCCGCCCAACCGGCTGCACCGCTTCTTCGCCCACCACCTGCGGGCCGGCGGCAGGCACGTCACCGCCAACTTCGACGACTGCGTCGAGCGCGCCCACGAGGGCGCCTTCGCCGCGCCGCCCGGCCCGGAACAGCTGCTGCACTTCCACGGCTCGGTACGCGACGACCCCCGTCTGGGCACGCTGGGCGCCACGCTCGCCCGGATCGAGGCCGGCTTCGCCGCGGACGAGGCACGGCGGCTGACCCGGGCGCTGCGGCGGGCCCCGGCCGTGGTCGTCGCGGGTTACAGCGGCAGCGACTTCTTCGACGTCGACGACCTGCTCGCCGCCCTCCCCGCGGACGCCCTGCGGGGGCAGCGGGTGACATGGGTCAACCACGGTGTGCACACCGACCGCGGGGCGGACTGGCACCAGGTGCCGCGCGGCCGGCAGCCTGCCATGGCCGGGCTGCTGCGGGCCGCCGGCGCGGAGGTGGCGGTGGTCTGCGGACCGACCGCCGACTTCTTCGCGGCGCTCGCCGCGGCCTGGTCGCTGCCGGCCCTGGCCGCGCCCGGCCGCCGGACGACGTGGTGCCCCGACGTGCCGGTCTCGCACGCCGAGCGGATCGCCGCGCGGCTGGCCCTGTACCGCGCGCTCGGCCTGGTCGGCGAGGTCGGGGCCATGCTCGCCGAGGAGGCCACGCACTCCGCGGTGCCACCCGCGCAGGCGCGGTGGGCGCTCTCCGAACTGCTGTGGGAGAAGGGCCGTTGGGGAGAACTGCGGCGGGTCTGGTCGCGGGGCGTACTGCCCGCGGGCATCGACCCCGTGCACCGGGCCGAGCGCATCGGGGCCTGCCTGTGGGTGCAGGGCCGGCTGCTCCCCGCGTACGTCTGGCTGCACCGGCACCGCCGCGGGGCAGCAGCGCCCGCCGCGGCCCGCGTGCTGATGGAGACCGAGGGCAGGGTGCTGGAGCACATGGCCCTCGTCCCCGGCATGAAGCTCCTGAGCCGGCTGCTGACACCGGGGTTCCTGCGCGCCCTTCAGGCGCACCTGCCCGACAGCGACGTCCATCTGCGGCGCAGGCTGCTGGACGTGTCGAGCAGCCTGCGGGCGCTCGCGGCCGGCGCACCGAGGCGGGACGACCGGGCCGACGGGGACCGCACGTGGTTCGCCGAGACCGGCAACCTGCTCGGCTGGCTCAACTACCACCACCGCCTGCTGCGGGACACCTACGCGCCCGACCGCCCCGACGGCGAGCTCGGGCAGGACTACCGCCGGGCGGCGGCGATGTACGCGTCCGTCGGTTCCGTCGCCGGCGCGGTCCGCGCCCGGCTGCTCCCGGGAGCGGAGCGCGTCTTCACCGTCCCGGAGTACCTCGGCGGGCTGATCGCCCTCCAGTACGGGTGGTTCCACCGGTTCAGGCTGGCCATCCGGTTCGTCCCCCTGCGCGTCCTGCACCTGCTGCGGGCGGCGCGCCGTGCGCGCACCGCCCGCCGCGACCACCACCGCACGAGTGAACGGAGTGGAGAATGACCGTACCGGTGATCTCGATCAGCCTGGCCGACGGCCCCGCGGGGGAGCTCGACCTCGGTCGGGTGCGCGCGTCGCTCGCGCGAGAGGGGTACGCCTACGTCAGGGACGTGCCCGAGGACTTCGACTACGTCGGCCAGCTGAGCCGGCTCGGGGCGCCCGCCGCCCAGTTCGACGGGGCCATCGTGCGCGAGGTGCGGCCGGAGCCGACCGTGGACAACACCGTCTTCTCCGCGTCCAACACCCGCGAACTCATGCCGCACACCGAGTGGTTCGAGTACCCGAGCCACCCGCCGCGCTACGTGGCCCTGTGGTGCGTGCGGCAGACCGAGGGCCCGGGCGGGGAGACCACGCTGGCGGACGCCTACTCCTTCGTGCGGACCCTCACCGCGCGGGACCGCGAGCACCTGCTGTCCTCGGTCTACCCGTGGCAGCCCAGCGCGGTGCTGCGCAAGCTCGGCATCGACTTCCACGCCGACCACCCGCTGCTGGAACGACACGGCGGCGACGTCATCGTGCGCTTCCCCTGCGACGACCGGTGCGCGCGCTTCGACGACCTGATGGAGCGCTTCCTGACCGCGGGCCGGGAGTACTTCGCGGCCCACCACGTCGCGGTCAAGATCGAGGAGCGGGCCGTCCTGGTGTGGGACAACTGGCGCATGATGCACGCCCGCAACGCCTTCACCGACGAGGTGCGGCACCTGCGGCGGCTCCTCGTCTCCGCCACCGTGTAGCCCGGCCGACCGCACCCGTGGAGGCAGGTTCGGATGAAAGCGCTCATACTCGCCAACGGCCGCGCGGACCGTCTCGGTCCGCTGTCCCTGGCCGCCCCGAAAGCACTGCTGCCCGTCGCCAACCGGCCCGTGATCTGGTACGTCATCCAGAGTCTGCGCGAGGCGGGCGTCGAGGAGATCGCCGTCACGGTCGGCCCGCGGACCCGGGCCATCGCCGAGTTCGTCGAGCCCCTGGGCGGTCCGGCCTGCCCGGTGCGCTGCCTGTGGGAGCGCCGGCGCACCGGGACCGGCGGCGCGCTGCGCGACCACCTCGGCTACATGGAGGGCGAGCCGATCGTGGTGGTGCCCGCGGACATCATCGCGGGGGTCGACATCCGGGCCCTGGTGCGGCAGCACCTCGCGCACCCGGCGTCCGTCACGGTGGCGGTGGCCCGGCAGGACCCGGCCCGGTGGGACGGCGACTTCCTGGTCACCGACGGCCCGGTGGTGACGGAGTACCTCTTCAAACCCGGCGCCGGCGCTCCGACCGCGCTCGGCTCGACCGGGGCGTGGGTGGTGCGCCCCGACGTCGTCCCCCTGATCCCCCGCACGGGCTTCTGCGACTTCTCCGCGCAGGTCCTGCCGGGCCTGCCGGGCGCGGGCAGGTCGTTGGGCGCCTACGACGCGGGGGTGGTCTACCAGCGCGACGTCGGTGTCCCCCAGCGCTACTGGCAGGGCAACATCGAGGCGGTCAGCGGGAGTTCCCCGGCCAGCCGCTACCTGCCCGGGCCGAGCCCGGCCGCACCGCGCGGCGGAGCCACCGTCGTGCGCGGGCCGGTGCTGATCGCCCCCGACGTCACCGCCCACCCCAGCGCGCGGATCTACGGCCCGGCGGTCCTCGGGCGGGGCGCGGTGATCGGCGCGCATACCTCCATCGTCTCCTCCGTGGTCCTGCCGGGCGCGGAGGTCCCCCCGTACAGCCTGCTGTCGGGCTCGGTGTTCGGTACGGCCCACCATCTCGACGGCGCGCTGCTGCGGCCCGACACGGCCGGCCGGGCGGACCGGCTCGTCGGCGCGGCGGGCGGAGCACGATGACACCGCGGGCCTCGAAGGAGGAGGGAGCCGGCATGGAGCTCTTCGTCAGTATGGAGGCCCACCGCGCGACGTACGAGCAGCAGCTCGCGGTGGCCCGGGCCGCCGAACGCCTCGGTTTCGGCGGGGTGTTCCGCTCCGACCACTTCCTGGGCTGGGCGCCTAGCGCCTCGCCCGGCAGCCCCACGGAGGTGTGGACGACGCTCGCGGGGCTGAGCCGTGAGACCCGGCGGGTCCGCCTGGGCAGCCTGCTCAGCGCGGCCCCTTTCCGGTCGCCCGCGCTCCTGGCCACGGTGGTCGCGCAACTGGACGAGATGAGCGGCGGCCGGGTGGAACTGGGCCTGGGGGCGGGCTGGTTCGCGCGCGAGCACCACGCGATGGGCGTGCCCTTCCGCTCCCCGGCCGAGCGGTTCGCCGCGCTGGAGGAGCAGCTCGCGATCATCCGCGGGCTGTGGGAGGCGAGTGCGCAGCGGCCGTTCGGCTTCGCCGGAGCGCACCACCGCCTCCAGGCGAACCCCGGGCCGCGGACCGGGTCCGGCCGTCCCCGGCCGCGGATCACCGTCGGCGGCCGGGGCCGGGTCCGCACACCGCGGATCGCCGCGCGCTTCGCGGACGAGCACAACCTGGCCAGGCCCTCGCCGGAGGCGGCCGCCGCCGCGATCGCGCGCGGCAGGGCGGAGTGCCGGGCGATCGGGCGCGATCCGGCGTCCCTGCGGCACTCGGCGCTGCTGCGGGTGTGCTGCGGCACCACCGAGGACCAGGCGCGCGAGCGCGCAGCACGGGCGGGCGCGGGCCGCGCGCCCGGCACCGTGACGGGCACGCCGTCCCAGGTGGTCGCGGAACTCGCCGGCTACGCGGCCCTCGGCGTGAGCCGCGTCTACTGCCAGCTGGTCGACCTCGCCGACCTGGCCCATCTGGAACTGCTCGCGAGCGCGGTCCTCCCGGAGGTGGAAGCGATGACCGGACCGAGGGCGTGATGCCGCGCCTCGTCAGCACCCTGGACCAGCGGGCCTTTGGGGGCCTGGAACTCGACGTGGACCGGGTCCGCGCGGCCCTGGCGGCCACCGGGCACGTGTACCTGCGCCGCGTCCCCGACGGCTTCGACCACGTCGCCCAGCTGACCCGGCTGGGGCCGGCCGTCCCGCAGTTCGACGGCGTGGTGGTGCGGGACATCCGACCGGACCCGGCGGTGGACAACAGCGTGTACCTGCCGTCCAACACCCGCGAACTGCGGGCCCACACCGAGTGGTTCGAGTTCCCGGGGCCCCCTCCGCGCTACCAGGCGCTGTGGTGCGTGACGCAGGCCGAAGGGCCGGGCGGGGAGACCACCCTCGCCGACTCCTACGACTTCGTCGCGGGCCTGCCGCCGGAACAGCTCGCGCGGCTGCGCGCCAGGTCCTACACCTGGACGCCGACCGCGGCGCTCGCCCGCTCCGGGGTCAGCTATCGGTGCCGCCATCCGCTCGTGGAGGACCGGCACGGGGCCCTGGTGGTCCGGTTCCCCTGCGACGACCGCTGCCGCGACCACGACGCGCTGATGGCCGGCTACCTCGCGGCGGGCCGGCGCTACTTCGCCGAGCACCGCCTCGCCGTACGGATCGAGGAGCGCGGCGTCCTGGTCTGGGACAACTGGCGCATGATGCACGCCCGCAACGCCTTCACCGACCGCAGGCGCCACCTGCGCCGGCTCCTCATGGCGGACCGGCGGTGAACGCCGGCCGCCGCCCGCACCGGGGGCGGCGCGCTCCCGCCGGCACCCCGCTCCCCGCACCGGACACCGCGCGGGGCCGCGCGCGGTGCGCACACGCACTCAACGGAACCGACCGCGTCCCCGGCCTGCGGGCAGGGGGCGGACCCTCGTGAGGAGAGCCGCAATGACCCACGTACCGCGTCCCGTTCCGACGACGGACGAACTGCGCACCGTAGCCGCCGGCATCCGGGCCTTCGTCCTCGCCGCCAACAAGCATCCGGGCGGCAGTTCCTCGGCGGTGGAGGCCGTCACCGCGCTGTACTTCTCCGGCGCCACGACGCTCGGCCCCGGCAGCGGCGAGGAGGGCGACCGGCTGGTGTACTCCAAGGGCCACGCGGTCGCCCCCTGGTACGCCGCGCTGTGGGCCCTGGGCGCGGTCCCGGGGATGTCCTGGCAGGAGCTGGCCGGCTTCGGGCAGGTCGGCCACCGCCTCGGGCGTATGCCGCGCCGCGGCCAGCTTCCCGGCGTGCACATGAGCACCGGCGCCCTGGGGCAGGGGCTCAGCTTCGGCGCGGGGCTCGCGCTGGCCGACCGGCGCGGCAACCTGGGCCGCCGCACCTTCGTTCTGCTCGGCGACGGCGAGTGCACCGAGGGGCAGGTGTGGGAGGCGGCCATGACCGCCGCCGCGCTCGGCCTGCGCAACCTGGTCACGCTGGTGGACGCGAACGGGTCCGGGAGCGTCATCCGGCTGCCCGCGGACGACTGGGCCGCCCGCTGGTCGGGTTTCGGCTGGCGTACCAGGGAGGTGGACGGCCACGACGTCGCGGCCGTGACCGAGCACCTGCGGGAGGCCCCGGCCGACCGGCCGACGGCCCTGATCCTGCACACGGTCAAGGGCCGCGGCCTCGCGGCGGAGGTGGAGGGCGGCAACACGCTCGGCGCGGAGGCCGCCCCCCGGCACCTCCCCGACCTCGACACCGGCCGGCTGCTGGACCGCGCGCTCGCGGTGGTCGACAGGTACACCGCGGCCGCCGCCGCGCGGCGGGCGGCGCCGGCCCCCACCGCGCCGGCCCCCACCGCGCCGCCGCCGTGCCGCCCCGCGTGGGCCGACGGCCCCGCGCTGCTGCGCCGGGTCGCCGAGACGCCGGTCGGCCGGGCGCCGGTGGCCAAGAAGACCCTGGGCCCCGAGCTGGCCGACGCTCTGGCCGGGCTGCCGCTGCTGTGGATGGCCCCCGACGCGATCCGCAACTCGGGGCTGCTGCCCCGCATGGCGAGCACCGGCTCCTGGAGCTGGCACAACCGCGCATCCGACGTGCTCCAGTGCGCGATCGCCGAGCAGGACGCGGCCTCGCTGGCCGGCGGCGCGGCCGGCGCCGGCCTGCGCCCCGTGCTGTTCTCGATGGAGGGCTTCTACTGGCGCATGCTCGACCAGATCCGGGAGTCGATCGTCTTCCCGCAGCTGCCGGTGCTGCTGGTGGGGACCTCCGGCGGCCTGGGCGACCCGCTGGGGCCGATGGTCCAGTCCGACGGCTGCCTGGCCGCCCTCGGCGCCCTGCCCGGCCTGGAGATGTTCGAGGCGGCGGACGTCAACACGGCGAAGTACCTCGCCGTGCAGGCGCTCGCCGACGGCCGGCCCGCCTACCTGCGGCTGCCGCACGAGGCGGTGCCCGTGCGCCACACCTTCGCCGAGCTGGGCGCGGCCCCGCTCCAGGACGGTGTGCTGACCCTGCGTGACCACCCCAGCCCCGACCTGGTCGTGCTCACGGCCGGGGCGATGCGCGAGGCCGCGGTGCGGGCCGCCGACCTGCTCACCGAGGAGCGGCACCGCGCCGTGCGCGTCGTCGAGGTCGTCAGCACCACCAGGTTCGCCCGCCTGGCCGCCGCCGGACGGGAGCGCCACCTGCCACCGGGCACCGCCGCCGCCTGCGTCCACAACGCGCCTTCGACGGTCCTCGGCCGCTTCCTGCCCCCCGGCGGCCTGGCGCTGGGCGCCGACGGGTACGGCGCGGCCGGCTGGCCGCAGGAGGCGCTGTACGAAGCCGCGGGGCTGACCGCCCGGGCCGTGGCCGACCGCATCGCCAAGGAGTTGCTGTGACCACCACCGCCTCGCGCCTGGAGGTCGCGCACGGCGCGGACGGCGGGTTCGACGTGACCGCACGCCGCGCCGACCGCTACCGCATCCACCTGGAGAACGGACTGACGGACCGTCTCGCCGACCACCTGCGGGAGTTGGTGGCGGCGCTCGACGCCCACCGCATCGTGCTGACCATGGACACCGTAGTCGCGGCGCACCACCTGTCCTCGGTGTCCGCCGTGCTGGCCCGGGTCGGGGTGCCCTTCGACGTGGTGCTGGTCGCCGAGGGCGAGGCCACCAAGTCGCAGTCGGGCCTCCAGGGCCTGTGGCGCTCGCTCCAGCGGGTGAAAGCGACGCGGCGCACCCTCGTGCTGGGCGTCGGCGGGGGCATGGTGTGCGACCTCACCACGGCCGCGGCGGCGACGTACATGCGCGGGGTGCCGTACGCGCTGGTGCCCACGACGCTGCTGGCCCAGGTCGACGCGGCGATCGGCGGGAAGGGCGGGATCAACTACGACGGGACGAAGAACCTGGTCGGCGCCTTCCAGCACCCGGCGGCGGTCTTCGTCGACCCCGAGCTGATCCGCACCCTCCCCGACCAGCACATCCGCAACGGCCTGGCCGAGGTGGTCAAGGTGGCGCTGATCGCCGACCCCGGACTCTTCGCCGTCCTGGAGCGGTCCGTGGGGCGCGGGGCCGCCACCTGGCCGTGGGACGCGATCATCCGGGCCGCGATCACCGCGAAGCTGCTCCTGCTGGCTCCCGACCCGTTCGAACAGGCCGACCTGCGCCGGCTGCTCAACCTCGGCCACTGCGTCGGGCACCCCTACGAGGCAGCCGCGGGGTTCCGCGTCCTGCACGGTGAGGCGGTGGCCGCGGGGCTGGCCGTGGCCACCGCCCTGAGCCTGCACGGCGGCCACTGCACCCGCGGCGACCACGACCGCATCCTGGCCGTGCTGTCCGGGCACCGGCTGCCCACCACCGTCCCCGCACCCCTGCGGGCGGACGTCTGGGACGCGTTGGAGGCGGTGCGCCGCGTACGCAACGGGCACCTGCACCTGGTGGTCCCGGCCGCGCCGGGGCACTGCACCGTGGTCGACGACGTGACCCGGGAGGCGTTCGACCGGGCGCTGCGCCACCTCGACCGCCGGTGCCGGCCATGACGGCGCCGGACGGCGAGTGGGTCCTGCTGGAAGGAGGCGGCAGCAGGACCTGGGCGGCGCTGTCCCGCGACGGCCGTGAACGCGCGGCGGCCGAGGGCTCCTCGACCAATCCCCGCTCGGTCGGGGCGGGCCCCGCCCTGGACGGCCTCGGCACGCTGCTCGCCGCGCTGCGGCCCGCCGTGGCCGTGCCGGGCGGGTCGGTGCGGGGGGTGGTCGCGGCGCACGGCGCGGCGTCCACCGCCGTCTGCGCCCGGCAGTTCGCCTCCCTGGTCCGGCACGCCTGCGAACTCGCGGGCCTGGGGGCGGCGCCGGTCCTGGTGACCAACGACATCGCCCCGCTGCTGCTCGCGGACGGCCCCGCCGCAGCCGTGTGCGCCGTGGTGGCCGGCACCGGGACGGGCTTCGCGGCGGGCAACGGGCAGCGGTGGGCGCGGGCCTCGGGGCTGGAGTGGCTGCTCGGCGACGAAGGCGGCGGCTACGACCTGGCGGTGTCCGGGCTGCGCGCGGCGGTGCGCGCCGTGGACGGCCGGGGCCCGCGCACCGCGCTCACCGGGGCCGCGCGCGAGTGGTGCGGGCGAGCGGGCGGGCCGCGGGCGGACGCGCCGCTGGGCGAGGCTCTCTTCGCGGCGGTGCACGCGGCCCGTTCCAAGGCCGAGGTCGCCGACTTCGCCCCGTACGTCCTGCGGTGGGCGCAGGGCGGCGACCACGTCGCGGCGGCTCTCGTCGAGGCGGCGGCCGAGGAGTTGTCCGCCGGTGTCCTGGCCGTCACCCAGGCCGCCGGCATCGGCCCGGGGACCCCGTACGGCCTGGTGCTCGCCGGCTCGCTGCTGACCGCCGCCGAGGGGCTGCGCGGCCGGCTGCTGGACCGCCTCGCGGCCCGCGCCCCGTGGACGTCCGTGCGCTGCCACACCGCCGGCGACAACCTCGCGGCGCTGCTGCGGCTGGCCGGCGTCTGGCGGGACCGCCCGGACGTGCTGGCGCGGCTGGCGGGCGCGCTGCCCACCCATGTCGACGCGGCACCGCGCGGGCCGTCCGCCCGCGCCGGGGGGCTGCCCGCCGGCGGCAGCGGGGGCGCGTGATGGCCGGGGCGCGGTCCGGTGCGGGCAGTGCTGGCGGTGCGGGCGGTGCGGGCCGGGCCGTCCCACCGGTACCGGGACCGGCGGGGGGCGGCCTCGACCCGGGGCTCGACGCGCTGTTCGGCAGTGCGCTGGACCGCTGCCGCCTCGCGGTCCGGGAGTTCCGGCGCGCTCCCACCCCGGCCCGGGTGAAGACGAACGTGTACGGCAGTCCGGAGCCGGTCTGCGATCTCGACCTGCGGCTCCAGGCGATCCTGGAGGACGCCGCGCGCCGCGCCCGGCCCGCCAGGAGGGTCGTCGCGGAGGAGAACCGGATGCGGCTGGGCGCCGTACCGGACCGGTGCTTCCTGATCGATCCGCTGGACGGGACGGTGCCCTTCCTGTACGGCTCGGCTACCTATTCCATCGCCATCTGCCAGATCGACGCGGGCCGCCCCGCGCAGTCCCTGGTCGACCTGCCCGGCTACGGGCTGCGGTTGGCCGCGGCCCCCGGTGTGCTGCGCGTCAGCGGCTCCCCGCAGGCACTCCCCTGGTACGGGCCGCGTGCCGTGCTGACCGGGCCCGGGCGCTCGGGGCCGCTCCAGGCCCTGCTGGAGCGGACCGCGCCGGGCCGCTACACGGTCCGTGAAGTACCCACCACCAGCGTGAAACTGGTGCTGGTGGCGCTGGGCCGGGCCGCGGCCGCCGTCCGTCTCCCCGCGCCGGGCAGTCCTGCCGTGGCCCCCTGGGACCATGCGGCCGCCGCGATGGTCCTGCGCGCGGCCGGGGGCCGGTTCGCGGGCGCCGCCGGAAGGCGGCCGGCCCCCGCCCGCCCCACCACGCTCACCGGGTGGCTGGCCACGGCTCCCGGCTGCGCGCCCCCACTGGGCATCGGCGCCCTGCTGGTGCCCCGGACCGGAAGGCGGACACCTCGATGACGTCACAGCCCACCACGACCGACGGATGGCGGGGCCTGCCGGGGCCCGGCTGGAGCGAACGCGAGGTGCTCGCCGTCCTGCACGGCGTCCTTCCCGCCCTCCTCTCAGGACAGGACCGGGGAGCGGACGTACTCGTCGGCCACGACGGCCGGGCCGGCTCCCGCGAACTGGCCGGGCTCGCCGCGGACTGGCTCGCCGGGCGCGGCACGTCCTGCCGGCTGGCCACCGGACCGGCGCCCACGCCCGCGTTGGGGCGCATGGTGCACGAGGACGGCGGGCTGGCGGCGGCGGTCGTCATGACCGCCAGCCACAACCCGCCGGGATTCTTCGGGCTGAAGGTCCGCGACAGCGCCGGGTACGGCGTGGTGTGGCCGCCTGCCGCGGTGGAGGCGGGCGCCGCGCCGGAGCCCGCCGGGGTCGCGGTGCGCGCGCACCGCGCCGTCGACGCGGCCGCCGCGTACGCGCGGGGGGCGGTGGGGCGCGCGCTGCTCGCCGGCGCCCGGCGCTTCGGCGGCCGGCTGGTGGTCGACGCCGCCCACGGCGCGGTCGGCGCCCTCGCACCGCACCTGCCGGGGCTCGCCTTCCACCGGGCACGGCCGCTGCCGTTCTTCGCCGGCGCCACCCCGGACCCGACGCTGCGTCAGCAGGCCGAAGCCGTCGCGGAGCGCGTGCTCGCCGGCCTGCCCGACGCCGGCCGCGGCCTGGTGGCCATGGTGGACGGCGACGGGGACCGGCTGGCGCTGTTCACCCGCCGCTCACGGTTCATCGGCAGCGCCGAGCAGGCGGCGCTGCTCCTGCGGGCCGGCCTGCCGGCCCGCAGGCTTATCACCACCGCCGTCGCCCCGCTGATGGTGGCCCGGGCGGTGGCGGCGGACCGGCCGGACGTCGAGGTCACCGAGACCGCGGTCGGCTTCAAGCACATCGTGGCGGCCTGGCGGAGCGACCCCCGGCCCGCCCTGGGGCTCGAGCCCAACGGGGCCCTGGTGTGGCCGGGCCCCGACGGCGCCGGATACTTCGAACGCGACAGCCTCGCCGCGCTCGGCACGCTCCTCGCCGCCTTCCCCGCCGTCGCGGACCTGGACGACGCGGTCACCGCGCTGCGCGGCGACCACCCCTACCGGCAGGACATCCACACCGTCGCGCTGGAGCCGGAGGAGGTCGTGGCCCGCGTCGCGCGGCTGCTGCCGGGCTGGCACGCCGCCGCCGTCGAGGACCGCTGGGTGTTCGGTGACGGCGGGCACGGCCGGATCACCGTGCGCCGCGCGGCCACCGAACCGCGCACCCGGCTGTACGTCGAGGCCGAGCCGGCCGTCGGCGCCCGTCTGCCGGCCGCGCTCCGCGCGGCACGGAACTGACCGGCACGGAACTGACCCGGCACGGCACGGAACTACCGGCGCCCACGGAACTGGCCGGCGTTCAGGGCGTGGGGACCAGCAGGCCCGCGGCGAACAGGCCCGCGAGCCCCATGTCGGCGTCGGTCAGCTCGCCGGTCAGCACGTGCCGCACGTACTCCTCGACCGGCAGGGTGACCGGCTCGATGAACTCCGCCGCGTCCAGGGCGGGTTCGCCCACCTTGCGGCAGTCCCACGCCACCACCGCGTGGCGCAGGTGGGTGGCGTAGGACGCGAGGTAGGTCTTCATGACGACCTCGACCCGCCCCGCCCGGTAGCCGGTCTCCTCCAGCAGTTCGCGGGCGGCGGCGGCCGCGACGTCCTCACCGGGCTCCACGATGCCGCCGGGCAGCTCGTCGAGGACGCGCCCCGGCCCCGGGCGGAACTGCCGTGCGAGCACGCCCCGCCGGTCGTCGGTGAGGGCCACCACGGCCACGGTGCGCGGCCCGCAGAGGATGTCCCACTGGTCCTGCCGGCCGTCGGGGTAGCGGTAGGTACGGCTGCGCACTTTCAGGAATCCGGCCGCCTTCGGGCTCTCGCGCACGAGTTCCCAGTCCAGGCCCGGAGGTTGGTCGTCCACGGCCGGGAGTCTATCGGGGGCGGCCGGTACGGATGCCGCCGTCCACGACGAGCACCCGCCCGTCGCCCGGCCCCGACAGGGCCTCGCGCACCAGGACGTTGTCGCCCAGGCAGCGCACGGTGCGCACCGGCCCGGTGAACCTCTGCCGGCCCCCGAAGAGGCGCAGTTGCGTGGAACAGGTGCGGGCGGCGTCCCCCAGGTCGGGTCCCGCGGCGTGCAGGTGGTGAAGGAGTCCGTGCTGCGGCACGGCATGATCGCCCTGCTTCCCGTCACCGCGGTGACCGAGGAGGTGGCGCCGGGGTCCCTGTGCCTCGCGGAGGTCCCCAGTCTGCCCCTGCTGCGCTCGACCGTCGTCGCGACACGGCCGGACAAGGCGCACGACCCCCGGATTCGGCCGTTCGTCGAGGAACTGGCGCGGCTCCACGCGGAGGACGCCGCCGGCGCCTCCCGCGGCGTCACCCGGGTGCTGGCGGAGGAACAGCAGCCCGCGGTGTGACGAGGCGCGCCGATCCGCCCGCGCGGCCCGGTTCACCTCGCAACTCGCTTACGGCGAGCCGACGTTGAGCGCCGGCAGCGGCACACACGTCCTGGGCATGTCACGCACGGACCTGTATAGTCCCGACGCATGACGACGACGAACCTGGTGCGACGACTGGTCATCGACCTGTGCCGCTGCCCCGTCGTGTGTTGTCGCTGACCTCCCGCCCCTGAGGCGTAGCGCCCGCTTCGAGGCGCCGCCGGTCCGGGGTGTTCCGGCACCGCGCCACGCGGTCCTTCCTTGCCCCGTCGTACGCCTGGCCGCCTCGCGGCGCGTACCGCCCCTTCCTGCCCGGCCGCGGTGACTGCCGGCCGGTCCCCTCCGCGGCGGACCGGCCGCCGCGGCCTGGCCCTGTCCGGTCCCCTGGAGGCCGACGATGCCCACCGCACCGCCTGTTCCGGAAACCGGCTCCAGCCGGCCCCCGCGGTCCACGTCACCCTTGCGCCGCCGCCGCGGCGCCCGGGCCGGCCGGGCGCTGCTCGTACGGCTCGGGCTGCCGCTGCTGTCGCTCGTGTTGTTCCTCGTGCTGTGGCAGGTGGCCGCGGCCAGCGGACGGTGGAGCGACATCCTGGTCCCTTCACCGGCCAAGGTGTGGGACGCGTTCATCGACGTGTCCACCACGCACGACGGCGTACGCGGCTACAACGGCACGCTGCTCATCGACCACCTGGCCATCAGCCTGCGGCGGATCGGCATCGGCGCGGGCAGCGGCATCCTGATCGGCGTGCTGTTCGGCCTGCTGATGGGGAGCGTCGGGTGGGTACGCGCGCTCTTCGAGCCGTGGGTCACCTTCCTGCGGACGCTGCCGCCGCTGGCGTACTTCTCGCTGCTCATCGTGTGGTTGGGCATCAACGAGCAGCCGAAGATCACCCTGCTGGCGGTGGCGGCGTTCCCGCCGGTGGCCGTCTCCACCACGACCGCGGTGGCCGCGGTCCCCGGCAGCCTCGTCGAAGCGGCCCGGGCGATGGGCGCGTCACGGTGGGAGGTCGTCCGGGACATCGTGATCCCCTCGGCGCTGCCGGAGACCTTCACCGGTATCCGGCTGGCCGTCGGCGTCGCGTACTCGTCGCTGGTGGCGGCCGAGTTGGTGAACGGGCTGCCCGGCATCGGCGGCATGGTCAAGGACGCCGCCAACTACAACAACACTCCCGTGGTGATCGTCGGCATCTTCGTCATCGGCATCTCGGGCCTGGTCATCGACGGTCTGCTGCTGTGGCTGGAGCGTACGGCGCTGCCCTGGCGCGGCCGTAGCTAGACCCACCCCGCACCCGTCCCCGCCCCTTCGTCCGATCCCCGTTCCCCCGCGGTCCCTTCGCACAGAAACGGCTCCCATGACTTCTTCAGCGAACCGTGCCGGCACCCGCCCCGCCGGCGGCCGGCTCACGCGTCGCTCCGTGCTGGCCGCCGCCCTGGCGGCAACGACCACCGCGGCGGTCAGCGCCTGCGGAGGCGGCAGCGGAAGCGGCGGCGCGGGCGCAAAACGGCTGCGCCTGGGGTACTTCGCCTTCCCCAGCGGCGACCTGGTCATCAAGAACCAGAAGCTGCTGGAGAAGGCGCTGCCGGACTACAAGATCAGCTGGATCAAGTTCGACTCGGGGTCCACGGTCAACCAGGCGTTCCTCGGCAAGTCCCTCGACATCGCGGCCCTCGGCTCCAGCCCGTTCGCCCGCGGGGTGTCGGGGTCCTCGCCGATCCCGTACAAGGCCGCCTTCGTACTCGACGTCGCCGGCGAGAACGAGGCCCTGATCGCGCGCAAGAGCACCGGCATCACCTCGGTGGCCGGGCTGAAGGGCAGGACGGTCGCCACGCCCTTCGCCTCCACCTCGCACTACAGCCTGCTCGCGGCGCTGACGCAGGCCGGGCTCACCACCTCGGACGTCAAGCTCGTGGACCTCCAGCCGCAGCCGATCCTCGCCGCCTGGCAGCGCGGCGACATCGACGCCGCCTACGTCTGGCTGCCCACCCTCGACGACCTGCGCAAGACCGGGAACCAGCTGATCAGCAGCGCGCAGATCGCCGCCGGCGGCAAGCCGACCCTCGACCTCGCCGTGGTGACGAACGAACTGATCGCCAGCGACCCGCACGCCATCGACGTCTGGCGCAGGACCGAGGCGCAGGCCCTGCGGCTGCTCAAGTCCGACCCGGAAGGCTCCGCCAAGTCCGTCGCGGCCGAACTGGACATCAGCCTCGCGGACGCCAAGGCGCAGCTCGCACAAGGGGTGTTCCTCACCCCCGGCCAGGTCGCCTCCGCCGAGTGGCTCGGCACCGAGGGCGCGCCCGGCAAGCTCGCGGACTACATCACCAGCACCGCGCGGTTCCTGGCGGACCAGAAGCAGATCGACGCCGCGCCGACCCGCGACACCGTCGCCAAGGCGCTCTACCTGAAGGGACTGCCCGGTGCCTTCAACTAAGCCCGGCGGCACGGCGGAACCCACCGGTGACACGGCGGAACCCACCGGCCCCGCGACGCGCCCGGCCGGCGCGGACCACCGCCCGCAGGACGACGGCACGGCGCGCCCCGGCTCCGTGCGGCTGCGCGACGTCATCCACCGGTACGGCCGCGGCGACCAGGCGGTCACCGCCGTCGGACCGGTCGATCTGACCGTTCCCGCGGGCGAGTTCCTCGTCCTGGTCGGCGCGTCCGGCTGCGGGAAGAGCACGCTGCTGCGGCTCATCGCGGGCTTCGAGCAGCCGACCCACGGCACGGTCGAGGTCTCCGGCGCCGCGCCGCGGCCCGGCCGGGCCGCGGGCATGGTGTTCCAGCAGCCCCGGCTGTTCCCCTGGCGCACCGTGCGCGGCAACATCGACCTCGCGCTGCGCTACGCCGGTGTCAGCCGCGACCAGTGGCCGCGGCGCCGGGCCGAACTGCTCCAGCGCGTCGGCCTGGAGGACGTCGAGCAGCGGCGTACGTGGGAGATCTCCGGCGGCCAGCAGCAGCGTGTCGCCATCGCGCGGGCGCTGGCCGCCGAGCACCCGCTTTTCCTGCTGGACGAGCCCTTCGCGGCGCTGGACGCGCTGACCCGGGAACGGCTCCAGGAGGACATCCGCAAGGTCACCGACCAGACCGGCAGGACGGCGGTCTTCGTCACCCACTCCGCCGACGAGGCGGTGTTCCTCGGGAGCCGGATCGTCGTGCTCACCAAGGGCCCGGGCACCGTGGCGCTCGACCTGCCGATCGATCTGCCGCGGGGGGAGGTCGGGGCCGACGAGCTGCGGGAGTCCGCGCACTTCGGTGAGTTGCGCGCCCAGGTCTCCCATGCCGTCAAAGCCGCCGCGGCGTGAGGGAGTCCGGTGTTCCCGCACTCGAAGGCCCCGCCCGGAGACCCGAGTTCCACGTCGCACGCCCCGTTCCACGTTGCACGCCCCGCACCCGAAGCCCCACGCCCGAAGCCCCAAGCCCGAAGCCCCGAGGAAGGGAAGGACTCATGACCGTCAGCAGCGAGCAACTCCTCACCGCCGGCGCGGTATCCGACGAGCGGCCGGGACTGCGGCTCACCAAGCTCGGCCCGCGCTTCGGCGCCATCGTGCACGACATCGATCTCGGGCGGCTCGACGACGGTCAGGTGCGGGCGATCCGCGCGGCACTCGTCGAGCACAAGGTGCTCTTCCTGCACGACCAGACCATCGACGACGCGACGCAGATCGACTTCGGCCGCCGGCTGGGCGAGGTCACCGCCGGGCACCCCGTCCACGACTCCGGAGACGTCGCGCCCGAGGTCTACGCCCTGGACAGCCAGGACAACGGATTCGCCGACGTCTGGCACACCGACGTCACCTTCGTCCAGCGCCCGCCGGCGGTCTCCATCCTGCGGGCGCTGGTCCTGCCGCCGCACGGCGGCGACACCAACTGGGCGGACAGCCAGCTCGCCTACGACTCTCTCTCCCCCGGTCTGCGCGACTACGTGGACACGCTCACCGCGGTGCACGACGGCAGTCGCGAGTTCGGCTACTACCTCGCGCAGCGCCGCAAGGGGCGCGGCAACCTGTGGGAGGGGGAGACGTTCACCGACCTCGTGCCGGTCGAGCACCCGGTGGTGCGCGTGCACCCGGAAAGCGGGCGCAAAGGGCTGTTCGTGAACCCCGGCTTCACCTCGCACATCGCCGGTGTCTCCGCGGAGGAGAGCCGCGGAATCCTCGACATCCTCTACGCCCACCTGACCAAGCCCGAACACGTCGTCCGCCACCGGTGGCGGCAGGGTGACGTCGCCCTGTGGGACAACCGCGCCACGTCCCACTACGCCAACCGCGACTACGGCGACGCCCACCGGGTCATGCACCGGATCACCCTGCGCGGGGACATCCCGGTCGGCCCGTCGACCGGCCGCGACTGAGCCCTCCGGAGCCGGGCCCCGCCGATCCGCCCGCGGGGCCCGGCACACCGTCGGCCGCGGCGGGCGCCGGACAACTGTGTGGCCCCTGAACGCGTGCTGTGGTTCGGCTGACCCTCGCCGCGTCGACGCGGCAGCCCAGCGGCCGGCGCCGCCACAGGGCCGCCGCGCTCGGCGGGGCCTTCATCCGCCGGACGCGCTCGCCCTCCATGCGGGCCTGCCCGAAGGCGCGGGGCCCGACCCTTACGGGCCCGGCGGGCCCACCCGGCTCTCCGCCCTCGGCAACGGCGTCATCCGCCGGCCAGCCTCGCACCATGAATGCCTATTCACGCCAGGCCGATTTCGATCGGAACGGGAACATCCGTGGGTCGGGTGAAGGACTCGGGGTGCTCTCCGCATGTGTGTGGTGGGTGGCTGTCGAGCGTGCGGCGCGGACAAAGGCGGCGACAGCCGGAGAGCGGGCGTCCTGGGGCCACGCGACGGCCAGTGTGCAGTCCGGCAGGTCGCTGACCGACCGGTAGGCGACCCCGGGGCGCGGGTTGCGTCGGGCGACCGAGGCGGGTGCGAAGAACACTATGCTGCCCGTCTCGACGAGGCTGAAGATCTCCGACAGATTCGAGGCCGACCTCGTCGCCCCAGGGGCAGGCGGTGTGGTGCGCCCGGCGTCGGCCGGTGCGCCGCTGGGGAGGTTTCGGCCGGCCAGGTCGGCCAGGCACAGTTCGGTACGGGCGGCGAGCGGGTCGGTGGCGGCCATGGCGACCAGGACCGCCTCGGTCAGCAGCGGCTCACTGTCCAGCCCGCGGTCGTCCATGGGGCGGAGCACGAGCGCGACATCGGCGAGGCCGTCGCGCAGTACCTGGGGTTGATCGCCGAACCCGCCGAGGACCAGTTCGGGAGGCAGGGCGGCGGGGTCGGTGCCGTAGGTGTCCAGGATCTGCGGCAGCAGACCGCCGTCGATGTCGGCCTTGAGCGCGATCCGCAGCCGCGGCGCGGTACTGCCGGCGTGCCGGGCCCGGTGGGCGGCGGCGGTGACCGCCTCCAGAGCGGTTCTGGCATCGCGCAGCAGGACCTCTCCGGCACCGGTGAGTCTCACCTGCCGGGTGGTCCGCTCGAACAGCGTCACGCCGAGCTGTCGTTCGAGGTCCCGGATCGTGCGGGACAGCGGCGGCTGCGCCATACCCAGTCGGTCGGCGGCGCGCCCGAAATGCAGCTCCTCCGCGACCGCGACGAAGTAGCGGAGCTGCCGCACCTCCAGGTCACTCATACCACCAGGGTATCAATAGCGACCAAGACGGTCCTTCACCTGTGCCTTTGCTCCGGGTTCACTCAAGAGCGACCCCCGGCACGCCCCTGGGGGTCGCCGTCGACCGCCACGCATGGAGGCACACATGATCGTCATTACTACGCCCACCGGCGACATCGGCCGACAGGTCCTGGACCGCGTCCTGGACAGCGGCGAGCCGGTCCGGGTGATCGCCCGCGATTCCTCCCGCCTCCCGGAGCACGTGCGCGCGCGGGTGGAGGTGGTGGAGGGCTCACACGCCGACGCGGACACGATCGCGAAGGCGCTCCAGGGCGCGGACCACCTGTTCTGGCTCGTGCCCCCGGCCGGCTTCCAAGACGCCGGCCCCGCCAGGAGCTACTACCTGGACTTCACCCGTGCCGCCGCCCAGGAAGCCGCGAGCCGGGGCGTGCGGATGGTGCACGTCACCTCCCTTGGCCACGGGTACGACGGTGAGGCCGGCCTGTTGTCGGCCGCGCTCGACATGGACGAGCTGATCAAGGACACCGGCGTGCAGGACCGGGCGCTGGCGCTGCCGTTCTTCATGGAGAACCTCCTGCGCCAGGCCCAGCCGATCGCCCAGCAGGGCGTGTTCTCCATGGCGAACACCGCGGACTGGCCGTTGCTGACCGTCGCCACTCGCGACGTGGCCGCCGCGGCGGCAGCTCTTCTCCTGGACAAGACCTGGAGCGGTCAGGCCCGCGTTCCCCTGGTCAGCCCGGACCGTCTGACGCCAGACGCCATGGCCGAGACCCTCTCGGAAACCCTGGGCCGCACGGTGAGCTACCAGCAGGTGCCGCTCGCGGACTTCCAGGACCGGATGGTGCAGCGAGGCGCGAGCCCTTCGCTGGCCCAGGACATGGCCGACATGGTCAGCGCGCAGAACAACGGCATCTACGACGCCGAACCCCGCGACCCGGCCTCCGCCACTGCCACCGACTTCCGCCAGTGGTGCCAGAACGTCCTGAAGCCGACCGTGCAGTCCTGACCAGCACGCCGGTCAGCGCCCGGCGCAGCCGGCTGATTCAGCACCGGAGGAAGCGGCAGTCGCACTCCACGATCGGGCAGAGCCGCCCCTTCCACATGATCAATAGGATCGCGCGCCGCGACCGGGATGTTCGCCAGAGCGTCCCGGCCGCGGTCTGCTCTCCAGATCCCCACACCCTCAGAGGGGCGGGTGTCCCACCCCAAAGCACGGTTGACGGTCCATGGGCGTTTCTCGCGCCCACCGCCCCACCAATGGGGCCGACGCCGGCGAGCCGAAGGACCCGCTCGACGAGATCAGTCGCCTCAACAACCCTGCGAGTCAATACAACCAGGGTGTGTATCGGAAGTGCCTTGCCAGGCTGTCGGCTCGTCAGCCCCGAGGCAGGACGGCAAGCCAGCGGTCGTCCTGGAATTCGGCGGGTACTTCGTCCTCCCCCGGATCGATCCCGCGGCGTTCCAGTTCGTCGAACCATCGGTCCCGCTGTGACTCGGGGAGGCGTCGTCCGCACCAGGGACAGAAGTCGATGGTGATGCTCGACGTGCCGCCGTCGTGAATGATGAGCCCGTACTCCTGGAACCTGGCGCTGAACTCGATCAGTGCATCCGGGCATGCGAAGGGGTCGTCGTGCTGATCACAGTCCACGTTCGCGTGGCGGCTCATCGCTTCGCAGCAGTGGTTGGTCATGACCTTGGCTTTCTGGTGACCGACTCGATGACCAGAAGTAGATCACGGTCTGTGATGATCACCGGGTGGCATGTGGAGATCCGACGCAGTGGGTGCGGCTGGAGTCGTTCTTGCCCAAGGGCAGGAAATCCGAACGGCCACCGAAGCGGAAAGAAGGGCCTACAGGCCGAGACACCCGGCGGGACGTCGACCTGCCCCCGACGTGTTTCCGCGATGCGCACCTCGGCGGTGATCCTCTCGCCGGCCTCGACCGCTTCCGAAGGGTTTGATCCGCGACCAGGTCAGATCGGGCCCGCGGATGAACCCTGTGCACAGGCCGTGGGGCTCGCCGTCGAGATGGACGAAGACGCGGAAGTGGTGAACTTCCGGAGCCTCTCCGCGGGGAATTCGGCCGACGGCGTACGTCTCGCCCGACGCCCCGACGCGACCAGCACGGGTCACGCCGGGGGCGCCGGCGCTTGCCCGCGGACGTGGCCGTCGCCGGCTCCGCCGAGGGGTGCGGGTTATTACATTTCCTGCTCCCACCAGCCGCGGGTGTCGACGTCCGCGGTGTCCGCCAGTGCTTCCAGTTCGGCGATCTCCGCGTCGGTGAGCTCGATGGCGCGGGCGCGGACCAGCCCGTCGATGTAGGCGGCCTTCGTGACGCCGATGATCGGGGTGGTCCCCTTGGCGATGGCCCAGGCCGTGGCGATGTCGGCGGCGGACGCGCCGCGCTCGGCGCCGAGCGCCCCCATCCGGTCGGTCAGCGCCTGGAGCCGGTGCAGGACGCCGTTGTAGACGTCCGCGCGGCTGCTGCCCTCCGGCAGCGGGTTGGCCGGGTTGTAGCGGCCGGTCAGCGCGCCCTGTTCCAGGACCATGTAGGAGAAGAACGGCACGTCGTGCTTGCGGCAGTGGTCGAGGATGCCCGCGCGCTCGGACGCCCGGTACAGGAGGCTGAAGTGGTTCTGGACCGCCTCCACGCGGAAGCCCGCCTCGCCGAGTATCCGGTCGGCGAGGGCGATCTCCGCCAGGTTGTGGTTCGAGACGCCGACGTGCTTGATCCGGCCGCTCTCCAGCAGCGGGATCAGCGGCGGCGTCCACCTTGCGACGTCGGCGGCGTTGTGAATCCAGTACAGGTCCACGTAGTCCGTGCCCATACGGTCGAGGCTCTGCTCCAGCAGGTCCGCGACCGGGTCGTCCCCGTCACCCGCGAGCTGCGGGGTGAACTTCGTCGACAGCGCGTACGAGCTACGGTCATAGCCTTCCAGAGCCTGACCGAGAGCCTTCTCCGAGCGGCCCATGCCGTACGCGACGGCGGTGTCCCACAAGGTGAACCCGTTCGACAGGGCCTTGTCGACGACCTCCCGCAGTCCGGACTCGCTCAACCGGCTGCCGAAGTAGCCGTCGCCGGCCTCGCCGCTGTCTCCCCAGGCCCATGTGCCCAGCGCCACCGCGGGCACACTCAGGGTGTTGCTCGTCATGTCCTACCTCCGTTGCCCCGGGTCCGTGCCGGACCCTTCGATCCCAGGAGACCCCGCTCGCCGCCGCGGGTGAAGGTCGTGTTTATGGGGGGTACAAGCTCAGCCCCCCTCCCGCCGTGACCAGCGGATACCCTGAAGGGCATGGACCACGAGCCCGGAAGCCGCGGCGAGATCCGGGACTTCCTCACCAGCCGGCGCGCCAGGATCACCCCGGAGCAGGCCGGTCTGCCGACCAGCGCCCGCCGCCGGGTCGCCGGGCTGCGGCGCGAGGAGGTCGCCGTCCTCGCCGGCGTGAGCACGGAGTGGTACACGCGGCTGGAGAAGGGGCACATCGGCGGCGTGTCCGAAGCGGTCCTCGACGCGGTCGCCCGCGCCCTGCGCCTGGACGACGACGAACGCACCTACCTGTTCGACCTGGCCCGCTCGTCGCGGCAGGTCGGCCGCACGCCGACGCGCCGCAGGGACGTGGAGGTTCCGCCCCGGGTCCAGTGGCTGCTGGACTCCATGACGATGTCCTCGGCGTTCGTACGCAACGGCCGTACGGACATCGCGGCCGCCAACCCGCTCGCCCGGGCTCTTTTCGCTCCGATGTTCGACAGCGCCACCGTCGACCGGCGCCGTCGCCCGAACATCGCGCGCTACACCTTCCTCGACCCCGGCGCCGGCGACTTCTTCGTCGACTGGGACGCCGCCTGCGTCGCCACCGCCGCGCTGCTGCGGGCCGAGGTCGGGCGCGAGCCCCGCGACCGGGCGCTGCACGAACTCGTCGGTGAACTGTCCACCCTCAGCCCCGAGTTCCGCGGCCAGTGGGCCGCGCACGACGTCCTGATGCGCCACGACGGCGTCAAACAGCTCCGGCACCCGGAGGTCGGCCACCTGGAACTGGCCTTCCAGTCCCTCGACCTGCACCTGTCGGACCGGGCCGTGCACGACCTGGTCATCTACACCGCCGAACCCGGCACCGCGTCCGAGGAGCGACTCGAACTGCTCGCCATCTCGGCGGCCACCCGCTCCCGGGCAGCGGCACAGAGCACTTCGCCGAGCCCTGAGGCCTGAGCCGTAAGCGCCAAGCCGTGAGCACCGCGCCGTGAGCCCTGAGCGGTGAGCCCTGAGCGGTGAGCCCTGAGCCGCCAGCCGTGAAGCGCGCGCCCGCCCCGCCCCGCCCCAGCTCACCCCCGCCCCCGCTCACCCGCTCGCCGAGCCGACCGCGCGCGGTGACAGGGGCGAGTAGGGGGGACGTTGGGGTTTGTTCGGGCAGGTGAGGCACCTAGGGTCGGCGATCGAACGCCGTTGAGGGAGCGTTGCGGGGACTCTTGGTGGAGGCAGGGCGTCATGAGCGAGAGCGAAGCCTGGGCAGTCCGGTCGGCCGGGGAGGCGGGCCGGGAGGCGGACGGGGTCGTGCTCGCCGTCGACTTTCCGGGTACGGGGCGGCGGGAGGCCGGCTTCCCGGATCTCGCCGAGCGGCTGGCGATCCCGTACCCGCTGTGGGAGACGCTCCCGCCGCCGCTGGCCGCCGGCACGACACTGACCGGCGGGCAGTGGATCGACCGGTGGCTGGCCGGGGTGGGCGGGCGGCCGGTCCGCGCGGTGCTGGGCTTCTGTGCCGCCAGCCCGTACGCGGCGGTGCTCGCGCACCGGCTCGGCGCCGTGCAGGAACGGACGCCGGACGCGGTGTTCTTCGACCCGGACATCCCGCAGGAGTTCTTCCTGTACTGGCAGTACCAGCAGATCATGGAGCGCTTCCTGCCGGAGCTGACGGCGGCGGAGAAGGACGCGGCGCGGCAGCGCGGCGAGCAGGCGCGCGAGCGGGCCGACGACCTGACCGCGCTGGGCACCGAACTGAGCCGGCTGTTCCGGGAGTACGGCGAGCCCGCGTGCCGCCGCTCGGGTCTGGACGACGAGCGCACGGCGGAGTTCATGGGCGGCTTCACGACGTACGTGTCGTTCCTGTGCGGCTCCAGCCAGATCGCGGCGGAGGAGCCCGAGGCGCTGGTCGGCAGCTGGTCGAAGGCGACCGCGGTGACGTCGTCGGGCAGCAGCGAGGCGGGGCGGCTGGTCGCGAAGGAGATCCCGTTCCCCGAGGTCGCGCACGTCGACCTGCTGGCGAGCCCGGAGGTGGCCGCCGCCGTCTCCGACCTGCTGCGGTGAGCGCCGCCGACCGCGAGGGAGCCGCGGTGACCGCCCCGCACCCCTCAAGCCCGCCGCACCCGTCAACCCGGCCAAGCGCCCCGGGGGCGGCAGCCCCGTCGGCCCCGCCGCAGCCGGCAGCCGCCGGCCATGTGCTCATCGGCCCGGTCCGCCCGGTGCCCGACACCCTGCTACCGGACCTGTTCGGCGCGGCGGCCGCCGCGCACCCGCGGGCGACCGCGCTGGTCGCCCCGGACGCGACGTACGGCTACGCCGAACTGCACGCCCATGTCCAGCAGTTGGCCCGGCTGCTGCTGGCCCGCGGGGTCGGCGCCGAGGACCTGGTCGCGGTGCTGCTGCCGCGCACCGCGGACGCGGTCGTCGCGCTGCTCGCGGTGCTCACCGCGGGCGCGAC
Organism: Actinacidiphila sp. bgisy145; assembly: GCF_057708125.1. Taxonomy (NCBI): domain Bacteria; kingdom Bacillati; phylum Actinomycetota; class Actinomycetes; order Kitasatosporales; family Streptomycetaceae; genus Actinacidiphila; species Actinacidiphila sp. bgisy145. Next base: position 25,741 of record NZ_JBYIRL010000019.1, read on the forward strand.
GTATGTGCCGGTGGACAGCGGTTATCCGGCGCGGCGCATCGCGGGCATGCTCGCTGACGCGCGTCCCCGCCTGCTGCTCACCACCAGCGCGCTGGCCGAGAGCCTCGCCGGGGACGTGCCCGCGCTGCCCGCGCTGTGCCTGGACGACCCGGCGACGGCGGCGGAGACGTCGGCGCTGTCCGCCGCGCCGGTCGGGGACGCGGACCGGACCCGACCGCTGCTGCCGGGCGACGCGGCGTATGTGCTGTTCACCTCGGGCTCGACCGGCCGTCCCAAGGGCGTGGTCGTGGAGCACCGCTCCTTGACGAACCTGGTGGCCTCGCACCGCGAGGTGTTCTTCGGGCCCGCCACCGAGCATGTCGGGCGGGGGCGACTGCGGGTGGCGCACAGCGCGGCGATGTCCTTCGACGCGGCGTGGGACCCGGTGCTGTGGCTGTTCGCGGGCCACGAACTGCACCTGGTCGACGACCTCACCCGGCGGGACCCGGCGCTGCTGGTGTCCTACGTCGCCGAGCGGCGCGTCGACGTCATCGAGACCACCCCGACGTTCGCCGAACAGCTCGATGGCAGCGGCCTGTTCGCGGCGTCCGGCGGCCACCGGCTCGGGGTGCTGGCGCTGGGCGGCGAGGCCGTGGGGGCCGCGCAGTGGGCGCGGCTGCGGGCGCTGCCGCACCTGCTGGCGCTCAATCTGTACGGGCCGAGCGAGTGCACCGTCGACGCGTTCATGGCGCGGCTGTCGGCCTATGAGGCGCCCACGATCGGGCGGCCGGTCGCCAACACCCGGGCGTACGTGCTGGACGGGCGGGGCCTGCCGTGCCCGCCCGGGCAGACCGGCGAGCTGTACCTCGCGGGGGCGGGCGTGGCCCGCGGCTACCTGGGCCGCCCGGACCTGACCGGTGAGCGCTTCCTGGCCGACCCGTGGCAGCCGGACGGCGGGCGCATGTACCGCACCGGCGACCTGGTGCGGCTTACCGCGGACGGTGTGCCGGAGTTCGTGGGGCGCGCGGACGACCAGGTCAAACTGCGCGGCCAGCGGCTGGAGTTGGGCGAGGTCGAGCAGGTGCTGCGCACGCACGGCAGCGTGGCGCAGTGCGCGGTGCTGCTGCGCGAGGACACCCCGGGCGCGCCGCACCTGGTCGCCTACGTGGTGGGCGAGGGGTGCGTGCCGGCGCAACTCCTGGCGTACGCCGGGGAGTTGCTGGCGCCGTACATGGTGCCGTCGGCGGTGGTGGTGCTGGCGGCGCTGCCGCTGTCGCCCAACGGCAAGTTGGACCGGACGGCCCTGCCGGCGCCCGAGTTCGGCGCTTCCGGCGGGGGGCGGGCGGCCGCGACGCCGACCGAGGAGCTGCTGTGCCGGCTGTGTGCGGACCTGCTCGGCCTGGACGGCATCGGCCCGGAGGACGACCTGTTCCGGCGGGGCGCGGACAGTATGGGCGCGATCCGGCTGATCGCCGCCGCCCGTGCGGAGGGGTTGACACTGCGGTTGCAGGACGTCTTCGAGCACCGGAGCGTGGAGGCGCTGGCGGCGTTCGCCGACCAGAGTGCCTGAGCCGTACACCGCGGCGGGGCGGGCGGGTCCCTTCGGACCGGTCCGCCCCGCCGCGGTGTGCGGGCCGCGGCTCAGTCCGCGACCGGGTCGGTGGTCGGCCAGGGCCCGCCGCTCAGCGCCTCGTACCGCCGCCCGAGCCGCAGTACCGTCTGCTCGCCGTGCGGGCGGCCCATGAACTGGAGGCCCACCGGCGGGCCGTCGGCGGGCGCGCCGCAGGGCACGGACAGTGCGGGCAGGCCGGCCAGGCTCGCGGGGTGGGCGAAGCGGGTGCTCGCGACCGGGACGACGTCCATTCCCCCGTCGGGCTGCGGGAGGAAGAACTCCCCGTGCGGGACGGGGGTGATGGCCACGGTGGGCAGCACGAACGCGTCGACGCCGGTGAACGCCTCCCGCCAGCGCTGGTGCAGCAGTTGCCGGAACCGCAGCGCGTCGATGTAGTCGCGGGCGGGCACCAGCGCGCCTTCCTCCAGCCGGTCGCGCGTGGTGGGGTGCAGTTCGGCGCCGTCCTGGAGCGTACGGCGGTGGTGGGCGCTCGCCTCCGCTGCCATGATCAGCGAGACCGCCGGGGAGACCAGGTCGACCAGCGGCAGGCTCACCCGCTCGATCCGCGCGCCGTCGGCGGCCAGCAACTCCACGGCGGCCGCGACGCGTTCGGCCACTTCCGGGGCGCAGCGCGCGAAGAGCGCGTCGTCGGGCACGGCGAGGGTGAGCCCGGCGGCGCTGACGGGCGGCGCGGCCGCGGCAGCGGGGGCGGCGGCGCCGGTGAGCGCGGCGAAGGCGAGGGCCGCGTCGTCGACGGTGCGGGCCAGCACTCCGGGGGTGTCCAGCGACCAGGACAGCGGTGCGACCCCGTCGGCCGGCAGCACCCCGTAGGTCGGCTTGAGGCCGACGACCCCGCACATGGCGGCCGGGATGCGTACCGAGCCGCCGGTGTCCGTACCCAGGGCCAGGGGTCCCAGGCCCGCCGCGACGGCCGCGGCGGCGCCGCCGCTGGAGCCGCCGGCGGAGCGGTCGGGGCACCGCGGGTTGCGGGTGCCGGGGGTGACCGTGCCGAAGGCGAACTCGTCCATCCGTGTCTTGCCGACGATCAGCGCGCCGGCCGCCCGTAGCCGCGCGACGACGGCGGCGTCCGCGGCGGCGGGGGTGCCGCCGGCGGCGCGCAGTGCGGCCGAACCGGCCCAGGTCGGGGTGCCGGCGACGTCGAAGAGGTCCTTCACCGAGACGGGCACCCCGTCCAGGGGCCCGCGCGGGCCGTCCTGCGCGATGCGCTTGGCGGCCTGCTCGGCCTCGGCGCGGACGGTGTCCGCCAGGACGGCGGTGTACGCGCCGACCGCCGGATCGACGGTGCGTATCCGGGCGAGCAGCGCCTCGACCAGCTCGACCGGGCCGAGCCGGCCGTCGGCGATCCGTGCCGCGGTCTCCACGGCGGTCAACTCATGGACGGGGACGGCCTGTTCGGTGCCGTCGGCGGTCGGTGTCCGGGTCATCGCGCTCACTCCCATTCCAGCCGGAAGGCCGGGGGCAGTTGCTGCCGGCCCAGGTCGACCGCGTCCAGCGCCTGACCGCAGCCGAGGAGCCGTCCGCGGCGCGCCTCGAGTGCCGCCCACCGGTCCCGGGGCACCGTCAGCCGTGCCGCCGCGGTGAGGACGCCCACGGCGTCGGGCTCCGCCTCGGGCGCGGCGCCGGGCGGCCTTGCCTGCGTTCTCTGCGTTTCGTTCGACAATTCGCTTTCCTGCCGTTGCAGCCGGACCCGGCCAGGCCGAGTCGATTCCGTACGGCAAACTAGCAAGGCCCGCACCGGTGCAGAAGATTGTCCGGCGGCAGGGCCGGGACAGCGCCGCCGAAATCACGGTCGTCCGCTTTCCGTCAGGGGCGCCTAGGGGGACGATAGGGGGGGCCGGTATCCGTACGCTGTCGAAAGTGACGATACCTGCAGCGACGATGAAGTCCGCGGCGGCGGGCCGGGTGGCGAACGCCGGCCGGCAGCAGCCGGGGCCGCGTTGGGACCGGCGCACCACGGATCTTCTGGCCGGCTCGGCGCGACTGACCGACCAGGGCGCCCAGTTGGCCACGGCGGACTTCGCCGCTTGGCTGGCCGGCCGCGGGCGCGAACACTCCTTCGCGGTGGAGCGCATCGACTTCGCCGACCTGAAGGGCTGGTATTTCCTGAACCGCACCGGGAATCTGGTGCACCAGTCGGGGAAGTTCTTCACCGTGGAGGGGCTGCGGGTCACCACCTCGGCCGGGCTCTTCCCGGAATGGCACCAGCCGATCATCCGGCAGCCCGAGGTCGGCATTCTCGGAATCCTGGCCAAGGAATTCGACGGGGTGCTGCACTTCCTGATGCAGGCGAAGATGGAGCCGGGAAATCCGAACCTGCTGCAACTGTCCCCCACGGTGCAGGCGACCCGCAGCAACTACACGCGCGCGCACCGCGGTTCGCCCGTGCGCTACGTCGAGTACTTCGCCGGGCCGCGCCGCGGCCGGGTGCTCGCCGACGTGCTCCAGTCCGAGCACGGCTCGTGGTTCTACCGCAAGCACAACCGCAACATGATCGTCGAGACCCGCGACGAGGTACCGCCGCACCCGGACTTCTGCTGGTTCACTTTGGGCCAGCTGCACCAGTTCCTCCAGCTGGACAACGTGGTGAACATGGACTCGCGCACGGTGCTGTCCAGCCTGCCCGCCGTCGCCGAGGGGCCGGGCAGCCGGCTGGCGCTGCACCCGGACACCGAGGTGCTCAGCTGGCTCACCGAGCACCGCTCGACCCACGACTGGACGATCACCCCGGTCCCGCTCGCGGGACTGCCCGGCTGGCAGCGCACCGCGCGCGAGGTCAGCCGCGGCGACGGGCGGTTCTTCGACGTCGTCGCGGTCGCCGTGGAGGCCGCCAGCCGCGAGGTGCCCAGCTGGACGCAGCCGCTGATCCAGCCGCACGGCGAGGGTGTCGTCGCCTTCCTCGTCCGCGACTTCGACGGGCTGCCGCACGTCCTGGCGCACGCCCGGATGGAAGGCGGCCTGCTGTCGGTGGTGGAGGTGGCGCCGACCGTGCAGTGCGTGCCGGAGAACCACCCGGTGGACAAGCGGCCCCGCTACCTCGACCAGGTGCTGTCCGCCCAGCCCGAGCAGATCCGCTACAGTGCCCGGCACTCCGAGGAGGGCGGCCGCTTCCGCAACGCGGTCAGCCACTACCTGCTGGTCGACGCCGACGACGCGCTGGCCGCCGAGCCCCTGCCGCCGGAGTACACCTGGCTGAGCGTGCGGCAGTTGGAGCGGCTGACGGGCGCCGGGCTCACCGTCAACGTGCAGGCGCGCACCCTGCTGGCGTGCCTGCGCTCCGCGGCGGGAACCCGGTGACGGCGGCCCCGCTGCGGGTCGGCGTGCTCGGCGCGGCGGACATCGCGCGCCGCCGGATGCTGCCGGCGTTCGCCGCCGCGCCGGACACCCGGGTCACCGCCATCGCCGGCCGCGCCCCGGGCCGCGCGGACGAACTCGCCGCGCAGTACGGGTGCGCGGCCGTCACCGGCTACGACGCGCTGCTGGCCCGGGACGACGTGGACGCGGTGTACATCCCCACGCCGTGCGCCCTGCACGCCCTTTGGGCGGAGCGGGCGCTGCTGGCGGGCAAGCACGTCCTGGTGGAGAAGCCGCTGACCGGCGACCCGGCCGAGGCCGCGCGGCTGACCGCGCTCGCCGCGGCCCGCGGCCTGGTGCTGGTGGAGAACGTGCTGTTCGTCCACCACGGCGCCCACGCCCGGGCCGCCGCACTGGTGGCGGACGGCGCGATCGGCGAACTGCGCTATGTGCGCGCCACGTTCACCATTCCCGAACTGCCCGCCGACGACATCCGGCACCGGCCCGACCTGGGCGGCGGCGCGCTCGCGGACGTGGGCGTGTACCCGCTGCGCGCCGCCGGCCGCTTCCTCGGCACGGACCTGCGCGTCACGGGCGCCGCGCTCGTCGCCGACCCGCGCACCGGGGTCGACACCGCCGGCGCGGTCCTGCTGCGCACTCCGCCGTCGGCGCCGGGCGCCCCGGTCACCGCGCTGCTGTCGTTCGGGATGCGGCACGCCTACGAGTCCTCGTACGAACTGTGGGGCAGCCACGGCCGTATCCGCCTGGAGCGCGCGTTCACCCCGCCCGCCGGCCACGTACCGGTCCTCCAGCTGCGCACCGGCCAGGACGAGCAGCTCATCGAGCTGCCCGCGGAGGACCAGGTCGCGGCGGCGGTGCGGGCGTTCGCCGCGGCGGCGCTCGGCCGCCCGGAAGGCGCCGAGAACGCCCGGCAGGGCGCGCGCTGGGCGGTCGAACTGGCCCGGCTGCTCGCGGACGTCCGCGAGGCGGCGGCCGCCGGTGCCGAGAACGCCCAGCGCGCCCAGAACGCCCGCACCGGCGACGAGGACCCGGCCCGGAACGCGACCGGGGCCGCGCCGCCGGCAGCGGACTGCACCGGTGCGGCCCGCCCCCTGGCAGCGGCGAACGAGAAGGGCCGGTGAGCACGGTGGAGATCGTCGGACGAGGGTTCCTGGCCCGCCATCTGTCCGCGTTGCCGGCCTCCCACGGCGAGGTGACCGTACTGGCCGCGGGGGTGTCGAGCACCGCGGTCGGCTCGCCCGACGCCTTCCGGCGCGAGGCCGACCTCGTACGGGCCACCGCCCGCCGCTGCCGCGCCGAGGGCCGGACCGTGGTGTTCTTCTCCACCGCCTCCAGCGCCCTGTACGGCACCTGCGACACCCCGGCCGGCGAGGACGCGGCCGCACCGGGCATCCCGTACGGGCGGCACAAGCTCCACCTGGAGGAGGAGCTGGCCGGGTCGGGCGCCTCCTGGCTGGTGCTGCGGCTCAGCCACGTGGTGGGCGCCCACCAGCGCCCGCACCAGCTGCTGCCCGGGCTGGTCGAGCAGATCACCGCCGGGCACGTGCGGGTCTTCGCCGGCGCGTACCGCGACCTGGTCGACGTCGCCGACGTCACCGCCTGCCTGGACGCGCTGCTGGCCGCGGGGGTACGCAACGAGGTGTTCAACGTGGCCGCGGGCACCCCCTACGCCGTCGAGGACATCGTGCGCGGCGTCGAGGCGCGGTTGGACCGGCAGGCCCGCTGGGACGTGGTGGACGCAGCGGGCCGGGGCGGGCGGGCCGTCGTCTCGGTCGACCGGCTGCGGCGGCACGTGGGCGCCCTGGCACCGGCCGGCGGCCCCGCCTACCTCGCGCGGATGCTGGACCGCTACACCGCCTCCTACCGCCCCGCGCCCGCCGCCCCCTGATCCGCGGGCTGCACGGCACGACCGGGCCGGGCGCCCTCCGCCGGGAGGGGCCCGGCCCGGTCGTGTGCCCGGGTCAGCGCGCCAGGTGGCGCCGGAGCACGTCGGTCACCTCCGGCACCCGGTCGTTGAGGTAGAAGTGGCCGCCGGGGAAGACGTGCAGGTCGCTGGGGCCGTCGGTGTGCTGCGACCACGCCCGCGCCTCCGCCACGGTCGTCATGGTGTCCGCGTCGCCGGTCAGCACCGTGACCGGGCAGCCCAACCGGTCGCCGGGGCGCGGCTCGTACGTCTCCACGGCCTGGTAGTCCGCGCGGATCGCGGGCAGCACCAGCCGCACCAGCTCCTCGTCCTCGAGGACCCGGTCGTCGGTGCCGCTCAACCGCCGGACGCTCTCCAGGAGTTCGGCGTCGGCGGCTTTGTGCAGGTCCTCGCTGGGCCGAAACGCCGACGGGGCCCGCCGTCCCGACACGAACAGGCGCACCGGGCCGCGCCCGGCGGCCTCCAGCCGCAGCGCGACCTCATAGCCGACCAGCGCGCCCATGCTGTGGCCGAACAGCGCGAGGGGGCGGTCGTCCCCGTCCGTGACCGCCTCGGCGACCCGGTCCGCCAACTCCCGCAGGTCGGTGACGGGTTGCTCGTGCCGGCGGTCCTGGCGGCCCGGGTACTGGGCGGCCAGCACGTCGACGGCGGGGGTGAGGGCAGCGGCCACGGGCGTGTAGTAGCCGGCCGCGCCGCCGGCGTGCGGCAGGCACAGCAGCCGGACGCGCGCGTCGGGAGCGGGCCGGTAGCGGCGCATCCACACGCCGCTGTCCACTGCGGAGGTCATCGGGTCTCGCTTCCTGGTCGGGTGCGGGCGGTTCGCGCCTGCGGCGGGGGCGGCGGAGGCGCGGCCCAGGTTGTCGTAGGCCATGGACGCTGTCAGGCCGCGGCCGGTTCACCGGCGAGTTCCGCCGCGAGGTGCGCCGCCAACTCCGCCGGGTGCAGGTAGTCGTAGACGAGGGTGGTGGGCAACTCCAGCCCGGTGATGGCGGTGAGGCGGTGGCCGAACTCGACTGCGGTGAGGGAGGCGAACCCGAAGTCCATGAAGTCCCCCTCGGCGGGCACCGCTTCGGCCGAGGCGTGCCCGAGGACCACGGCGACCTGGCCCCGCACCAGTTCCAGCAGCGTCTCGGACCGCTGTTCCGCCGACTGCCCCGCGAGCTTGCGCCGCAGCGACTCTGGCCCGTCCACACCGGCCAGCAGTCCGCCGGCGCTGCCCGCGCCGCCCGCCTCGGCCGGTGCCGCCGCGGCGAGTGCCGCACGCGCCTCGGGCAGGCCCGTCAGCAGGTGGCGGCTGCGAGCGCTGGCGCGGGTAGCGGCGTAGTCCGCCCAGTCCAGGTCCGTGGCAACGAGCAGGCTGTCCGCCCGTGCCAGCGCCCGGTCCAGGACCGCGAGGTCGAGGGCGTCCGGGTCGGCGGCGACCAGCCGTACGGGCGCGAGCGCGGCCGTACGGTCCCGGGCCACCGCCTCCCACCAGCCGGCCACGGCCGCGGCGGCAGCGCTGTCGTCGGCACCGAGCAGATCGGTCGCACCGACGGCGAGGAAGAGGGCGACCTCGTCCGCGCGGCCCTCGGCGCCGGACCCGTCCACCGCGAACAAGGCCGGTACGGCGGGCAGTTCGGTGCCCAGCAGCTCGTCCAGGGCCTTGTCGAGCGGGCCATCGGCGGCAGCGCGCGGCGCGTGCAGCACCGCGGTCAACGGCTGCTCGGCGGGCAGGGACGCGACCAGCCGGGCCAGGGCCGGCGCGTCGGAGACGTCGCAGACGGCGTGGCTGATCCGCGCGGCGGCCGGGTCGGCGGCCGGGTCCGCGCCGTGGTCCGCGCCGTGGTCCGCGACCGGCCCGGCGGTGCCGACGGGCTCGCCGGGTGCCGCGGCCACCAGGACGTGCGCGGCCCCGGCCGCGGCCAGCCGGCGCGCCACGCGGTCGCGCCAGCCGCCGGTGCCGCCGCTGACCAGGAGCGTGCCGCGCGGCGCCGCAGCCGTACCGGCAGCGGTGGCCGCGCCGGAGCCCGCCTTCAGCAGGCGGCGGGCGAAGGCGCCCGCGTCCCGCACAGCGAGTTCGGTCTCCTCCGACCGGGCCAGCACGTCCGCCAGCCGCCGCAGCACGCGGTCGGAGCACCGCGCCGGGACGTCCACGACGCCCGCCCACCCTGTGGCGGGGTCGTCCGCGAGGACCCGGCCCAGGCCCCACAGCACGGCCTGGCCGGGCGCGGTGACCCGGTCGGCGCCGCCGGTCGACACCGCGCCGGAGGTCAGCGACCACACCGGTACCGCGGCATCGGGGCCCGCGAGGTCGGACACGGCACGCAGGAGGGCCAGGGTGGCGGTGGCCGCGCGTCGGGCGCCGTCCGGGTCGGCCGGGTCGGCCGGGTCGGCCGGGGCCGTCAGCGCGAGCAGCGAGAGCACCCCGGCCGGTTCCGTGCCGTCGGCCGTGAGGGACGCCAGTTGGGCGGCCAGGCGGTCGGCGGCAGCGGGGTCGGCAGGGTCGGCCGTGACGACCCGCACGTCCGCGCCCGCGGCGGCGAACACCGCGGAGAGCCGGGGCACCAGGCGGTCAGCGGTCCCCTGCTCCGGTACCGCCAGCAGCCAGGTGCCGTGCAGGCGCGCGGACGTAGCCGCCGGGCGCGGGGGCAGCGCGGTCCAGCCGAGGCGGTAGTGCGGGGCGGGAGCGGCGGCCTTCCGACGGCCGAGCCACGCGGCGAGCACCGGCAGCGCTCCCTCGACGGCCGCCCGGTCCCGCGCGTCGTCCAGCCCCAGCAGGGCGGCGAGCGAACCCGGGTCCTGGTCGGCGACGGCGGCCCAGAAGCGCGCGTCGGGGTCGGCGGGCCGGGATGTGGTGTCCTGGGATGCGGTGTTCCGGGATGCGGAGTCCCTGGGGCCCACGGCCAAGGCATCGGCGGCCAGGGCACCGGGGTCCGGGGCGGTCCGCTCGGCGGCCAGTTCCTCCGGGTCCAGCCAGTACCGCGTGTGCTGGAAGGTGTACGTGGGCAGCTCGATCCGGCGGGCGCCGGGCAGCAGCGCCGCCCAGTCGACCGGTACGCCGGCCATGTGCAGCCGGCCCACGGCCGCCACCAGCGCCCGCGCGTCGGGCTGGTCCCGGCGCAGTACGGGGACCGCGGCCACGTCGGCGGGCAGGCTCTGGTCGGCCATGCCGGTCAGCACCCCGTCCGGGCCGACCTCCACGAACCGGCGCACGCCCTGCGCGTGGAGTTCGGTGAGGGCGTCGGCGAAGCGAACGGTGGCGCGGACGTGGTGCACCCAGTAGTCCACGGTCCGCAGTTGCTCCGGGTCGGCGGTGCCGGTGACAGTCGACACGAACGGCACGGACGGCTCGTGGAAGTCCAGGCCCGCCACGACGCTACGGAACTCCGCCAGCATCGGCTCCATCAGCGGGGAGTGGAACGCGTGGCTGACCGTGAGCCGCTTCACCCGGCGGCCTTGCTCAGCCAGTTGCTCCGCCACCTGCTCGACGGCTTGCTCCGCACCCGAGATCACCACGGACTGCGGCCCGTTGACCGCCGCCACGCCCACGGTGTCCGCCACGCCTTCCAGCAGCTCACGCACCTCCGCCTCGGTGGCCTCGACCGCCACCATCGCACCTCCCGCGGGGAGTTGCTGCATCAACCGCCCCCGCGCCGCCACCAGCACACACGCGTCCCGCAACGACAACACCCCCGTCACGTGCGCCGCCGCGATCTCACCGATCGAGTGCCCCGCGACCGCATCCGGCCGTATCCCCCAGGACGCCAGGAGCCGGAACAACGCCACCTCGACGGCGAACAGCGCCGGTTGCGTGAACTCCGTACGCGCCAACACCTCCACGTCCCCGCCCCACATCACCTCACGCACCGGACGCGCCATCACCGCGTCCAACTCCGCACACACCTCGTCCAACGCCCCCCGGAACACCGGAAACACGTCATACAACTCCCGGCCCATCCCAAGCCGCTGCGCACCCTGCCCCGTGAACAAGAACGCGGTGCGGCCGGGGACAGCTGCACCCGTCAACGTCAACGCGGCGAGCTGGTCGAGGAGTTCGGCCCGGTCCGCGGCCACGGCGACGGCCCGGTGCTCCAGGGCGCCGCGAGTGGTAGCCAGCGAGAACGCGACGTCCGCCGGGCGCAGGTCGGGCCGCGCGGCGACGTACGACCGCAAGGTCTCCGCCTGAGCCCGCAGGCCCTCCGGGGAGGCCGCGGAGAGCGGCAGGGGCACGACGGCGGCGGGCCGCGGTCCGTCGGCGGCTCCGGCGTCGGGTCGGACGGGCGGCTGCTCGATGACGACGTGCGCGTTGGTCCCGCTGAACCCGAACGACGACACCGCCGCGCGGCGCGGCTGCCCCGTCTCGGGCCACGCGCGGGCCTCGGTCAGCAGCCGTACGTCACCCGCCGACCAGTCGATATGCGGGGAGGGCTCCGCCACATGCAACGTCCGCGGCAGCACACCCGCCCGCAACGCCATCACCATCTTGATGATCCCGCCGACACCGGCCGCCGCCTGCGCATGCCCGATGTTCGACTTCAATGACCCGAGCCACAAAGGCCTTTCGGCGTCACGCCCCTGCCCGTAGGTGGCTTGCAGGGCCTGCGCCTCGATGGGGTCGCCGAGGGAGGTGCCGGTGCCGTGGCCCTCCACCACGTCCACCTGCGCGGGAGTCAGGCGTGCGGCGGCCAGCGCCTGGCGGATCACCCGTTGCTGGGAGGGGCCGTTGGGGGCGGTGAGGCCGTTCGACGCGCCGTCCTGGTTGACGGCGGTGCCGCGGACCACGGCCAGGACGGGGTGGCCCAGGCGTTCGGCGTCGGAGAGCCGCTCCACCAGCAGCATCCCGACGCCCTCGGCCCACCCGGTGCCGTCCGCGCCCGCGCCGAACGCCTTGCAGCGGCCGTCGGGGGAAAGGCCGCGGTGGCGGCTGAAGTTGATGAACGCACCGGGTGTGGCCATCACCGTCACCCCGCCCGCAAGCGCCATCTCGCACTCACCCGCGCGCAACGCCTGCACGGCGAGGTGCAGCGCGACCAGCGACGAGGAACACGCGGTATCCACGCTCACCGACGGGCCCTCCAGCCCGAACGTGTACGACAGGCGGCCCGCGATCACACTGGTCGCGTTACCCGTCCCCATCAACCCTTCGAGGTGGCCCGGCACTTCACGCAACCGCGACGCGTAGTCGTGGTACATCACCCCCGCGAACACGCCGGTGCTGCTGCCGCGCAAGGTGGCCGGGTCGATCCCCGCACGCTCGAACGCCTCCCACGACGTCTCCAGCAGCAACCGCTGCTGCGGGTCCATGGCGAGCGCCTCACGCGGTGGGATACCGAAGAAGGCGGGGTCGAAGTCGGCCGCGCGGTGCAGGAATCCGCCCTCGCGGGAGTACGTCGTGCCCGGGTGGTCCGGATCGGGGTCGAAGACGTTCTCCAGGTCCCAGCCGCGGTCCGCCGGGAACTCCGAGACGGCGTCGCCCCCGGCCAGCACCAGGTCCCACAGGTCCTCCGGAGACATGACGTCCCCCGGGTAGCGGCAGCTCATGCCCACGATGACGACCGGGTCGTCGTCCAGGCCCGTACGCCCGGGCGCGACGGGGGCGGGGGCGCCTGCCTGCTCGCCGACGAGCTGGGACCGTACGTGGTCGGCGAGGGCGGCGGACGTCGGGTAGTCGAAGACCAGGGTGGCGGGCAGCCGCAGGCCGGTGGTGGAGCTGAGGCGGTTGCGGAGTTCCACGGCGGTCAGCGAGTCGAAGCCGAGGTCGCGGAAGGACTTCGCCGGCTCGACCACGTCGGCGGAGGCATGCCCGAGGACCGCCGCGACGGCCGACCGGACCACGTCCAGCACGTGCGCCGCCTGTGCCTGGGCGTCCAACGCGGCCAATTTGAGGGCCAGTTCGTCGCCGCCCGGGTTCCCCGCTGCCTCGCCCGCGGCCCTGCGCAGGACGCGGGTGGGCAGGAGGCCGCGCAGGATCGACGGCACCGGCGCCGCGCCGGCCGCCCCGGTCCGGAGCGCGCGCAGGTCGAGCCGGATGGGGACCAGCAGGCCGTCGTGGTCCGCCCCGGCAGCCATGGCGACGGCCCGGTCGAAGAGCGCCAGGCCCTCGTCCGCCGACAGGGCGCCGTCCCCGCCGCGGCCGAGCCGCCGCACGTCGGCCGCGCCGAGCCCGGCGGTCATCGCACTGTCCGCCCCCGCCCACAAACCCCAGGCCAGGGACAACCCCGGAAGACCCTCAGCACGCCGGGCCTGGGCGAGGGCGTCCAGGAAGACGTTCGCCGACGCGTAGTTGGCCTGACCGGCGTTGCCGAACACACCCGCAGCGGAGGAGAACAGCGCGAACGCCGACAGCTCCATGCTCCGGGTCAGCTCATGCAGATTCCAGGCCGCGTCCACCTTCGGGCGCAGCACCGTGTCAAAGCGCGCGTCGTCGAGTGAGTCCAGTACACCGTCGTCCAGTACGCCCGCCGCGTGCACCACGCCGGTGAGGCGGCGATCCCGTAGGACCTCGGCCAGCGCGTCCCGGTCCGCCGCATCACACGCCACCACCTCCACCACGGCACCCTGATCGCTCAACTCACGGCTCAACTCCGGCATGCCAGCCGCTTCCAGGCCGCGACGACTCAGCAGCACCAACTCCCGTACGCCATGCGCCGCCACGAGGTGCCGGGCAAGTACGGTGCCCAGCGCACCCGACGCCCCGGTCACCAGCACCGGGCCGTCACCGAACGCCCGACCGCCCTCCTCCGCCGCCACTTGCGCCCGTACGAGACGGGGTACGCGGACCTCACCGTCCCGCACCGCCAACTGCGCCTCGTCCAACGCCAGTCCAGCGGCCAACACGTCAACGCCCGCACCTGCGTCGAGATCCGCCAGCACGAACCGCCCTGGGTACTCCGCCTGCGCCACCCGCACCAAACCCCACACCGGCGCAAGCTCCACCTCCACCGACTCACCCGCGGACACCGACACAGCGCCCCGCGTCACCACCACCAACCGCGAACCCGCCAACCGCTCCTCACCCACCCACCGCCGCACCACACCCAACACCTCAGCGAGCCGCGACCGTACGGCCTCCGGTACGGCGCCGTCATCGGCCGGACCGCACTCCCACACCACGGTCCCGGGTACGTCATCGCCGGACGCGAGCAACGCGTCCACATCGGCGTGCGACCCACCCGCACCCACCACGACGTACGGACCCGCCTTGCCCCCACCGGCCGCCGGCACCCACTCCACCCCGAACAGCGCGTCCTCACCCGCCGGCGACGCCGCGGCCAACTGCTCCGCCGAGACCTCCCGCGTGGCCAGCGACTCGACGGAGGCCACGGGGCCGCCGGATGTGTCCGCGACGTCCAGGGCGAGGCTCGTCCCGTCGTCGCCGGTGGGGGCCAGGCGGACGCGGAGCGCGGTGGCGCCGACGGCGTGCAGCGCGACGCGGCGCCAGGAGAAGGGGACGCGCGCACCGTCGCCCTGGTCCGGGGCCGTCGCTGCGGCGGCGTGCAAGGCGGCGTCCAGCAGGGCCGGGTGCAGGCCGAACTCCCGTGCCGCGTCGGCCGCTTCCGCCGGAAGCGCCACTTCGGCGAAGAGTTCCGCGCCCCTCCGCCAGGCGCGGCGCAGGCCCTGGAAGACGGGACCGTAGGCGTAGCCGCGCTCGGCCATCGAGGCGTAGAAGCCGCTGGTGTCGACCGGCTCCGCGTCGCGTGGCGGCCACACCGCGAGGTCGGCCGGGTCGGCGGTGGCCGGGGCGGGGGCGAGCAGGCCGGTGGCGCAGCAGGTCCAGGGGGCGTCCGCCGTGTCGTCCTCGGTCCGCGCGTACACGTCGACGGGCCGCAGGCCGCGGGCGTCCGGCTCCCCGACGACCATCTGGACCTGTACGGCGCCCGCGGCCGGGACGACCAGGGGCGCCTGGAGCGTCAGTTCCTCGACTGCCGCGCACCCGGCCGCCTCTCCCGCCCGGAGCGCCAGCTCCACCAGCGCGGTGCCCGGGACCAGGACGGTGCCGTGGACCGCGTGGTCGGCCAGCCACGGGTGGGTCGCCAGGGAGAGCCTGCCGGTGAACAGCACGCCCGACCGGTCGGCGAGGGTGACGGAGCCGCCGAGCAGCGGGTGCCGCGCGGCGCTCAGGCCGAGCGCGGTGGCGTCACCGGCGCCGACCGGGGCGTCGAGCCAGTACCGCTCGTGCTGGAACGCGTACGTCGGCAACTCCACCCGCCGCCCACCGGCCAGCACCGCCGCCCACTCCACCGCACCACCCCGGACGAACACCGCACCAGCCGCCTCCACCACCGCCCGCACCTCCGGCACCCGCCGCCGCAGCACCGCCACACCATCCGCCTCCACCACCTGCCCCACCAACCCCGCCAACACCGCAGCCGGCCCCACCTCCACAAACCGCCGCACCCCCAACCCATGCAACTCCGCCACCGCATCAGCAAAACGGACCGCCGCACGAACATGCTCGACCCAGTACTCCGGCGCGGCGATCTCCGCGCCGACCACAGCACCCGTCACCGTGGACACGAACGGAACCGACGGCTCCCGGAACTCCAGCCCCGCCACGACAGAACGGAACTCCGCCACCATCGGCTCCATCAACGGGGAATGGAACGCGTGACTCACCGCGAGCCGCTTCACCCGCCGGCCCTGCTCAGCCAGCTTCTCCGCCACCTGCTCGACGTCCCGCTCCACACCCGAAATCACCACCGACTGCGGCCCGTTGACCGCCGCCACACCCACAGTGTCCGCCACGCCTTCCAGCAGCTCACACACCTCCACCTCGGTGGCCGCCACCGCCACCATCGCCCCACCCACCGGAAGCTCCTGCATCAACCGCCCCCGCGCCGCCACCAGCACACACGCGTCCCGCAACGACAACACACCTGTCACGTGCGCCGCCGCGATCTCACCGATCGAGTGCCCCGCGACCGCGTCCGGACGTATCCCCCACGACGCCAGGAGCCGGAACAACGCCACTTCGACGGCGAACAGTGCCGGTTGCGTGAACTCCGTACGCGCCAACACCTCCGCATCCTCACCCCACATCACCTCACGCACCGGCCGCGCCATCACCGCGTCCAACTCCGCACACACCTCGTCCAACGCCTCCCGGAACACCGGGAAGGCGTCGTAGAGCTCCCGGCCCATCCCGAGCCGCTGCGCACCCTGCCCCGTGAACAGGAACGCGGATGTCCCTTCCAACACGGGACCCGACGGCTCCAACGTGCCTAGCTTGTCGAGGAGTTCGGCCCGGTCCGCGCCGACGATAACGGCGCGGTGCTCCAACGCCCCGCGGGTCGTCGCCAGCGAGAACGCGACGTCCAGCGGCCGCAGTTCGGGCCGCCCGGCGACGTACGACCGCACGCTCTCCGCCTGCGCCCGCAAGCCCTCGGGGGAAGCCGCGGAGACCACCCAGGGCACTACGTCCCCGAGCTGCGGCTCGTCCGCCTCCTCGGCCGCCACGACCTCCCCGACCGCCGGGGCCTGCTCGATGATCACGTGCGCGTTCGTCCCGCTGAACCCGAACGACGACACCGCCGCACGCCGCGCCTCACCCGTTGCCGGCCACGCCCGTTCTTCGGCCAACAGCCGCACCTCGCCCGCAGACCAGTCGATGTGCGGAGAGGGCTCCGCCACATGCAACGTCCGCGGCAGCACACCAGCCCGCAACGCCATCACCATCTTGATCACACCGCCGACACCGGCCGCCGCCTGCGCATGCCCGATGTTCGACTTCAACGACCCCAACCACAACGGCCGTTCAGCATCACGCCCCCGCCCGTAGGTGCCTTGCAGGGCCTGCACCTCGATCGGGTCACCCAACGTCGTACCGGTGCCGTGCGCCTCCACCGTGTCGACCTGCGAGGGCTCCAGTCCGGCCGCCGCCAGCGCCTGGCGGATCACCCGTTGCTGGGACGGCCCGTTGGGCGCGGTAAGACCGTTCGACGCACCATCCTGGTTCACCGCACTGCCCCGCACCACGGCCAGCACCGGATGGCCCAGCCGCTGGGCATCCGACAACCGCTCCACCAACAGCACCCCCACCCCCTCAGCCCACCCCGTGCCATCCGCACCCGCACCGAACGCCTTGCACCGCCCATCAACCGCCAACCCCCGCTGACGGCTGAAGTTCACAAACGCCTCCGGCGTGGCCATCACCGTCACCCCACCGGCCAACGCCATCTCGCACTCACCCGCACGCAACGCCTGCACCGCAAGATGCAACGCCACCAACGACGAAGAACACGCCGTATCCACACTCACCGCCGGGCCCTCCAGCCCGAACGTGTACGACAACCGACCCGCAATCACACTCGTCGCGTTACCCGTGCCCATCAACCCTTCGAGGTGGCCCGGCACTTCACGCAACCGCGACGCGTAATCGTGGTACATCACCCCCGCGAACACACCCGTACGACTCCCCCGCAACCCGGCCGGATCAATACCCGCACGCTCGAACGCCTCCCACGACGTCTCCAGCAACAACCGCTGCTGCGGGTCCATCGCCAACGCCTCACGCGGCGACACACCGAAGAACCCCGCATCGAACTCCGCCACCGCGTCCAGGAACCCACCGCGGCGGCCGTAGGTCTTGCCGGGGCGGTCCGGGTCCGGGTCGTACAGCGCCTCCACATCCCAGCCCCGGTCCGCCGGGAACTCCGCGATGACGTCGGCGCCCGAACGCACCACCTCCCACAGGTCCTCCGGTGACCCGACGCCCCCGGGGAAACGGCACGCCATCCCCACGATCGCGATCGGCTCGCTGGAGGCGGCGCGCAGCGCGTTGTTCTGCCGGCGCAGCAGCTCGGTCTCCTTGAGGGAGGCGCGCAGTGCCGCGACGACCTTTTCGTTGGGCGTTGCCATGTTCTGCTCCGGATTACGAGGTGGGTCAGGAGTCTTTGCCGTCGAGCGCCATGCGCACCAGGTTGTCGAGGTCCATGTCGTCGATGGACTCGGCCTCGTCGTCCCCTCCCGGGACGGTCGCCTCTTCCGCTACCGGGTCGGCCAGTTGGCGGACCAGGTCCAGCAGGCCGGCCTCACGGAACCGGGCCATCGGAATCGCCGCGACGGCCTCCCGGAAGGCCCGCTCCTCGGCGTCCGCCGGCGCCTCGGCCGCCGCTTCCGGGGTGAGCTCCAGCCGGATCTGCCGCGCGAGCAGCGTGGAGTTGGGGTAGTCGAAGATGAGCGTGGCGGGCAGCCGCAGGCCGGTCACCGCGGTGAGGCGGTTACGCAGCTCCACCGCGGTCAGCGAGTCGAAGCCCAGCTCGGTGAACGACCGCTTCGGGCCGACCACGTCCGGCGACGCGTGACCGAGGACCGCGGCGACCTCGCTCCGGATCAGCCGCACCACGTGCTGTTCCGCCTCGGCCTCGTTCATGCCGGCCAGGCGCTCCCGCAGCGGAACGCCGCCGCCCGCCGCCGCAGCGCCCACCGCCCGGCGGGGCCGGGTACGGACGAGCCCGCCGAGCAGCGCGGGCAGCCGGCCGGAGTCCGCGAGCGTCCGCAGGGCGGGGAGGTTGAGGCGTACGGGGACGAGCAGGCCGTCCGTCCCCGCGCCGCTGCCCGCACCCAGCGCCCGGTCCAGCAGCGCCAACCCCTCCGCCTCACTCAGCGCCTCCGCACCAAGCCGCGCGATACGTTTCTGGTCCGCCACACCCAGCCCAGCGGTCATCGCACTCTCCGCCCCCGCCCACAAACCCCACGCGAGGGACAACCCCGGAAGACCCTCAGCACGCCGAGCCTGGGCAAGAGCATCCAGGAAGACGTTCGCCGACGCGTAGTTGGCCTGACCCGCATTGCCGAACACACCCGCGGCCGACGAGAACAACACGAACGCGGACAGGTCCATGTCCCGGGTCAGCTCATGCAAGTTCCAGGCCGCGTCCACCTTCGGGCGCAGCACCGTGTCGAAGCGCCCGTCGTCGAGTGAGTCCAGTACACCGTCGTCCAGTACGCCCGCGACGTGCACCACACCGGTGAGGCGGCGATCCCGCAGGGCCTCGGCCAGCGCATCCCGGTCGGCCGCATCACACGCCACCACCTCCACCGCGGCACCCTGTTGCGTCAACTCACGGCTCAACTCCGGCATGCCAACCGCTTCCAGGCCGCGACGGCTCAGCAACACCAACTCACGGACGCCGTGCGCCGCCACCAGGTGCCGGGCAACTACGGAGCCCAGCGCACCCGACGCACCGGTCACCAGCACCGGACCGTCACCGAACGCTCGACCGCCCTCCTCCGCCGCCACCCGCGCCCGCACCAGACGGGGCGCGCGGGTAACGCCGTCACGCACCGCCAACTGCCCCTCTGCCGAGGCCAGCCCGGGCACCACCGTCTCAACGTCGGCGCCCACCGGCAGATCCGCCAGCACGAACCGCCCCGGGTACTCCGCCTGCGCCACCCGCACCAGACCCCACACCGGCGCGAGCGCCGCCTCCACCGGCTCACCGGCGGACACGGCCACCGCGCCCCGGGTCACCACCACCAACCGCGATTCGGCGAGCCGCTCCTCGCCCACCCACCGCCGCACCACACCCAGCACCTCGGCCAGCCGCGACCGTACGGCCTCCGGAACGGCGCCGTCATCGGCCGGGCCGCACTCCCACACCACGGTCCCGGGTATGTCATCGCCCGACGCCAACAACGCCTCCACATCGGCGTACAACCCACCCGCACCCACCACCACGAACGGACCCACCTCACCCCCACCCACCACCGGCACCCACTCCACCCCGAACAGCGCGTCCTCACCCCCCGCCGACGCCGCCGCCAACTGCTCCCGACTCACCTCACGCAACGCCAACGAACCCACCGACGCCACCGGCAACCCCACCTCGTCGAACAACTCCACCGCCACACCCCCACGCCCATCCGGCGCAACCCGCACCCGCACCGCCACCGCACCCACCGCGTGCAGCGCCACATCCGCCCACGCGAACGGCAGCCGCGTGCCCGAACCGTCGGCGAGCGGCAGCAGGCCGATCGTGTGGAGAGCGGCGTCCAGCAGGGCCGGGTGCAGCCCGAACGAGTCGGCCGAGTCGGCCAGTTCGTCGGGGAGCGCAACCTCGGCAAGGACCTCGTCGCCCTGCCGCCAGGCCGCCCGCAGGCCGCGGAACGAGGGGCCGTAGTGCAGGCCCTTGTCGGCGAGCGCGTCATAGACGCCGGACACGTCGACGGGGGTGGCCCCGGCGGGCGGCCAGGGTCCGTCCTGCTTGTCGGGGGCGGTGTCGACCGCCGCCAGGACGCCGTCGGCGTGCGCGGTCCACTCGGCGGTCCCCGCGCCGCTCGGGTCATGGGGGCGGGAGTGGACCTCGACGGTTCGGCGCCCGGCCTCGTCCGCCTCGCCCACCGCGACCTGGATCTGCACCGCTCCGCTCGCCGGCAGCACCAGCGGCGCCTGGAGCGTCAACTCCTCCAGACGGCCGCACCCGACCTCGTGCCCCGCCCGCAGCGCCAGCTCCACCAGCGCCGCACCCGGCACCAGCACCACGTCGCCCACGGCGTGGTCCGCCAGCCACCCGTGCGACGCGAGGGACAGCCGGCCCGCGAACACCGTACGGTCGGCGCCGGCCAGTTCGACCGCCGCACCGAGCAGCGGATGCCCGGCGCTCCGCAGCCCGGCCGCGGCGACATCGCCCGCACCGGCCGGGGCCTCGAGCCAGTACCGCTCGTGCTGGAACGCGTACGTCGGCAGCTCCACCCGCCGCCCGCCGGGCAGCACCGCCGCCCATTCGAGGGGCACCCCGGCCATGTGCAGCCGGCCGACCGCGGCCATGACCGCCCGCTCCTCCGCCCGGTCCCGCCGCAGTACGGCCACGGCGGCCACGTCCGTCTCAAGCACCGGCTCAAGCGCCGGCTCCACCAGCCCGGCCAGCACCGCGTCCGGCCCGACCTCCACAAACCGCCGCACCCCCAGCGCGTGCAGTTCCGCGACCGCATCGGCGAAACGGACCGCCGCACGAACATGCTCGACCCAGTAATCCGGCGCGGCGATCTCCGCGCCGACCACAGCACCCGTCACCGTGGACACGAACGGCACGGAGGGTTCGTGGAAGTCCAGGCCCGCCACGACCGTACGGAACTCCGCCACCATCGGCTCCATCAGCGGCGAGTGGAACGCGTGACTCACCGCGAGCCGCTTGACCCGCCGGCCCTGCCCAGCCAGCTTCTCCGCCACCTGCTCGACGGCTTGCTCCGCACCCGAGATCACCACGGACTGCGGGCCGTTGACCGCCGCCACACCCACAGTGTCCGCCACGCCTTCCAGCAGCTCACGCACCTCCGCCTCGGTCGCCTCGACCGCCACCATCGCCCCGCCCACGGGGAGTTGCTGCATCAACCGGCCCCGCGCCGCCACCAGCACACACGCGTCCCGCAACGACAACACACCTGTCACGTGCGCCGCCGCGATCTCACCGATCGAGTGCCCCGCGACCGCGTCCGGACGTATCCCCCACGACGCCAGGAGCCGGAACAACGCCACTTCGACGGCGAACAGTGCCGGTTGCGTGAACTCCGTACGCGCCAACACCTCCACGTCCTCACCCCACATCACCTCACGCACCGGACGCGCCATCACCGCGTCCAACTCCGCACACACCTCGTCCAACGCCCCCCGGAACACCGGAAACACGTCATACAACTCCCGGCCCATCCCAAGCCGCTGCGCACCCTGCCCCGTGAACAGGAACGCGGTGCGCCCACCCACCGCCACACCGGACTGCGCCAACCCACCCAGCCCATCGACCAGTTCACCCAGATCCGCACCCACCACCACCGCACGATGCTCCAACGCACCCCGCGTCGTCGCCAACGACCACGCCACATCCACCGGCCGCAGTCCAGCCCGCCCGGCAACATACGACCTCAGCCGCTCCGCCTGCCCACGCAGCGCCTCCGGGGAAGCCGCGGACAGCACCCACGGCACCACCGCGTCCGGCCGCGGCTCCCCGTCCTCCTCGGGCGCCACGACCGCCGGGGCCTGCTCGATGATCACGTGCGCGTTCGTCCCGCTGAACCCGAACGACGACACCGCCGCACGCCGCGCCTCACCCGTTGCCGGCCACGCCCGTTCTTCGGCCAACAGCCGCACCTCGCCCGCAGACCAGTCGATGTGCGGGGAGGGCTCCTCCACATGCAACGTCCGCGGCAGCACACCAGCCCGCAACGCCATCACCATCTTGATCACACCGCCGACACCGGCCGCCGCCTGCGCATGCCCGATGTTCGACTTCAACGACCCCAACCACAACGGCCGTTCAGCATCACGCCCCTGCCCATACGTCTCCTGGAGCGCCTGCACCTCGATCGGGTCACCCAACGTCGTACCGGTGCCGTGCGCCTCCACCGTGTCGACCTGCGAGGCCTCCAGGCCGGCCGCTGCCAGCGCCTGGCGGATCACCCGTTGCTGGGACGGCCCGTTGGGCGCGGTAAGACCGTTCGACGCACCATCCTGGTTCACCGCACTGCCCCGCACCACGGCCAGCACCGGATGGCCCAGCCGCTGGGCATCCGACAACCGCTCCACCAGCAGCACCCCCACCCCCTCAGCCCACCCCGTGCCATCCGCACCCGCACCGAACGCCTTGCACCGCCCATCGACCGCCAACCCCCGCTGACGGCTGAAGTTCACAAACGCCTCCGGCGTGGCCATCACCGTCACCCCACCGGCCAACGCCATCTCACACTCACCCGCACGCAACGCCTGCACCGCAAGATGCAACGCCACCAACGACGAAGAACACGCCGTATCCACACTCACCGACGGGCCCTCCAGCCCGAACGTGTACGACAACCGACCCGCAATCACACTCGTCGCGTTACCCGTCCCCATCAACCCTTCGAGATGCCCCGGCACCTCACGCAACCGCGACGCGTAATCGTGGTACATCACCCCCGCGAACACACCCGTACGACTCCCCCGCAACCCGGCCGGATCAATACCCGCACGCTCGAACGCCTCCCACGACGTCTCCAGCAACAACCGCTGCTGCGGGTCCATCGCCAACGCCTCACGCGGCGACACACCGAAGAACCCCGCATCGAACTCCGCCACCGCGTCCAGGAACCCACCTTCGCGGGAGTACGTCGTCCCCGCGTGGTCCGGGTCCGGGTGGAACAGGGCCTCCACATCCCAGCCCCGGTCCCCCGGGAAGCCGGAGACGGCGTCGCCCCCGGCCAGCACCAGGTCCCACAGGTCCTCGGGAGAGTCGACTCCTCCCGGGAAGCGGCAGCCCATGCCCACGATCGCGATCGGCTCGTCGTGCGCCATGACGACGGTGCGGGCGGCACGCGCGGCCGGCTCCGCGTCCGCGCCGACGAGGTCGGCCAGCAGGCGGGCGGCCAGGGCGGCCGAGGTCGGGTGGTCGAAGATGAGGGTGGCGGGCAGCCGCAGGCCGGTCGCGGCGGTCAGGCGGTTGCGGAGTTCCACCGCGGTCAGCGAGTCGAAGCCCAGTTCCTTGAAGGACTGGGTGGCCCGTACCGCGTCCGGGGTGCTGTGGCCGAGGACCGCGGCGACCTCGCGGCGCACCAGGTCCTGGACGTGTGCGGTGCGTTCGGCCGGTGACCGGCCGGCCAGGTGCTGGGCCAGTCCGCCACCGGCTCCGTTCGTGCCCGGCGCGGACCGTGTCGCGGCCTGCCGCCGTACGGTCGCCGGCACCAACGCCCGAAGCAGCGCGGGCAACGTCCCCGCCTGCGCCTGGGCCCGCAGCGCCGCCCGGCTGAGGCGTACGGGGACGAGCAGGCTCTCCCTCTCCGCGCTGCCGCCCGCTCCCAGCGCCCGGTCCAGCAGCGCCAGCCCCTCCGCCTCGCTCAGCGCCTCCGCGCCGAGCCGCGCGATACGTTTCTGGTCCGCCACACCCAGCCCGGCAGTCATCGCACTCTCCGCACCCGCCCACAAACCCCAGGCCAGGGACAACCCCGGAAGGCCCGCAGCACGGCGGTCCTGGGCGAGAGCGTCCAGAAAGACGTTCGCCGACGCGTAGTTCGCCTGACCGGCGTTGCCGAACACACCCGCAGCGGAGGAGAACAGCACGAACGCCGACAAGTCCATGCCCCGGGTCAGCTCATGCAGATTCCAGGCCGCGTCCACCTTCGGGCGCAGCACCGTGTCAAAGCGCCCGTCGTCGAGTGAGTCCAGTACACCGTCGTCAAGTACGCCCGCCACGTGCACCACGCCGGTGAGGCGGCGATCCCGTAGGACCTCGGCCAGCGCGTCCCGGTCCGCCGCATCACACGCCACCACCTCCACCACGGCACCCTGATCGCTCAACTCACGGCTCAACTCCGGCATACCTTCGGCTGCCAGGCCGCGACGACTCAGCAACACCAACTCCCGTACGCCATGCGCCGCCACCAGATGCCGCGCCACCACGGTGCCCAGCGCACCCGACGCCCCGGTCACCAACACCGGACCGTCACCGAACGCCCGACCGCCCTCCTCCGCCGCCACCCGCGCCCGCACCAGACGGGGCGCGCGGGTAACGCCATCCCGCACCGCCAACTGCCCCTCTGCCGAGGCCAGCCCGGGCACCACCGTCTCAACGTCGGCACCCACCGGCAGATCCGCCAACACGAACCGCCCCGGGTACTCCGCCTGCGCCACCCGCACCAAACCCCACACCGGCGCAGACCCCACCTCCACCAACTCCCCCGCGGACACCGACACAGCCCCCCGCGTCACCACCACCAACCGCGAACCCGCCAACCGCTCCTCACCCACCCACCGCCGCACCACACCCAACACCTCAGCCAACCGCGACCGCACCACCCCCGGCACCGCACCACCACCCACCGGACCGCACTCCCACACCACCGTCCCCGGCACGTCATCACCCGACGCCAGCAGCGCGTCCACATCGGCGTACGCCCCCTCGGCACCCACCACCACGAACGGACCCACCTCACCCCCACCCACCACCGGCACCCACTCCACCCCGAACAGCGCGTCCTCACCCCCCGCCGACACCGCTGCCCCCATCGCCGCGACGAGCTGGTCCCGCGACGTCTCCCGTACGTGCAGGGACTCGACCTCGGCCACCGGGGCGCCCGTCGGGTCAGCGGCGGTGACGGAGAAGCTGTCGGGCCCGGTCGGGGCGAGGCGGACGCGGAGCGCGGTGGCACCGACGGCGTGGAGGGAGACGCCGGACCAGGCGAACGGCAGCCGGGTGGCACCGTCGGCGGCGAGGGAGGTCAGGCCGATCGGGTGGAGGGCCGCGTCGAGCAGGGCCGGGTGGAGGCCGAACTCACCGACGGCGAAGCCCTGTTGGTCGGGCACGGCGACCTCGGCGAAGAGGTCGTCGCCGCGGCGCCAGGCGCGCAGCAGACCGCGGAAGGCGGGCCCGTAGGCGTAGCCGCGGTCGGCGAGGCCGTCGTAGAAGCCGTCGAGGTTCACCGGTTCGGCGGCGGGCGGCGGCCAGGCGGTGAGGTCGTCGGACGGGGCCGGGGCGGGGGTGCCCGCGGTGAGCAGGCCGGTGGCGTGGCGGGTCCAGGCGCTGTCGGCGCTCTGCCCCTGCCCGGGGTGCCCGTCGGGCTGCGGCCGGGAGTAGATGTGGACCGGGCGCGCCCCGCGCTCGTCGGGTGCGCCGACGGTGACCTGCACCTGGAGCTGGGCGTGGTGCTGCCCGGCCGCGGTGTCCGCCGTACCCGTGGGCAGGACCAGCGGTGCTTCGAGGGTGAGGTCGTCGACGCGGGTGCAGCCGACCTCGTCGCCCGCGCGCAGCGCCAGTTCCACCAGCGCGGTGCCCGGCGCCAGCGTCGCGCCGGCGACGGCGTGGTCCGCCAGCCACGGCTGGGCCGCCACGGAGAGCCGGCCGGTGAGGAGGACGCCGTCGCCTTCCGCGAGGGCGACGGACGCGCCGAGCAGCGGGTGGTGGGCCGCGCCGAGGCCGGCGGCGGTCATGTCACCGGTGCCGGCGGGGGCGTCGAGCCAGTACCGCTGCCGCTGGAAGGCGTACGTGGGCAGGTCGACGCGCCGCGCGCCGAGCCCGTCGAGCACGGCCGCCCAGTCGACGGGCGTGCCGGCCGCGTGGAGCCGGGACACGGCGGTGAGCAGGGCGCGCTCCTCCGGTGCGGCCCGGCGGAGCACGGAGACGACGACGGCCGGGCCGCCCGGGTCCGCGGCGCCGCTCCTGTCCGCCCGGTCGGCCGGGTCCGGGGTGCCCGGTGCGTCCACCGTGCCCGGCACGTCGAGTGCGTCCTGCGCGTCCACGGTCCGCTCAACCATGGGCAGGAGCGCGGCCGACGGGCCCACCTCCACGAACCTGCGCACGCCCTGCGCGTGCAGTTCCGCGACCGCGTCGGCGAAACGGACGGTGGCGCGTACGTGCTCGACCCAGTACTCGGCGGTCCGCATCTGCTCCGGATCGGTGGTGCCGGTGACGGTCGACACGATCGGCAGGCTCGGCTCGTGGAAGTCCAGGCCCGCCACGACGGTCCGGAACTCCGCCGTCATCGGCTCCATCAGCGGCGAGTGGAAGGCGTGGCTGACCTTGAGCTGCTTGGTGCGGCGGCCGCGGGCCGCGAGCGCGTCGGCGACCGCGCGCACCGCCGGTTCCGCACCGGATACGACGACCGATCCGGGCGCGTTGACGGCGGCGAGGCCGGCCTCGTGCTCGTGTCCGGCGAGCAGCGGACGCACCTCGTCGGCGTCGGCTTCGACGGCCACCATGGCGCCCCCGGCGGGGAGTTGCTGCATGAGTCGGCCGCGCGCGGCGACCAGGGCGCACGCGTCCGCCAGGGAGAGGACCCCGGCGACATGGGCGGCGGCGATCTCGCCGACGGAGTGCCCGGTGAGCAGGTCGGGCCGTATGCCCCAGGACTCCAGCAGCCGGAAGAGGGCGATCTCCAGGGCGAAGACGGCGGGTTGGGTGCGGCCGGTGGCGTCGAGCGCGGCGGCCGCGGGCGTGCCGGGCTCGGCGAACAGGGCGTCGTACAGCGGCTGTTCGAGCAGCGGGTCGAGTGCGGCGCACACCTCGTCGAGGGCCTGCCGGAACCGCGGGTAGCGGCGGTGGAGTTCGCGGCCCATGCCGGCCCACTGCGAGCCCTGGCCGGAGAAGAGGAAGGCGGTCGCGCCGGGTGCGGCCGTGCCTGTGACGCCGAGGGCCGTACCGTCGGCGGAGGCGGTGGTGCCCGTCCCACCCGGTACGGCGCCGGATTCGCCCGATACGGCGCCGGTCTCGGCGAACCGGGCCACGGCGGCGAGGAGTTCGGCGCGGTCGGCGCCGAGTGCGACGAGGCGGTGGGTGAGCGCGGCGCGCGTGGTGCCGAGCGCGTGGGCGATGTCGGCGGCCGTGTGGTCGGGGTGGGCGAGGAGGTGGGCGTGCAGCCGGGCCGCCTGGGCCCGTAGGGCCTCGGCGCTGCCGGCGGACAGCGGCCAGGGCAGCAACGCCGGTGCGACGGCCGGCGTTTGGGCAGCGGGGCCGACCGGCGTCGTGTCTGCCGCAGCCTCTTCCTGCTGCTCCGGCGCCTGCTCGATGATCACGTGCGCGTTGGTGCCGCTGACCCCGAACGACGACACCGCCGCACGGCGCGGCTCCCGGGTCTCGGGCCACGGGCGTGCCTGGTTCAGCAGCCGCACGGTGCCCGCCGACCAGTCGACCTGGTGTGACGGCTCGGCCGCGTGCAGCGTGCGGGGCAGCACGTCGGCGCGCAGCGCCATCACCATCTTGATGATCCCGCCGACCCCCGCCGCGGCCTGCGCGTGCCCGATGTTCGACTTCAACGACCCGAGCCACAGGGGCCGTTCGGGGGTCCGGCTCTGCCCGTACGTCGCCTGGAGCGCCTGGACCTCGATGGGGTCGCCCAGCGTCGTACCGGTGCCGTGGCCCTCCACCACGTCCACCTGTGCGGGGGTCAGCTGCGCGGCGGCCAGCGCCTGGCGGATCACCCGTTCCTGAGAGGGGCCGTTGGGCGCGGTCAGACCGTTCGACGCGCCGTCCTGGTTGACCGCGCTGCCCCGGACCACGGCGAGCACCGGATGGCCCAGCCGCTGGGCGTCCGACAGCCGCTCCACCAGCAGCATCCCCACGCCCTCTGCCCACCCCGTGCCGTCCGCACCCGCACCGAACGCCTTGCAGCGGCCGTCCGGGGCCAGCCCGCGCTGGCGGCTGAACTCGACGAAGGTGTCCGGCGTGGACATCACGGTGACGCCGCCCGCGAGGGCGAGCGCGCACTCGCCCTGCCGCAGCGCCTGGATCGCCAGGTGCAGCGCGACCAGCGAGGACGAGCAGGCGGTGTCCACGGTCACCGCCGGGCCCTCGAGCCCGAAGGTGTAGGCGATCCGGCCCGTGGCGATGCTGCCCGCGCTGCCGTTGCCGACGTACCCCTCGACGCCCTTGGGCAGCGCGCCCGGGCCGGTGCCGAAGCGGCCGCCGTAGTCGTGGTACATCACCCCGGCGAAGACCCCGGTCCGGCTGCCGCGCAGGGTGGCCGGGTCGATGCCCGCCCGCTCGAACGCCTCCCACGACGCTTCCAGCAGCAGCCTCTGCTGCGGGTCCATCGCGAGCGCCTCACGCGGTGGGATGGTGAAGAACGCCGGGTCGAACTCGGCCGCCTCCCGCAGGAATCCGCCCTCGCGGGAGTACGTGGTGCCGGTGCTCGACGGGTCGGGGTCGTAGAGCGCGTCGACGTCCCAGCCGCGGTCCGCCGGCATGTCGCCGATCGCGTCGCGGCCCTCGGCGACCAGCTGCCACAGGTCCTCCGGCGACCCGACCCCGCCCGGGTAGCGGCAGGCCATACCGACGATCGCGACGGGCTCGTGCCGGGCGGCCTCGGCCTGGCCGAGCCGGCGCCGGGCGTCGGCCAGGTCGGTCGTGACCCGCTTGAGGTAGTCGCGCAGCTTCTGCTCGTTGGACATCAGTCAGTCACCATTCGAGTCGTCGTCGGAGACGATCGGCGTACGTGGGGCGGGGGCGGGGACGGGGGTCGGCGCCGTACCGGGTGTAGGGGTACGGCGCCGGGCGGGGCTCAGCCGAGTTCGTTGTCGATGAACGCGAAGATCTCGTCGTCCGTCGCCGCGTCGATCTGGTCGGCGACCTCCTCGGCCTCCGCCGGCCGGGCAGCGGCCTCGAAGCGGGCGGCCAGCGCGGCCAGGCGCTGCTGGATACCGGCGCTCTGCTCGTCGTTCGGGTCGACATCGGCCAACGCCTGCTCGATCCGGTCGAGTTCACCGAGCAGCCACTCCGGTCCGGCCGCCGGCAGGTCCGGGATCTGCGTCCGCAGGTGGCGCGCCAGGTCCGCGGACGTCGGGTGGTCGAAGACGACGGTGGCGGCCAGCTTCAACCCGGACGCGCTGTGCAGCCGGTTGCGCAGCTCCACCGCCGTGAGCGAGTCGAACCCGAGGTCCTTGAAGGCGCGTTCCGGTTCCACCGTCGCCGCCGACCGGTGGCCCAGCACCGCGGCGACCTCCGTACGCACCAGCGCCAGCAGATGCGCCGCCCGGCGGCCCTCGTTCATCCCCGCCAGCTGCTCGGCCAGCCCCGGACCGCCCTCCCGCGCCGCCCCGGCCGCGGCATGCCGCCGCACCCTGGCAGGCGCCAGCGCGCGCAGCAACGCGGGTGCCTCCTCCGGCCGCCCGCGCAGCGCGGGGAGGTTGAGGCGTATGGGGACGAGCAGGCCGTCCGTCCCCGCACTGCCGCCCGCACCCAGCGCCCGGTCCAGCAGCGCCAACCCCTCCGCCTCACTCAGCGCCTCCGCACCGAGCCGCGCGATACGTTTCTGGTCCGCCACACCCAGCCCGGCGGTCATCGCACTCTCCGCCCCAGCCCACAGGCCCCAGGCGAGGGACAGCCCCGGTAGGCCCTCGGCACGCCGGGCCTGGGCCAGCGCGTCCAGGAAGACGTTCGCGGACGCGTAGTTGGCCTGACCCGCATTGCCGAACACACCCGCAGCGGAGGAGAACAGAACGAACGCGGACAGGTCCATGTCCCGGGTCAGCTCATGCAGATTCCAGGCCGCGTCCACCTTCGGGCGCAGGACCGTATCGAACCGGGACCCGTCCAGCGCATCCAGCACACCGTCGTCCAGCACACCCGCCACGTGCACCACACCCGTGAAACGGCGATCCCGTAGGACCTCGGCCAGCGCATCCCGGTCTGCCGCATCACACGCCACCACCTCCACCGCGGCACCCTGCTCGGTCAACTCCCGGCTCAACTCCGGCATGCCAGCCGCTTCCAGGCCGCGACGACTCAGCAACACCAACTCCCGCACGCCATGCGCCACCACGAGGTGCCGGGCAAGTACGGAGCCCAGCGCACCCGACGCACCCGTCACCAACACCGGACCGTCACCGAACGCCGGGCCCTCCGACGCCGGAACCTCCGCCCGTGTCAGACGCGGCACCCGCACCACGCCATCCCGCACCGCCACCTGCGGCTCATCCGACGCCAGTCCAGCCGTCAGTACGTCAAGGCCAGCTCCCACCGGCAGATCCGCCAGCACGAACCGCCCCGGGTACTCCGCCTGCGCCACCCGCACCAGACCCCACACCGGCGCAGACCCCACCTCCACCAACTCACCGGCGGACACGGCCACCGCGCCCCGGGTCACCACCACCAACCGCGACTCGGCGAGCCGCTCCTCGGCCACCCATCGCCGCACCACACCCAGCACCTCGGCCAGCCGCGACCGCACGGCCTCCGGAACGGCGCCGTCATCGGCCGGGCCGCACTCCCACACCACCGTCCCGGGTATGTCATCGCCGGACGCCAGCAACGCGTCCACATCGGCGTACGCCCCCTCGGCACCGAGCACCGCGACCGGGGGCCCCGCCTCGGCCCCGCCCGTCACCGGCACCCACTCCACCCCGAACAGCGCGTCGTCGCCCCCCGCCGACGCCGCCGCCAACTGCTCCCGACTCACCTCACGCAACGTCAACGAACCCACCGACGCCACTGGCAACCCCACCTCGTCGAACAGCTCCACCGCCACACCCCCACGCCCATCCGGCGCAACCCGCACCCTCACCGCCACCGCACCCACCGCGTGCAGCGCCACATCCGCCCACGCGAACGGCAGCCGCGTGCCCGAACCCGCGTCCGTGGAGGTGAAGTTCATGGTCTGCAAGGCGGCGTCGAGCAGGGCCGGGTGCAGCCCGAAGGAGTCCGCGGCGTCCAGTGCCGTGTCCGGCAGGGCGACTTCGGCGAACACGTCGTCGCCGCGCCGCCACGCCCGGCGCAGGCCCTGGAAGGCGGGCCCGTAGGCGTAACCGCGGTCCGCCAGGTCGGTGTAGAAGCCGTCCACGTCGAGCGCCTGGGCGTCCTGCGGCGGCCAGAGGTCGGACAGCGCGGCGGGCGCGGGGTGCGCCTCGGGCGCGGTGAGTGCGCCGAGGGCGTGGCAGGACCAGGTCGTCCCGGCCGCGTCCTGCTCGGCGCGGGAGTGGATCTCGACGGTACGGCGCCCGGCCTCGTCCGCCTCGCCCACCGTCACCTGGATCTGCACGGCCCCGCTCGCCGGCAGCACCAGCGGCGCCTGAAGCGTCAACTCCTCCAGACGGCCGCACCCGACCTCGTCCCCTGCCCGCAGCGCCAGCTCCACCAGCGCGGCACCCGGGACGAGGACGGTGCCGTGGACGGCGTGGTCGGCCAGCCACGGCTGAGCGGCGACCGAGAAGCGGCCGACGAACACCGTACGGTCGGCGCCGGCCAGCTCGACGGCCGCGCCGAGCAGCGGATGCCCGGCGCTCCGCAGTCCGGCCGCGGTGACGTCACCGGCTGCGGCCGGGGCGTCGAGCCAGTACCGCTCGTGCTGGAACGCATACGTCGGCAACTCCACCCGCCGCCCACCGGCCAGCACCGCCGCCCAGTCCACCGCACCACCCCGGACGAACACCCCACCGGCCGCCTCCACCACCGCCCGCACCTCCGGCACCCGCCGCCGCAGCACCGCCACACCATCCGCCTCCACCACCTGCCCCACCAACCCCGCCAACACCGCAGCCGGCCCCACCTCCACAAACCGCCGCACCCCCAACCCATGCAACTCCGCCACCGCATCAGCGAAACGAACCGCCGCACGAACGTGCTCGACCCAGTAGTCGGCCGTCCGCAACTGCTCCGCATCGGCGCTGCCGGTGACGGTCGACACGAACGGCACGGAGGGCTCCTGGAAGTCCAGGCCCGCCACGACCGTACGGAACTCCGCCAGCATCGGCTCCATCAACGGCGAGTGGAACGCGTGGCTCACCGCGAGCCGCTTCACCCGACGCCCGCGACCGGCCAGTTCCTCCGCCACCCGCTCGACGTCGACCTCCGCACCCGAGATCACCACGGACTGCGGCCCGTTGACCGCCGCCACACCAGCCCCGTCCTCCACTCCGACCAGCAGCTCACGCACCTCCGCCTCGGTCGCCTCGACCGCCACCATCGCCCCGCCCACGGGGAGTTGCTGCATCAACCGGCCCCGCGCCGCCACCAGCACACACGCGTCCCGCAACGACAACACACCCGTCACGTGCGCCGCCGCGATCTCACCGATCGAATGCCCCGCCACCGCGTCCGGCCGTATCCCCCACGACGCCAGGAGCCGGAACAACGCCACTTCGACGGCGAACAGCGCCGGTTGCGTGAACTCCGTACGCGCCAACACCTCCACGTCCTCACCCCACATCACCTCACGCACCGGACGCGCCATCACCGCGTCCAACTCCGCACACACCTCGTCCAACGCCCCCCGGAACACCGGAAACACGTCATACAACTCCCGGCCCATCCCAAGCCGCTGCGCACCCTGCCCCGTGAACAGGAACGCGGTGCGCCCACCCACCGCCACACCGGGCTGCGCCAACACACCCAGCCCATCGACCAGTTCACCCAGATCCGCACCCACCACCACCGCACGATGCTCCAACGCACCCCGCGTCGTCGCCAACGACCACGCCACATCCACCGGCCGCAGTCCAGCCCGCCCGGCAACATACGACCTCAGCCGCTCCGCCTGCCCACGCAGCGCGGCTTCGGTCTTGGCGCTGATCACCCAGGGGACGACCGGAAGCGGGGGTGCCGCCGGGGCGTCGTCCGCGGCGGCCTCGGGTTCCGTGGCCGGGGCCTGCTCCAGGATGAGGTGGGCGTTGGTGCCGCTGGCGCCGAAGGACGAGACGCCCGCGCGGCGCGGCTGCCCCGTCTCGGGCCATGCCCGTTCCTCGGTCAACAGCCGTACCTCACCCGCCGACCAGTCGATGTGCGGGGAGGGCTCCTCCACATGCAACGTCCGCGGCAGCACACCCGCCCGCAACGCCATCACCATCTTGATCACACCGCCGACACCGGCTGCCGCCTGCGCATGCCCGATGTTCGACTTCAACGACCCCAGCCACAACGGCCGTTCGGCATCACGCCCCTGGCCGTACGTCGCCAGCAGGGCCTGGGCCTCGATGGGGTCGCCGAGTGTCGTGCCCGTGCCGTGGGCCTCCACCGTGTCGATCTGCGCGGGCTCCAGGCCGGCCGCGGCCAGGGCCTGGCGGATGACGCGCTGCTGGGCGGGGCCGTTGGGGGCGGTGAGGCCGTTCGACGCGCCGTCCTGGTTGACGGCGCTGCCGCGGACCACGGCCAGGACGGGGTGGCCGAGCCGCTGGGCGTCCGACAGCCGCTCGACCAGCAGCATGCCCGCGCCCTCGCTGAAGCCGGCGCCGTCCGCGCCCGCGCCGAACGCCTTGCAGCGGCCGTCGGGCGAGACGGCGCGCTGGCGGCTGAACTCCAGGAACATCTCGACGGACGACATGACGGTGACGCCGCCGACCAGGGCGAGCGAGCACTCGCCCTGCCGGATGGCCTGCATGGCCAGGTGCAGCGCGACCAGGGAGGAGGAGCAGGCGGTGTCCACGGTCACCGCCGGGCCCTCGAGCCCGAAGGTGTAGGCGATGCGGCCGGTGGCGATGCTGCCCGCGCTGCCGTTGCCGACGTAGCCCTCGACGTCCTCGGGCACGGTGCCGGCGCCGAGCCGGGCGCCGTAGTCGTGGTACATGACGCCCGCGAAGACGCCGGTGCTGCTGCCGCGCAAGGTGGCCGGGTCGATGCCGGCGCGTTCGAACGCCTCCCACGACGTCTCCAGCAGCAGGCGCTGCTGCGGGTCCATGGCCAGCGCCTCGCGGGGCGAGATGCCGAAGAACGCGGGGTCGAAGTCGGCGGCGCCGCGCAGCAGGCCGCCCTCGCGGGAGTAGATCCGGCCGGGTACGCCCGGGGTCGGGTCGTAGAGGGCGTCGATGTCCCAGCCGCGGTCGCCGGGCATGACGTCGATCGCGTCGCGGCCCTCGGCGACGAGCTGCCACAGGTCCTCCGGGGAGACCACGTCGCCGGGGAAGCGGCAGCTCATGCCGATGATCGCCATGGGTTCGGCGGCGCCGGCCGGGGTGGCCGGGCGGGCGGCCGGGGTGGCGGCCGGTGCGGCGCCGGGTCCGGTGCCGACGAGTTCGGTGCGCAGCAGGCGGACGACGGCGGCGGCGTTGGGGTGGTCGAAGACGAGGGTGGCGGGCAGCCGCAGTCCGGTGGCGGCGCCGAGCCGGTTGCGCAGTTCGACGGCGGTGAGGGAGTCGAACCCGAGGTCCTTGAAGGCGCGTTCGGCTTCGACGGCGTCGGCGGAGGCGTGTCCGAGGACGGCGGCGACCTCGCCGCGGACGATGTCGAGGAGGAACTCCTCGCGTCGGTCGGCGGGCAGTGCGGCGAGCTGTCCGGCGAGGTCGCCGCCGGTCGCCGGGGTGCCCGCGGCGGCCGCCTGGCGCCGTACGCCCTGCGGCACCAGGGTGCTGAGCAGCGCCGGTACCGGGGAGGTCGCCGCCCGGCGGCGCAGGGCCGCCAGGTCCAGCCGCAGGGGGAGCAGGTACGGGTCGCCGGTGCGGGCGGCCGCGTCGAGGAGGGCGAGGCCCTGGCCGGTCTCCAGGGCGGTGACGCCGAGCCGGGCGAGGCGGTTGCGGCCGGCCTCGCCGAGCCCGCCGGTCATGGCGCTGGTCTCGGCCCACAGGCCCCACGCCAGGGACAGGCCGGGCAGTCCCTCGGCCCGCCGGGCCTGGGCGAGGGCGTCGAGGAAGACGTTGGCCGCGGCGTAGTTGGCCTGTCCTGCGGTGCCGAAGGTGCCGGCGCCGGCGGAGAACAGGAGGAACGCCGACAGGTCCATGTCCCGGGTCAGTTCGTGCAGGTGCCAGGCCGCGTCCACCTTCGGGCGCAGCACCGTGTCGAAGCGCGCGTCGTCGAGTGCGTCCAGTACGCCGTCGTCGAGTACGCCTGCCGCGTGCACCACGCCGGTGAGGTGGCGATCCCGTAGGACCTCGGCCAGCGCGTCCCGGTCGGCCGCGTCGCAGGCCAGCACCTCCACGACGGCGCCCTGGGCGGCCAGTTCACTGCTCAGCCCGGCGATGCCGTCCGCCGAGGGGCCGCGACGGGAGAGCAGCAGCAGGTGGCGCACGCCGTGCGCGGACACCAGGTGCCGGGCGACTGCGGTGCCCAGGACGCCGGATGCGCCGGTCACGAGCACCGGGCCGTCCCCGAAGACGGGCGCGGCGGTGGCCGCTTCGGCGGCGGGCGGAAGCTGTGCGCGGGTCAGGCGCGGTGTGCGCCCAACGCCGTCCCGTAGCGCCAACTGCGCTTCACCGGAGGCCAGTCCGGGCGCGAGCGCGGCAACTCCCGCGTCGGCAGGGAGGTCGGCGAGCACGAACCGGCCCGGGTACTCCGCCTGCGCCACCCGCACCAGACCCCACACCGGCGCGAGCGCCACCTCCACCGGCTCACCGGCGGACACCGACACGGCCTCCCGGGTCACCACCACCAACCGCGACTCGGCGAGCCGCTCCTCACCCGCCCACCGCCGCACCACATCCAGCACCTCGGCCAGCCGCGACCGTACGGCCTCCGGTACGGCGCCGTCATCGGCCGGGCCGCACTCCCACACCACGGTCCCGGGTATGTCATCGCCGGACGCCAGCAACGCGTCCACATCGGCGTACGCCCCCTCGGCACCGAGCACCGCGACCGGGGGCCCCGCCTCGGCCCCGCCCATCACCGGCACCCACTCCACCGCGAACAGCGCGTCGTCGCCCCCCGCCGACGCCGCCGCCAACTGCTCCTCGGACACCTCGCGGGTCGCCAGCACCTCGACGGACGCCACCGGGCCGCCGGAGGCGTCGGCGACGTCGAGCGTGACCGTCGTCGGGTCGCCGGCGACGGGGGCCATCCGGACGCGCAGGGCGGTCGCACCGACCGCGTGGAGGGTCACACCGCGCCAGGAGAACGGCAGCCGGTTGCCGGAGGTGTGGCCGGAGGTGTGGCCGGCGGCGGGCGCGAAGAGGGTGAGCAGGCCGGACTGGAGGCCGGCGTCGAGCAGCGCCGGGTGCAGGCCGAACCCGTCGACGGTGTCGGCCGCCTCCGCGGGCAGGACGACCTCGGCGAACACCTCGTCGCCGCGCCGCCAGACACCGCGCAGGCCCTGGAAGGCGGGGCCGTACTCGTAGCCGCGCTCGGCCATGGCGGCGTAGAAGCCGGTGGTGTCGACGGGTTCGGCGTCGTGCGGGGGCCAGGCGGTGAGGTCGGCCCGGGTGCCGGTCGGAGGGGTGGCCGGGGTGCCCGCCAGGGCGAGCGGGTCGGCCGGGGCGAGTGTTCCGGTGCCGTGCAGCGTCCAGGTGTCCTCGGCGCCGGACTCCTCGGGCCGGGAATAGATGTCCAGGGCCCGGCGGCCCGCGTCGTCCGGGGTGCCGACGACGACCTGGACCTGGACCGCGCCGGTGGCGGGCAGCACCAGCGGCGCCTGGAGCGTGAGTTCCTCCACCCGGCCGCAGCCGACCTCGTCGCCCGCGCGTACGGCGAGTTCGACCAGGCCGGTGCCGGGCACCAGGACGATGCCGCGGACCGCGTGGTCGGCGAGCCAGGGGTGGGTGGCCAGCGCGAGCCGGCCGGTCAGTACGGTCCCGCCGCCGCCCGCGAGGGCGACCGACGCGCCGAGGAGGCCGTGTCCGGGAGCGCCGAGACCGGCGGCCGACACGTCGGCGGTGGTGCTGGTCGGGGCGTCGAGCCAGTAGCGCTGGTGCTGGAACGCATACGTCGGCAACTCCACCACCCCCGCCCCCGGCACCACCGCCGCCCAATCCACCGACACCCCCGCCACCCACGCCTCACCCAACGACGCCAACAACCGCCGCACCCCACCCTCACCCCGACGCAACGACCCACACACCACACCCCGCACCCCCACCGACTCCAACACCTCCGACACCCCCACCGCCAACACCGGATGCGCACTCACCTCCACAAACGCATCAAACCCCCGCCGCACCAACTCCCGCACCGTCTCCTCAAAACGCACCGTCTGCCGCAAATTCCGATACCAATACCCCCCATCCAAACCCCCCACCCCAAACAACCCACCCGTCACCGTCGAATAAAACGGCACCCCATTCCCCCCACCCACAACCACCTCACCCAACACACCCGCCAACTCCTCCTCCACACCCTCCACAAACACCGAATGCGACGCATAATCCACCGCAACACGCCGCACCCGAACCCCCTCACCCTCCAACCCACCCACAAACTCCTCCAACGCCCCCACCTCACCACACACCACACACAACGACGGCCCATTCACCGCCGCCAACGACAACCGCCCCTCCCACCCCACCAAACGAGACCGCACCCCCTCCACACCCAACCCCACCGACGCCATACCACCCCGACCCGCCAACAACCCACCAATCACCCCACTCCGCAACGCCACCACCCGCGCACCCTCACGCAACGACAACCCACCCGCCACCACCGCCGCCGCAATCTCCCCCTGCGAATGCCCCACCACCGCACCCGGCACCACCCCACACGCCCGCCACACCGCCGCCAACGACACCATCACCGCCCACAACACCGGCTGCACCACATCCACCCGCCCCAACGCCACCTCATCCCCCAACACCTCCAACAAATCCCACTCCACAAACTCACCCAACACCCGCCCACACTCCACCATCGACGCCGCGAACACCGGCGACGACCCCAACAACTCCACCGCCATCCCCACCCACTGCGACCCCTGCCCCGGAAACACGAACACGGTTTTGCTGCGGGCCTCGGCGGTGCCCCTTACCACGCCCGCGTCGGGGGTTCCGGCGGCGAGCGCGTCGAGGGCGGTGAGCAGTTCGGCGCGGTCGCCGCCGACGAGCAGGGCGCGCTGGGTGAGGGCGGAGCGCGTGGTGGCGAGGGAGAACGCCACGTCGGCGGGCGCGAGTTCGCCGTGCTCGGCGAGGTGGTCGCGCAGGCGCGCCGCCTGGGCGCGCAGACCCTCAGGGGTGGCCGCGGAGACCGGCCAGGGCAGGTGGCCGGCGCCGGCCAGGACGGGCGTGGTGCCGGGTTCGGCCGGCGCGGCGGACGCGGCGGTCTCGGAAGCACGGGCCTCGGAGGCGGGGGCCTCGGAAGCGGGAGCCTGCTCCAGGACGACGTGCGCGTTGGTGCCGCTGATCCCGAAGGAGGACACGGCGGCCCGGCGCGGCTCGCCCGTCTCGGGCCAGTCGGTGCGTTCGGTGAGCAGCCGTACGGTGCCGGCCGACCAGTCGATGTGCGGGGACGGCTCGTCCGCGTGCAGGGTGCGGGGCAGCACACCGGCCCGCAGCGCCATCACCATCTTGATCACACCGCCCACCCCCGCGGCGGCCTGCGCGTGCCCGATGTTCGACTTCAACGACCCCAGCCACAAAGGCCGTTGGACGTCACGGCCCTGGCCGTAGGTGGCTTGCAGGGCTTGTGCCTCGATCGGGTCGCCCAGCCGCGTCCCCGTACCGTGCGCCTCCACCACGTCCACCCCGGACGGCTGAAGCCCGGCATTCACCAGCGCCTGCCGGATCACCCGCTGCTGCGCCGGACCACTCGGCGCACTCAACCCGTTCGACGCACCGTCCTGGTTCACCGCACTACCGCGCACCACCGCCAGCACCCGGTGACCCAGCCGCACCGCATCCGACAACCGCTCCACCAGCACCATCCCGACACCCTCGCCGAAGCCCATGCCGTCGGCGGCGGCGGAGAACGCCTTGCAGCGGCCGTCGGTGGCGACACCGCGCTGGCGGGAGAAGCCGGTGATGGTGTGGGGGGTGCTCATCACGGCGACGCCGCCGGCGAGCGCCATGGTGCACTCCTTGCGGCGCAGCGCCTCGCAGGCGAGGTGGAGGGTGACCAGGGAGGAGGAGCAGGCGGTGTCCACGGTGAGGGCGGGGCCTTCGAGGCCGAGGACGTAGGAGACGCGGCCGGACACCACGCTGGAGACGCTGCCGGTGACGAGGTGGCCTTCCAGGCCGTCGCGGACCTCGGTGAGCCGGGCCCGGTACTCCTGGTAGTTGCAGCCGACGTAGACGCCTGTGCTGGTGCCGCGCAGGGCGGCCGGGTCGATGCCGGCGTGCTCGACGGCCTCCCAGGCGGTTTCCAGGACGAGCCGCTGCTGCGGGTCCATGGCGGTGGCCTCGCGCGGGGAGATCCCGAAGAACTCGGCGTCGAACTCGGTGGCCCCGGTGAGGTATCCGCCGTGGGGGGCGTAGGTGGTGCCGGGGGCGTCGGGGTCGGGGTCGTAGAGCGCCTCCACGTCCCAGCCGCGGTCGGTGGGCAGGCCGCCGACGGCGTCGACCCCGTCGTGCACCAGCCGCCACAGGTCGGCGGGCGAGCCGACGCCGCCGGGGTAGCGGCAGCCCATGCCGACGATCGCGATCGGCTCGGCGGCCTGCGCCTCGTACTCGCGCAGGCGCTGCCGGGTCTGCTGAAGATCGGTGGTGACCCGCTTCAGGTAGTCGACCAACTTGTCCTGATCAGCCATCAGTTCCTACCCCCGTTGAGCCGTTCAAGGTGTCCGTGGTGCCGTGGTGCCGTGGTGCTGTCGTCCGGTGGGCGGCGCGGGCTGGTGCCGCCGCCGTACGTGGTGCGTCGTGTGGCGCGTTGCGTGGTGGTGCCGGTGGCCCGGGGGCCGACTGCCGTGCTCAGAGCCCTAGTTCGCTGTCGATGAAGGCGAACACCTCGTCGACGCTGGCGGACTGGAGTTCCGGCCCGGCGGAGGCGGCGTCGGCCGCGGGCCGGGCGCCGTCGGGTCCGTCCCACCGCGCGAGCAGGGACCGCAGCCGCAGGGTGATCTCCAGCCGGGTGTTGCCGTCGGGGTTCAGACCGGTCAACCGCTCGGCGAGCCGGTCGAGTTCGGCGAGGACGAAGGCGTCGTCGTCCGTGTCCGGCCCGAACAGCTCGGCCTTGAGGTGGGCGGCGATGGCGAGGGGGGTCGGGTGGTCGAAGACGAGGGCGGCGGACAGGGACAGCCCGGTGGCTCCTGCCAGGCGGTTGCGCAGTTCCATCGCGGTCAGCGAGTCGAAGCCGATGTCGCGGAACGCCCGGTCGGGCTCCAGCTGGTCGGGCCGTTCGAAGCCGAGCACGGCGGCGGCCTCGCCGCGGACGAGGGCGAGCAGGGCGCTGTCGCGGTCCTCGGGCGGGAGGGCGGCAAGGCCGGTGTGCTGCTCGGCGGCGGGCTGGGCCGGTGCGCCGGGCACCTGGGCGGTCAGCGCGGTCAGCGCGCGGACCTGCGGCAGGTCGTCGAAGAGGGGCCGCGATCGGGCCGCGCTGAACAGCGGGAAGAACCGCTCCCAGGCGACGGGGGCGACGGTGAGCGCCGTCTCGTCGCGGTCCAGGGCACGTTGCAGGGCGGTCAGGCCCAACTCCGGTTCGATCAGGGGCAGTCCGCGCCGGTGCAGCTGGTCGAGGTCGACGGCCTCGGAGATGCCGCCGGCGCCCTTGACGCCGAACGCGTTCCACACGCCCCAGGCGATCGAGGTGGTGGGGATGCCCGCGGCGCGGTTCGCCTCGGCCAGCGCGTCGAGGTAGGCGTTGGCGGCGGCGTAGGCGCCGTGGTCGCCGCTGCCCCACACGCCGGCGATGGAGGAGAACAGCACGAAGGCGTCCAGCGCGGTGTGGTCGAGCAGTTCGGTCAGGTGGCGTGCGCCGTCGACCTTGGCGGCGATGCCCGCGGCGAACTGCGCGGGCCCGGTGTCCGCCAGGGACGTCAGCTCGGCCACGCCCGCGGCGTGCAGGACGGCGCGTACGGTCTCGCCGGCGGCGGCCAGCCCGGCCAGCAGGTCGGCGACGGCCGTACGGTCGGCGACGTCGCAGGCGGCGAGGGTCACCCGGGCGCCGGCGGCGGTGAGTTCGTCGCGCAGCCCGGCCGCGCCGGGGGCGTCGGCGCCGCGGCGGCCGGTGAGCACCAGGTGCTCGGCGCCTTCCGCGGCCAGCCACCGGGCGAGTACGGAGCCCAGCGCGCCGGTGCCGCCGGTGATGACGACGGTGCCGCGGGGCCGCCAGGTGCGGCGGGCGGGGCGCCGGTCGCGCGGGGCATGGGCGAGGCGGCGCAGGAACGCGCCGGCCGGCCGCAGCGCCACCTGGTCCTCGGGCCCGGCGTCGGCGAGCGCGGCACACAGCAACTGCCCGGTGCGGGCGTCGGGTGCGGCGGGCAGGTCGATCAACCCGCCCCAGCGGTCGGGGTGTTCCAGGGCGGTGACCT
Organism: Actinacidiphila sp. bgisy145; assembly: GCF_057708125.1. Taxonomy (NCBI): domain Bacteria; kingdom Bacillati; phylum Actinomycetota; class Actinomycetes; order Kitasatosporales; family Streptomycetaceae; genus Actinacidiphila; species Actinacidiphila sp. bgisy145. Next base: position 67,053 of record NZ_JBYIRL010000019.1, read on the forward strand.
GGCCGAGGCCCCAGATCAGCGACCCCAGCGGGTGGTGCGGGTGGGTGTCCTCGCCGGTGGTGACCGCCTGCCGGGTGGTCAGCCACAGCGGCGCCCGCACGTCGGCCCGGCCCAGCGCGCGGATCAGCGCCAGGGTGGCGGCCAGTCCGCTCGGCAGCGCCGGGAGGCCGGGGTGGCGACGGTCGAGGTCCAGGCCGAGGAAGGACAGGACGCCCGCCGGTGCCGCGCCGAGGTCGGCCAGGAGCGTACGCAGCCGCTGCTCCAGCCGCTCCACGGCGGCGTTGGCCTCGGCGTCGGCGTCGGCATCCGCGTCGCTGATTTCGAGCAGGGCCACGTCGGCTCCGGCGGCGCCCAGCGCCTCCAGTGCGGTGGTGACTCCGGGGTCGGTGCGGTGCCGCTCGGGTACGACGGCGAGCCAGTGTCCGGTGAGGGCCGCCGCACCGGCGGTGTCGGGGCGCCGCTTCCAGGTGACCCGGTAGCGCCAGTGGTCGACGGTCGCCAGGGTGCCCACGCGCCGGCGCCAGTCGGCCAAGGCGGGCACCACCGTGTCGAGCGGGGCGTCCGGCGCGATCGCCAACTCGGCGGCGAAAGAGTCGAGATCGGTCTTCTCGACCGCCGCCCACAGCGCGGTGTCCTGCTCGTCCGCGGGCCGCTCACCGCTGCCGCCGGTCGAGGCGTCGAGCCAGTAGCGCTGGTGCTGGAACGCATACGTCGGCAACTCCACCACCCCCGCCCCCGGCACCACCGCCGCCCAATCCACCGGCACCCCCGCCACCCACGCCTCACCCAACGACGCCAACAACCGTCGCACCCCACCCTCACCCCGACGCAACGACCCACACACCACACCCCGCACCCCCACCGACTCCAACACCTCCGACACCCCCACCGCCAACACCGGATGCGCACTCACCTCCACAAACGCATCAAACCCCCGCCGCACCAACTCCCGCACCGTCTCCTCAAAACGCACCGTCTGCCGCAAATTCCGATACCAATACCCCCCATCCAAACCCCCCACCCCAAACAACCCACCCGTCACCGTCGAATAAAACGGCACCCCATTCCCCCCACCCACAACCACCTCACCCAACACACCCGCCAACTCCTCCTCCACACCCTCCACAAACACCGAATGCGACGCATAATCCACCGCAACACGCCGCACCCGAACCCCCTCACCCTCCAACCCACCCACAAACTCCTCCAACGCCCCCACCTCACCACACACCACACACAACGACGGCCCATTCACCGCCGCCAACGACAACCGCCCCTCCCACCCCACCAAACGAGACCGCACCCCCTCCACACCCAACCCCACCGACGCCATACCACCCCGACCCGCCAACAACCCACCAATCACCCCACTCCGCAACGCCACCACCCGCGCACCCTCACGCAACGACAACCCACCCGCCACCACCGCCGCCGCAATCTCCCCCTGCGAATGCCCCACCACCGCACCCGGCACCACCCCACACGCCCGCCACACCGCCGCCAACGACACCATCACCGCCCACAACACCGGCTGCACCACATCCACCCGCCCCAACGCCACCTCATCCCCCAACACCTCCAACAAATCCCACTCCACAAACTCACCCAACACCCGCCCACACTCCACCATCGACGCCGCGAACACCGGCGACGACCCCAACAACTCCACCGCCATCCCCACCCACTGCGACCCCTGCCCCGGAAACACGAACGCCGGGCGGCGGGAATGGGCGGCGGCACCGCCGAGCACGACCTGCGGGACCGGCCGGCCCGCGGCCAGCGCGTCGAGCGCGGTGAGCAGTTCGGCGCGGTCGCCGCCCAGGACCACGGCCCGGTGCTCCAGCTCGGTGCGCCGGGTGGCGAGGGAGAACGCCACGTCGGCGGGCGCGAGTTCGCCGTGCTCGCCGAGAAACGCGCGGAGCTTCGCGGCCTGGGCGCGCAGGGCGTCGGCGGAGGCCGCGGAGAGCACGAAGGGCACCACGTCCGGCGCCACCACGGGCTCCTTGGCCGGCGCCGGCTCGAAGGCAGGAGCCTGCTCCAGGATGACGTGCGCGTTCGTGCCGCTCACGCCGAACGACGACACGCCCGCCCGCCGCGCCCGCCCGGTCCGCGGCCACGGCCGCGCCTCGGTCAGCAGCCGCACCTGGCCCTCCGACCAGTCGATGTGCGGGGACGGCTCGTCCGCGTGCAGGGTGCGCGGCAGCACACCGGCCCGCAGCGCCATCACCATCTTGATCACACCGCCCACCCCGGCGGCGGCCTGCGCGTGCCCGATGTTCGACTTCAACGACCCCAGCCACAAAGGCTGCTGCTCCGGCCGCCCCTGACCGTACGTCGCCAGCAGCGCCTGCGCCTCGATCGGGTCGCCCAGCCGCGTCCCCGTACCGTGCGCCTCCACCACGTCCACCCCGGACGCCTGAAGCCCGGCATTCACCAGCGCCTGCCGGATCACCCGCTGCTGCGCCGGACCACTCGGCGCACTCAACCCGTTCGACGCACCGTCCTGGTTCACCGCGCTACCGCGCACCACCGCCAGCACCCGGTGCCCCAGCCGCACCGCATCCGACAACCGCTCCACCAGCACCATCCCGACGCCCTCGGCCAGCCCGAAGCCGTCGGCGCCGGCCGAGAACGCCTTGCAGCGGCCGTCCGGGGACAGGCCGCGCTGGCGGGAGAACTCGACCAGCATGCCGGTGCTCGGCATCACCGTGACACCGCCGGTGAGCGCGAGGTCGCACTCGCCGGTCCGCAGGGACTGGCAGGCCGCGTGCAGGGCGACCAGCGACGACGAGCAGGCGGTGTCGATCGTCAGCGAGGGCCCCTCCAGGCCGAGTACGTAGGACAGCCGCCCGGAGGCGACGCTGCCGGTGCTGCCGAGGAAGAGGTGCCCTTCCAGCGCGCCGGCCCGCTCCGTGGGCTCTCCGGTGCGCGGGCCGTAGTCCTGCGCGATGAGGCCGAGGTACACCCCGGTGCGGGAGCCCTTCAGGGCGCGGGCGTCCAGCCCGGCGTCCTCGACGGCCTCCCAGGCGGCCTCCAGGGCCAGCCGCTGCTGCGGGTCCATCGCCAGTGCCTCGCGCGGGGAGATCCCGAAGAACTCCGCGTCGAACTCGGCCGCGTCGTGGAGGAATCCGCCCTCGTGCTGGGAGAACGTGCCGGGGGCGCGCAGTTCGGGGTCGTAGCCGTCGGCGAGGTTCCAGCCGCGGTCGGTGGGCAGCCCGCCGACCGCGTCGATACCGGCGGCGACGGTGTCCCACAGCCCGGCGGGCGAGGCCACGCCGCCGGGGTAGCGGCAGGCCATGCCCACGATCGCGATCGGCTCGTCCGGGCGCGCGACGGGACCGGCCGCGGCCTGCTGCCCCGGGTCGGCGGCGCCGAACAGTTCGGCGTCCAGGTGGGCGGCGAGCGCGTCCGGCGTGGGGTGGTCGAAGACGACGGTCGGGGACAGCCGCAGGCCGGTCGCGGTGGTGAGGCGGTCGCGGATGGCGACGGCGGCGAGCGAGGTGATGCCGAGGTCGCGGAAGGTCCGCCCGGCGTCCACGGCGGCGGTGTCCGCGGCCCCGTCCCCGTCTCCGTCCCCGTCCCCGGGGGTGCCGGCCGCGGCCACGGCGTCCCGCACCGCCTCCAGCAGGTGCGCGCGGCGCTCGGCCGAATCCAGCGGACCGAGCCGGTCCCGCAGCGCGTCCGACGGCGTCGTACGGGACCCGGCGGCGTCGTCGGGGCCGCCGGTGCGGACGGCCGCGGGCAGCGGCAGGGGCGGCTGCTGATCGGCGGGCAGCAGGGCGCCCAGATCGGTGGCGCCGCCGGCGACCCAGTACTCGGCGAGGGAGGCGGTGAAGCGGGCCGGACCGCCCTCCCCCCGGCGCAGGGTGCCCAGCACCGCGGCGGGCACGGCGGCGCTGGTGGCGGTGACCTCCAAGGCGGTGGTGAGCACCGGGTGCGGGCTGACCTCGATCAGGGTGCGGTGCCCGGCGGCCAGCGCCGCCCGGTGGGCGTCGGCGAAGCGGACCGTGGAGCGCAGGTTGCGGACCCAGTAGTCGGCGTCCATGGGGGTGCCGTCCAGCGCGCCGCCGAGGACGGAGGAGTAGACGGGGATACGCGGTGCGGTCGGCCGGATGGGCGCGATGTCCGCCCGGACGCGGTCGAGGATGGCGTCGGTGTGCGGGGAGTGCGCGGCGAGCCCGACGTCGACCCGCCGGGCGTGGACGCCGCCGGCGGTGAGGTGCGCGACCAGGTCGGCTGCCGCGTCGCTGTCCCCGGAGACGACGGTCGCGCCGGGGCTGTTCTCCACAGCGACGACGAGCTGTCCGGGCCAGCGCTGCTGGAGCAGGTCGGCGACTTCGGCGGCGGGCAGCAGCACCGACACCATGTCGCCGCGGCCGGCCAGGGTGGCCTGCGCCTGGCTCCAGCGGGCCACGACCCGGGCGCCGTCGTCCAGGGACAGCGCCCCGGCGACGTGCGCGGCGGCGAGTTCGCCGAGGCTGTGGCCGAGGACGGCCGCCGGTTCGACGCCCGCCGCGCGCCACAGGCCGGCCAGCGCGACCATGACGGAGAACAGCGCGGGCTGCACCACGTCGGCGCCGGTGAGCGCGGGGCCGCCCGGCGCACCCGTCACGGAGTCGAGCAGCGAATGGTCCAGGTAGGGGTCGAGGGCGTCCGCGCACTCGTGCATCCGGCGGGCGAACACCGGTGCGGTCGCCATGAGTTCGCTCGCCATGCCGGCCCACTGCGGGCCCTGGCCGGGGAAGACGAACACCGGGCCGCCGCCGGGGGCGGCGAGCGGTGCGCCGGCGGTCAGCGCGGGGTGGCCGGTCCCGTCGGCCAGCGCGTCCAGCGCCTCCAGAGTCGGGGTGCGGTCGCCGGCCAGCACCACGGCGCGGTACGCGCGCGCGGCCGGACCGGCGTCGGCGGCCGCGGCGGCGTCAGCGGCGGCGAGGGCGTGTCCGACGCGGGCCGGGTCCCAGGTGCCGGCCTCGGCGGCGTACCGGTGCAGGGCCGCGGCACGCGCGCCCACGGCGGCGGCGCCGGGCCCGCTAAGGACCCAGGGCAGTACGGCCTCCAGCGGCGAGAACAGTGCGAAGCCGGCTGCGCTGCCACGGTGTTCGGACACGTTCTTGGCTCCCGTCGTCTTTCTTCTTCACGCGAGTTCCGCGGCGGCCGGACGGCCCGGGGACCCTCGCCGTCGGGGGAACGGCGAGGGTCCTGCCACTTGCGTGGCCCTCAGGGTGGTCGGTGGCGCGGTCGGTCGTGTTACGGCTGTGAGGTGGCGGCGCTCAGGCGTCGTCGCGCAGCGCCCGCAGGTGCCGGGCGAGGCTGCCGGGGGTGGGGCTGTCGAAGAGGTCGGCCAGCTTCAGCCGGGTCCCGGTCACTTCCTCGACGCGCCGCACCAGGTGGGCGCCGAGCAGCGAGTGCCCGCCCAGCGCGAAGAAGTTGGCGTCCGCCGCGGCCGTCTCCACACCGAGCAGCTCGCACCACAGTCCGCGCAGTTCGCCCACGAGCCCGTCGCTGTCGTCCTGGCCGTCCGCCGGTTGCCGCGCGGCCAGCGCCAGGAGTTCCTCGGCCTCCGGTGTGCCGTCCGGGCGCAGCCGCAGCACGTCGGTGCGCACCACCCGTGCCGGGAGTGCGGCGCGCGGCAGCAGCCGGGCGGCGTGCGCGGCCACGGAGTCCGCCAGGCCCGGCCGGTCGGGGGCGGTGACGAACGCGATCGTCTCCCCGCCCGCGGAGACCACCGCGGCGGCGGTGACCTCCGGGTGCGCGCGCAGGGCGGCCTCCACCCGCTCCGGGTGCAGGACGCGGCCGTACGGGCGGCAGACGCGGTCCGCGCGGCCGTACAGCTCCAAGGCGCCGTCGTGCCGCAGCCGGCCGATCCAGCCGGTGGGCACATGGGTGGCGCCGTCGGCCCGGACGAGGCACACCTCGCCGCGCACCCCGGCCGGCAGCCGGTTGCCGCCGGGGCCGGCCACGGCGGTGTGCCGGGCGTCCAGCGGGTGCACGACGTACGGGTAGCCGCCGTTCGCGGCCGCCCAGGCAGCCGCGTCCGGCAGGCCCAGGGCCGGGCCGCCGGCCAGGACCCGGAAGGCGTCGAGGTCGCGGTCGGCCTCCACCGCGGCGGTGGCCGCCGAACGGACGGTGCCGGCGCCGGGCAGCGCGCGGTCGGCGGCGCTCCACACGTCCAACTCGCCCACCGGCCGGTCCGGTTCGGCCGCGACGGTGTGCAGCAGGGCCGCGTACCGCCGGGCCAGGGCCTCCGCGTCGGCCCGGTCGAGCACATCCGTGCAGTACAGCAGGCGCAGGCCGATCCGGTCGGCGGCGGACTGCACGAACAGCTCCACGTCGAACTTGCTGTAGCCGGTCTCGACATGCAGCGGCCTGGCCGGCAGCCCGCCGAGGGTGAGGTCCGCCTCGGGCGCCGCCGGCACGTAGTTGAACATGTGCTGGAAGAGCGTGTCACGCCAGGATGTGGTCTCGCGCCGGGTCTCGTGGGCGAGGGCGTCGACGGGCACGTCACTGTGGGCGAGCGCGCCGAAGAAGGCGGTGCGCGCGTCCTTCACCAGGTCGCGGAAGCCGCGGTCCGGGGTGACGGCCAGCCGCAGCGGCACGGTGTTGACGTGGTAGCCGATCGCGGCCTGCGCCTCGGGCGGCCGGATGTTGACCGGCGAACCGACGACCAGGTCCGGCCCGGCCCCGTGCGCGGCCAGCAGCACACCGAACGCGGCCAGCAGCACCACGGCCTCGGGCGCGCGCAGGGTGCGCTGGAGGCCGCGCACCAGGTCCCGGGTCTCGTCGTCCAGGACCTGGAGCACCGTGTCGCCCGCCAGATCCGGCCGGGCGGGGGCCGGGGCCGCGCAGTCCAGGTCGAGGCCGGCCGGGTCGAAGCCGTCCAGCGCGGTGCGCCAGTACGCGAGGCTGTCCGGCGTCGGCTCGGCGGCGCGCAGCGCGGGTACGGCGGCGCGCAGCTCGTCAGGCAGCGGCCGGCCGGCGGCGAACGCGTCGTAGGCGGCGGCCAGTTCGGCGACCAGGACCGGTACGGACAGCGCGTCGAAGACGAGGTGGTGGACGACCACGGCGAGGGTGTCGGCCGCGGGGCCGCGGAAGACCGCCACGCGCAGCATGAGCCGGCCGTCGCAGGCGATCGGGTCCGCGGCGAACGCGCGCAGCGCCTTGTCCAGCCCGTCGTCGCCGATGGTGTGCACCTCGGGGCGCGGTGCGGGGGTGTCGGGGTCGAGCACCTCGCGGACCAGGCCCGCCTGCCGGTCGAGGTAGGCGGTGCGCAGCACTTCGTGGCGGCGGACCACGGCCTCGACGGCGGAGTGCAGCGCCGCCGGGTCCAGCCGGCCCTCCACCCGGACGGCGAGCGGCACGTTGTTGACACCGGCGTCGGGCAGCAGCCGGTCGAGCAGCCACAGGGCGCTCTCCTTGGGCGTGGCCGCGTCCAGCCGCCGTTTGCGGGTCAGTGCGGCGAGCAGCGCCGCCGCGGCGCCGTCGGCGGGTCTCGCCTTCTCTGCTGGCTGCACGGTGGTTCACCCTTTCGCTGGTGCCAAGTGGCCCGGTGGTCGGTCGGTCGTCCGGTGTCCGGTGGTCGGTGGGGGGGTGACCGGCGGTCGGTGCCGGCGGTCGGTGCCGGCGCGGCCGGCCGGGGGCCGGCGTTGTCGCGGCCGCGCGCCGCGGGGTCAGCCGAGCAGGTCGGTGAGCAGGTCAGCGGTGGCCTGGCTGCGCAGGATGTCGTCGTGGTCGGCCTCGACGAAGCGGCGCTGCCCGGCGTGGCGGGCGTGCGGGTCGGTGCGGGAGGTGGTCAGCGCGGTGGCGCCGGCCCAGGACGTGACCGGGTCGAAGTCCCCGGCGGCCGCGATGTAGGAGACGAACGCCTGGTAGGCGGTGCTGAGTTCGTCGGCGAGTTCGGCGTCCAGCCCGGCCCGGGTGAAGGCGGCCCCGGCGATGTCGGAGAAGATCCCGGTGAGCGTGGTGCCGAGCGCGGCGATGCTGCCGCTGTCGCGGGCGGCCTCCTCGGCGGCCTGCGCGGCGAGCGCCGACTCCTCCGGGCTCAGCACCGACGACAGCCGGGCCACCGCGGCGCGGAAGTCGGCGGTCATCCCCGCCGGGCTCGGCGGCTCGGGGTCGAACAGGACCACGGCCGGTGCCGCGTCCTGCTCGGCGGCCAGCAGCTGCGCCAGGCGCCCGGCGTACAGCGCGCCGACGCAGTACCCGAGCACCGCGCGCACCGGGCGGCCGGTGCCGCGCACCGCCTCCGCCCAGTACGCCGCGAAGTCCTCGCCGCCGAAGGTGCGGGCCTGCGCCGGCTCGGGCTGCCGGGTCTCCCACAGCGGGGTGCAGGGGTCGAGCAGGCAGGCCAGTTCCTTGAACGTGGACTCCGGGCGGCCGGAGACGGCGAAGTCCACGGCCAGCACGAGGGGTTCGTCGCCGCCGTCGTTGAGGACCTTCCAGGCGGGCGGCGCGCTGGTCAGCAGGGACTGCGGCACAGTCACGGCAGGGGCTCCTTAGCGGTCTACTGGTCAGGGCTGCTCGGCGAGCGGCTCGGCGGTCGGCTCGGCGGGCCGGTTCAGCGGTCGGCGGCGCAGATGTGGACCGTGTGCCCGGTCGACAGCCGCAGCGTGTCCAGCACGTCGAGGCCGGCCTCGGTGATCTGGGCGCGCTGCACCTCGTCGGTGCGGCCGCGGGTGCCGTCCTCGCAGACGACCATCTGGAACAGCACGCGCATCCAGTCCAGGCCGGACTCGATCAGCGGCTCGATGACCAGCAGCCGGGGCCGTACGCCGCCCGGCCGGTCGGCGGCGGTGCGCTCCATGGCCTCGCGGATGCGGCCGAGGATGACCACGCTGTTGTCGTGGTTCCAGTTGTGGAGCACGTTCTTGACGGTGTAGAGGTCGGCGCCGGCGCGGACCTCGGTGCGGAAGTCGCCGGGGTGGTAGGTGAGCCGGGCTGCGAGTCCGGGGTCGGCGGCGGCCAGTTCGGCGGCGGCCCGGGTGCACACGTCGGGGCGGTCCAGGCAGACGCCGGTCAGGTGCGGGTGGGCGGTGAGCAGGCCCTTGAGGAGTTCCCCGGTGTTGCCGCCGACGTCGAGCACGCTGCGCACGTCGGTGAAGTCGTAGGCATCGGCGAGCGTCGCGGCGACCGGGCGGGCCAGGTCCGCCATCGCCCGGTCGTACAGGTCGGCGTCGGCGGGGTGCGCCTCGAGGTACTCGTAGATGCGGGTGCCGTGCAGGTGCCGGAACGCGGACTCGCCCGTGTGCAGGGTGTGCGGCAGGGCGGTGAAGGTGTCGGCGTACAGGCCGCCCGACAGCATCACGTAGTGCCGCATGGACTGCGGGTGCGCGTCGCGGAGTTGTGCGGACAGCGCGGAATTGCGGTACACCCCGGATTCCTCGCGCTGGAAGACGCCGAGCGCGGAGAGAATCCGCAGCAGCGCGTCCAGTGTCTCCGGGTGGGTGTCGGTCGACTTGGCGAGTTCCTCGGCCGTCATCGGCCTGCCCTCGAGGTGTTCGGCGAGATCGAGTTCCGCGGCGGCGGTCAGCGACTTCGCTATCCAGCCCATTCCCGCCAGGCCCATGAGACTGACTTCCACCCCTGCCATCCCTTCTCCGGGTTCGTCCGGCCGGTGCGCCGGTGGGGCGGTCGGCCGCGACCGCGGCCCGCGCGCCGGGACCGGTGGGTCCCGTACCGCGTCGCCGCAGCCAGCAGGCCGGAACGCGCCCCTCGCGACCCGCCCCGTACTGAACCTACGGAGCCACCCCCACCCGAGCTGAACCCTTAGGACCCCCTACCCCGGCGGCCCCCGCGCCGCGGATAAGGGGATGGACCGCCGCTCGCGGCGCCCATTACAGTGGCACCGCTATCGTCCGGGCAAGCGGGCGGAACGCCCTGCGCGGCCCGGCGACCGGGCCGCCGGCCTCGCCGCCCCGCATTCCGTCCGCCGTATTCCGTTCGCCCGCATTGCCTCCGCCCGCATTCTGCCCCGATTCTCCCGGGAGTTCCCGGCGTTCTCTGGTGTTCCGCCTTTCATCGGACCGGACCCGGATTCCACGACGGACCGGTGGACCGGAATGCGGCGGGCCGGCACGCGCGCCGGCCACGGCAGGCACGCGAGCGGCCGCGCCGGCCCCCGAATTCCGAGGAGTCCCCTTGACGCACCCGCGCAGCTACCTCTTCTTCACCGTCCCCGCCCACGGGCACATCCGCCCCACGCTGCCCGTCGCCGCCGAACTGGTGCGCCGCGGCCACCAGGTGACGTACGCCACGACTGAGCGGTTCGCCGCCGAGGCCGCCGCCACGGGTGCGCGGACGCTGCTGTACGAGCCGGGTGTCCCGGACTTCGCGGCCGCCGCGCCGGGCGACTCGCCGGACTGGCTGCCGCTGGCGATGACCGCGGCGGTCACCGAGTCCGCGGCGCTGCTGCCGGTGCTCACCGGCCACTTCGCCGACGAGCGGCCCGATGTGGTGGTCTACGACACGACGATGAACCCCGCCGGCCGGCTGCTGGCGCGGCTGTGGCAGGCACCCGCGGTGGAGGTGTCCCCGGTCTTCCTGCCGCAGCGCACCAGCAACCCGGGCTTCTCCCTGGCGGCCATGCTCCAGGGCGGCGTCGAGGGCGGCGCCGAGGAGGGCGCCGGGCAGCGCCCGGCCGTGCGGCGCTTCCGCGAGGAACTGACCGCGCTGCTGGCCGCGTACGGTGCCGCCGACGTCTCCCCGCTCGACTTCGTCACCGGCTTCCGCGGCCTGCGCATGGCGTTCTTCCCGCGCGCCTTCCAGCCCGGCGGCGAGTCGTTCGACGACCGGCACGTGTTCGTCGGGCCGTGCCTGGACACGGCCGCGCCCTCGGGGTGGCAGCCGCCGGCGGACGGCCGGCCGGTGGTGCTGGTCTCGCTCGGCACCTCCTACGGCAACCGCCCGGAGTTCTTCCGCACCTGCGTGAAGGCGTTCGCGGACAGCCCCTGGCACGTGGTGCTGACCGTCGGGCGCGCGGGCGTCGACCCGGCCGAACTCGGCCCGCTGCCCCCGCAGGTGGAGGTGCACCGCTGGATGCCGCACCTGGCGGTGCTGCCGCACGCGCGGGCGTTCGTCTGCCAGGCGGGCATGGGCAGCGTGATGGAGGCGCTGGTCTGCGGCACACCGCTGGTGCTGGCCGCGCAGGCCCGCGAACAGCAGCTGGTGGCCCGTCAGGCGGTGTCGCTGGGCCTGGGCACCGAGGTGCCCGGCGGCGACGACCTGACCGGCGACGTGCTGCTGGACGCCGTCGGTTCGGTGGCGGACGACCCGCAGGTGCGCGCGAGCCTGGCCGCGATGCGCGAGCACATCCGGCAGGCGGGCGGCACCACCCGCGCCGCCGACGTCCTGGAGCGCCATGGCGTGCGCTGACCGGCGCCCGCGACCTGCCGCCGGCCGGCCGCGGCGCCGGACCGTACGAGCGGTGCTTTGCGGGGGAGCCCGGTCGGGGCTCCCCCGCCCCGCGGCGCCGGGCCGGCCGCTGTGCTCAGCAGGGCACCATCGGCTGGAGCCCGGCGGTCGGCAGGTCCTCGCGGCTGTTGACGTTCAACTTCCGGTAGACCCGCGTCAGATGCTGCTCCACCGTGCTGATGGTGACGTGCAGGCGGTCGCCGATCTCCCGGTTGGAGTAGCCCATCGAGGCCAGCGCGGCCACCTTGCTCTCCGCCCGGCTCAGCTCGTTGATCGGGTCGGCCGGCACGGTGGCCGGGCTCGCCGCGGACCGCGGCGCCCGGACCTCGTCGGCGGCGGCCGGCTCCGCGGTCTGCGCGGGGCGCAGCCGGCTGACGATGCCGGCGGCGCCGCACGCCTGCGCGAGCCGCAGCGCCTTGCGCGAGGCGTGCCGGGCCCGCGCGCTCTCCCCGACCGCCTCGTGGGCGTCGGCGAGGTCGGCCATGGTCCGGGCCAGCTCGTAGCGGTCGCCGCAGCCCTGGAGGATCTCCGCGGACTGGCGCAGCAGCGTCGGCCGCTGCTCCGGCCGCGCGACCGCGGCGCACAGCCGCAGCGCGATCCCGGCGCTGCGGCCGGTGCGGTTGCCCGCCAGCAGCGCCCACTGCTCGTCCATCAGCGCCTTCGCCCGGGTGTGGTCGCCCAGCCGCAGCAGCGCCTCGGCCGCGCCGACCCGCCACAGGGCCAGTCCCGGCGCGTCCAGGCTCCAGCGCCGCATCAGCGCGCCGCAGTCGACGAAGTCGCGCAGGGCGGCGTGCGGGCGGTCGGCGGCGAGGTGGTGGTGGGCGCGGGCGTAGCGGTACTGGAGGGCGAACCGGCTGCCGTGGTGGCGCCCGGCGGCGGCCGGGAGCTGGAGCCAGGCGCCCGCCTCCTCGGTGCGGCCCATCGCCACGTGGGCGAGCACCAGTGTGGACAGCGGGCTGCCGATCTCCACGCCCCACCCTTCGGCGTCGACGTCCTTCAGGGCCCGCGCGGCCAGCCGCACCGCGTGGCCCAGGTCGCCCTGGCGCACGGCGATCTCGGCGCGCAGCGCCGCCAGGGTGGCCCGCCAGGCGGGGGCGTCGACGCTCTCGGCCTCCGCCATCAAGGTGGTGCACCAGGAGCCGGCGCTGTCCAGCCGGTCCGCGAAGATCATCGCGGACAGCCCCATCGCCAGCGGCTCCACGGTGGCCTCGGCCACGTGGTAGAGCCGCAGGGCCTGTTCGACCTCGCTGATGAACCCGCTGTCCGCACCGCCGCCCAGCACTCCGACGAGCAACCGGGTTGCCTGCCACTGGAGTTCGTCGCGCCCGGTGACCGGGCCGCTGCGGCGCACCACCAGGCTCTGGTCGTAGGGGAAGCGCTCGGCCACCGAGGGGAAGGTGACCGCCAGCCACATCTCCAGCAGCCGCAGTTCGGCGCACACCTCCTCGGGCAGCGAGTCGGCGTCGCGGTGCAGCCGGTGCAGGATCTCCTGCGCCTCCTGGTGCCGGCCGCTGCGCAGCAGGTAGCGGACGAGCAGCAGCGTGTACGGGGTGCCGTAGCGCTCCTGCACGAACGGCTTGGTCATCTGGTCCAGGCAGCGCAGGGCCGCCATCGGGCTGTGCCGCCACTGGATGCGGGCGAGCCGGAAGAGGATGGCGCCGCGCTCGGAGCGGTCGGCGCACAGCCGGTGGGCCTGGCGCAGCCAGGCGATGGCCTCCTCGACGCGGTTGTCGGTCAGGGCCCGGTCGGCCGCCTCCCGCAGCACCGAGACCTCCCACTGTGCGCGCTCGGTGCCCGGTTCGGTCTCCCGTGCGGAGCCGAGGAGGCGGCTGGCGACCTCGGTGGCGGGGGCGCCGGCGTCGTACAGCATGCGGGCGACCCGCAATTGCATCCCGGCGCGCTCCGGTTCGGCGATGCGGTCCATGACGGCGGCCGCGGCGGCGGGGTGGCGGAAGCGCCCGCCACCGGTCAGGCCGACGGAGTCGAGCATCCGCAGCAGCCGGTGGGCGGTGTCCCGGCTGGTGCCGAGGCACTCGGCCAGCAGTTCCTTGCCGGTACTGTCACCGAGCAGCGCCACCCACTGGGCGGCCTCTCGCGTCATCGGCCCGGAGCGGCCCAGGCACGCGGCGACGGCCTGGGCGAAGTGCTCCCCGACCACCGGTTCGCGGTGGCCGCGGGCCGGTGGTGCGGAATCGTCCAGATCACCCAGCAATGCGTGCAGCAGCAGGGGACTTCCCCCACTGATGTCGTAATATCCGGTACCCATAAGAACGGCCTTCTCGGCGCCGATCCGGTCGGCGAGCAGTTCCGCGACCCCGACCGGACTGAGCAGCCCGGTGCGGATATGGTTCAGCCCCGGCAGCCGCATGATCTCCGCCCGCAGGAGCGGAAAACGCGGCGGCAGTCCGTCGGTTTCCGCCAGCACCATGGAGACGCGCGCCGAGCGCATTCGGCGGGCGAAATAGAGAAGATACAGCAGGGAAATGACGTCGGAATTCTGTGCGTCATCCAGGAGAAGTACGACGGGTGTGCGCTCGGAGAAGGCGAGCAGATGCTCCCACAGCCCCTCGGCGACTCTCGCGTGATCCGGCGTGAGGTCCTTGGCGGCCCCGTCGGCGTCGGCCCGCGCCCCTTCGGCCAGTAGCTCGCCCAGCCGCCCGGCGCGTTCCGTACCCATCGGAAGCGCGTCGAAGACCTGGCGTATGACGGTCAGCGGCACATTCCGCTCCAGCGGGGAGCAGGAGACGGTGACGGTGGCGACGCCCTGCCCGGCCGCCCAGCGGGCCGCCTCCACCTGTAAAGCGGTCTTCCCGCTGCCCGCCACACCGCTGACGAAAGCGATTCCCCCGCTCCCGTTCTTCCCTGCCGCCACCATTCTGCACAGTGCGGCGAGTTCGTTCTTTCGCTCGGCCAGCGAAGCCAATTGACACAACCCCCGTTGTTGTCTCGGCATCAAACGTGATGGCCACCACATGGGCGCGGATTCCGGGGTCACCGGCACCGCCCGCGGCGAGGCGCGATCGAAAAGATTCGCAAATCCTCCACACAATGGCTCCCAACCAGGCGATTGAACCACACGCTAATGCAAAGTGCAAGCAAAACATTCCAGCCTGCGAATTCGGCGGGGATGCGCCTCTTGTCGGCTTCGCCAGCCCGTCGCGCAGCGTGATCACCGAACACCGGAGCTTGTCACACCCGCCCCTTCCGCCCCACGGACGGCCATAAAAGGGAGGACCTTTTGGAATGTATATGCGGGAATTCCCCGGACGCCCACCGGAAATGCTTCCTTGACCGTTCAGTGAGCATCATGACATAGTGAGCACACACTCAAGATGTGCACCGACTCACCAGGGAGTGTCCGTGCCCCAAGATCCCGCGGCCGCCGGGCTCGTCTCGGCCCTCACCGAGGCCGTGTCACCGCTGCTGCGGCACGCCGGAGCCGTCTTCGCCAGCCACCAGGTGCCCTTCTCCCAGGCGAGCCTGCTCACCGACGTCTACGAACTGGGCGCCCCGCAGCGCATGAGCACGCTCGCCCAGCGCTTCGAGGTGGCCCCGCGCACCGTCACCGCGCTCGTCGACGGCCTGGAGCGCCGCGGGCTGGTCCAGCGGACCCCCGACCCCGACGACCGGCGCGCCATCCTGGTCAGCCTCACCGGCAAGGGCAACGCGCTGATGCAGGAGATCGAGTGGGGCAAGCAGGCCCTCGCCGACGAACTGGTCAACGGCCTCACCGCGGACGAGCGCGCCGAGTTCGCCCGCCTGCTCGCCAAGCTGCGGGTCGCCCCCGGCCACGAGAAGGGGTCCCCCGCATGAGTGCCGGCCCCTCCCTGACCAAGGGCGCCGGGGGTGCCGGGAGCGCCCCGGCCGCCGACCGCGCCCACCGCAACCGCTGGTACGTCCTCGCGGTCATCGCCACCGCCCAGCTGATGGTGATGCTCGACGGCACCATCGTGCAGATCGCCCTGCCCTCCGCCCAGCAGTCCCTGCACATGTCCGACACCAACCGGCAGTGGATGGTGACCGCCTACGCCCTGGCCTTCGGCGGGCTGCTGCTGGTCGGCGGCCGGCTCGCGGACCGCTTCGGCCGCGGCCGGACCTTCCTGGTGGGCCTGGTCGGCTTCGCCGTCGTCTCCGCGATCGGCGGCGCCGCGCCGGACACCGGCACGCTGATCGCCGCCCGCGCCCTCCAGGGCGTCTTCGCCGCGATCCTCTCCCCGGCCACGGTGTCCCTGCTGACCACCACCTTCACCGACACCAGGGAACGCGCCAAGGCGTTCGGCCTGTTCAGCGGGATCGTCGGCAGCGGGGCCGCGATCGGGCTGATCGTCGGCGGCGTGCTCACCGAGTACGCCGGCTGGCGCTGGTGCCTGTACGTGAACGTGCCGCTCGCCGTCGCCGTCACCGCGCTGGGCGTCGCCACCCTGCCGCGCGACCGCGGCCACCGGGACATCAGCCTCGACCCGACCGGCGCGGTCCTCGGCTGCCTCGGCCCGGTCGCCCTGGTCTACGGGCTGTCCGAGGCGCCCGAGCGCGGCTGGGACTCCGCACTGGTGATCGGCCTGCTCGCCGTCTCCGCCGTGCTGATCTGCGCGTTCCTGTTCTCCCAGACCCGCATCCGGCAGCCGCTGCTGCCGCTGCGCGTCGTCACCGAACGCACCCGCGCCGGCTCCTTCCTGGGAGCCGCGCTGCTCAACTTCGGCATGATGGGCATCTCCCTGTTCGCCACTTACCACCTCCAGACCGTCATGCACTACAAGCCGCTGAAGGCGGGGCTGGCGTTCCTGCCGATGGTCGGTGCCGTCATGGTGGTCGCCACCCAGGTCGTCGCCCGCGTGATGGGACGCGTCCCGACGCGCTGGCTGGTCGGCCCCGGCCTCGCCTTCACCGCGGCCGGGGTGTGGATGTTCACCACCCTGTCCGAGCACAGCTCCTACCTGTTCGGGGTGCTGCCCGCCTGGCTGCTGCTGGGCGTCGGCATGGGGCTGAGCTACTCCCCCACCACCCACGCCTCGCTGGCCGGGGTCGCCGAACGCGACTCGGGCGCGGTCTCCGCCTTCCAGACCACGGCCCGCCAGGTCGGCGGCGCCATCGGGCTCGCGCTGAGCAACACCCTGGCCGCCGACGCCGCCGCCGCCTACTTCACCGGCCACCGCCACCAGGGCGCCCAGGCCGACCTGATCCTGAAGTCCGTCGTGCACGGCAGCGCGTCCGCCGCGTGGTGGGTCAGCGGCGTCCTCGTCGTCGGCGCCGTGGTGTGCACCGTCATGATCGACGCCGACCCGCGCCGCGCCCAGGAAGGCGGCACCGCGCCGCGCGTCGAGAGCGGGCCCGCCGTCGACCACCGCGGCCCGGCCCCGTCCCCCGGCACCTGACGGCCTGCCCCCGCCCCGAAACCCCCGGCCCGGCTCCGCAGACACCCCCGACTGCCAGGAGCCGGGCCGGGCTGCCGTCTCCCCCGCCCGGCGAGCCCCGGACGCCCCAGGGCGCCCCGCAGGACCGCGGCCGCACCAGCTGGTCGGCGTCTGCGATGTGGCGCCCCCGCAGGTCGCCGTGACCGCCGGACTGGGCACCCCGCAGTACGACCGCGACCTGGGAGCGCTGGTCGAGCGGACCGGGACCCGGGTCGTGATCGTCTGCACGCCGATCCACACCCACACTCCCCTGGCACTGACCGCGGGGGCCTGCGGGGCGCACGTCCTGCTGGAGAAGCCGCCCGCCCCCCGCCCCGTCCTGGGCCGAGTTCGAGCGGCTTTCCGGCGGTCTGGACGCAGGTTTGCCCGTGGGTGAGCGGGGTTCATGGTGGCGGGGCCGGTCAGTCGTGGGAGCGGGCGACGAGTTGGGTGGGGTTGACGAAGCGCAGCGCGATCAGCAGCAGGACCGCCATCGAGCCGGTGTAGAGGACGGCCATGGCGTCCACCGACTGGGTGGCCCGGATGCCGGCGGAGTTCACGGCGGAGAACAGCGCCACGATCAGGGTCTGGCTGGTCGGCCCCGAGGTGAGGAAGGTCAACTCGAACATGCCGAAGGTGCGCACCAGTACCAGGACGCCGGCCGCGAGCATGCCGGGCAGCAGCAGCGGCGACACGATCCGGGTCAGCACGGTCCAGGTGGAGGCGCCGCACATCCGTGCCGCGTGCTCGATCTTCGGGTCGATCTGCTCGATGAACGGCGTCATCGTGAAGACCACGAAGGGGATGGACGGCACCAGGTTCGCCAGCACCACGCCGGTCACGGAGCCGGCCAGCTGGAACTTGTACAGCACGGTGGCCAGCGGGATGCCGTAGGCGATCGGCGGGACCAGGATGGGCAGCACGAACAGGGTGGTGAGCAGCCTCTTCCCGGGGAAGGACCGGCGGGCCAGCGCGTACGCGGCGGGCACCCCGAGCACGAGCGAGACCACCACCACCGCGAGGGTCACCTCGAGCGTGGTGCCGAGCACCTGGCCGAGGCTGAACTCCTTCCAGGCGTCGCTGTACCAGTGGCCGGTCCAGCCGTTGGGCAGCCAGTGGTCGAACCAGGCCCGGCCGAAGGAGTTCAGCAGCACCGTGACGATCACGCCGAGCAGGTTGACGAAGAAGAACGCCAGGACCGCCCAGGTCAGCCAGGTGCCCGGCCGCAGCACGATCCGGCGCCGGCCGGGTGCCGGTGGCGCCGGGGTGGACGCGGGCGGGGAACTGGGTACGGCGGTCATCCCTTGCCTCCGGTGGTTCCGGTGTACAGACGGGAGCGCGCGACGGTGACCGCGCCCAGGACGGCGAACATCAGCACCGTCATGATCATCGCGTCGGCGCAGCCCTGCGCGTAGTCGAAGCGCTGCAGGGCGGCTTCGTACGCTTCGATGGAGATCACGTGGGTCTTGCCGTCGGGGTCGCCGACCATCATCGCGGAGGGGAAGACGGCGAAGGCCATCACGAACGTCAGGCAGAAGGTGGTCATCAGGCCGGGCAGCAGCAGCGGGAAGGTGATATGGCGGAAGCGCTGCCACCAGCCGGCGCCCAGGGTGGACGCGGCCTTCTCCAGGCTCGGGTGGATGCCGGAGAGGTAGGAGTGGGTGAGCAGGTAGGCGAAGGGGAAGCCGCTGATGATCAGGGACAGCAGCACCCCCGTGTAGTTCATGGTCAGACGGACCGGCGAGTCCGCCAGCCCCAGCAGGTGCAGGGTGCGGTTGAACCACCCGGAGGGACCGTAGAACTCCAGGATGCCCTCCGCCGTGAGCACCGTGCCCAGCGTGATCGGCACGACCAGCAAGGCCAGCAGCAGCCGTTTGCCGCGGAAGTCGCGGCGCATCCGGTACGCGATGGGCACCGACGCACCGACGTTGATCAGGGCGGCCGGGATCGCCAGCGAGAAGGTCGCCCAGATGGACTTGCGGGCGAAGGGGTCCGCGAAGAAGTGCCGGTACGCGCCCAGCGGCCCGCCGTGCGAGGACTGGAACGACAACTGGAGCCCGTACAGGAACGGGTAGCAGAACAGCGCGACGACGGCGAGCGCGCCGGGCAGCACCAGGAGCAGCATCCGGTCCACGCCCCGCTCGGCGAGGCGGTGGCGCAGGGCGGCTCTGGCCGCCGGGCCGGGCGGGCCCGGGGCGGGGGCGGTCACCTCGGGGAACGGGGCGGTCATGACGCGCCCTCCGCCCCGGGTTGCCCGTCGGGCTCCCCACCGTGCCTACCCGGCCGGCCGGCGGCTCCGTCCGCCGTGCCCGCCGCCGCGCGGGCCTCGCCGTCTCGGTCCGCCGGCGCACCGTTCTCCGCGGCCGGACCGTCCTGCGCGGGGAAGATCAGCGCGCGCTCCGGGTCGACGGCGAGGGACACCGGTTCTCCCGGCCGGACCTGCTCGTGGGCGGTGAAGTACAGCCGGTCGCCGTCCGGCGTGACGGCCTCCACGTGCAGCACCCGGCCGTGGTACTCGACGATCTCGGCGACCGCCTCGCTCAGCGGCCGCTCGCCCGCCACCGCGAGCCGCAGATCCTCGGGGCGGACCGCGACGACGACGTCCTGCCCCGCCTCCGGCGGCCGCGCGCCGGCCGGGGTGCCGCGCAGCCGCAGCCCCCGCCCCTCGGCGACGGCGCCGGCGGCATCGGCCGAAGCGACGCGCAGCGGCAGCAGGTTGCGGTAGCCCATGAACGCGGCGACGTGCGGGTCGGCGGGGTGCTCGTACAGCTCGGCGGGGGTGCCGATCTGGCTGACCCGGCCTTCGCGCAGCACCACCAGGCGGTCGGCCAGCGACAGCGCCTCCTCCTGGTCGTGGGTGACGTACAGGGTGGTGAGCCCGAACTCCTGGTGGATACGCCGGATCTCGCTGCGCATCTGGAGCCGCAGGGCCGCGTCCAGGTTGGACAGCGGCTCGTCCATCAGCACCAGCGGCGGCTCCATCACGATCGCGCGGGCGATCGCGACCCGCTGCTGCTGTCCGCCGGAGAGCTGGCCCGGGTGCTTGTGGGCGTGGTCGGTCAACCGGACCAGGCGCAGCACCTCCGCCACCCGCGCCTGCGTCTCCTGCTTGCCGACCCCGCGCATCTTCAGCCCGAAGGCGACGTTGGCGCGTACGGTCAGGTGGGGGAAGAGGGCGTAGTTCTGGAACACCATGCCGAATCCGCGCTTCTCCGGCGGCAGGGTGTCCACCCGCTTCCCGTCCAGCACGATCTCGCCGCCGGTCAGCGGGAGGAGTCCGGCCAGACAGTTCAGCGCCGTGGTCTTGCCGCATCCGGAGGGACCGAGGAGGGCGACGAACTCGCCGCCGCGGACGGTCAGGTCGAGCGGATGCAGGGCGAGGTGCCCGCCGTAGGCACGGCTGACCCCGCGCAGCCGCAACTCGTCGAGCTGGGACCCGGAGCGCTTGCGCGCCTCCGCGGCCGGCGGAGGGGCCTTCCGTGGGCTCATGTCAGGGGTCACCGTGCTCACTTGGTCGAGCCGATCTTCTTGTCCCACAGGTCGAACGCGGTGACCTGGGCGGTGGCGGGCAGCGAGTTCTTGGCCGGGAACTTCGAGATCCAGCCGTCGAACTCGGTGTCGCCGTATTTCTGGAGGGTCGTCCGCGAGGCGGCCGGGGCCTGGCTGAGGGCCACGTTCCTGACCGCGGGGCCCGGGTAGAAGTAGCCCTGGTCATAGGTGACGGCCTGCTGGTCCGGGGTGAGGGCGAAGGCCAGCAGCCGCATCGTGGCGATCAGCTCGTCGTCGGAGACGCCCTTGGGGATGACGCCGTACTGGGCGTCGGTGACCCAGGTGAGGTTGTCGAACCTGGCCGCCTTGATGCCGGCCGGCACCGTGCCCAGGGCCCGGGGGTTGATGTACCAGCCCATGGTGCTGGCGATGACGTGCACCGTGCCCTGGGCCAGGTTGGTCATGACCGTGGAGGTCTTGGGCGGGTAGGGGGCGGTGTACTTGTTCAGCTCCGTCAGGTACGCCCAGGTCCTGGACCAGCCGTTGGTGGGGTCGCTGGGGTCGGAGTCGCCCAGCAGGTACGGCAGGCCCATCAGGAGGGTGCGGCCGGGGCCGGAGTTGCGCGGCTGCGCGTACTGGAACTTGCCCTTGTTCGCTTTGGCCCACTCCAGCAGGGCGTCCGTGGTGGTGGGCACGGAGGCCACTTTGGCCGGGTCGTACTCCAGCAGCGGGCCGCCCGGTGTGGTGACCAGCTCGATGCCCTGGTCCTGGGCGAGGGTCGCCATGGACGCGGCGGGTCCGTTGTACCCGGCCATCAGTCCGGGGAAGAAGCGGTCGTAGTACGGCTTGAGGTCGTACCACAGGCCCTTCTGGATACCGGCTGCCAGGCCGTCGGTCCCGGTCAGCACCAGCTGGATCTGCACGTTGCCGGCCTGCTGCTGGGCCTGCACCTTCGGCGCGAGGTCGGGGGCGGTGCCGGTGGTGGTGGTGATGTGCGAGACGACCTCGGGGTGCTGGGCCTTGAAGGCGTCGATGATCGGCTTGGTGAGCGCCAGGTTTCCCGCGACGTCCAGGATGTTCAGCGTGACGGGTTTGGACGGCTTGGTGGCCAGGGTGCCGGCCGCGGCGGTCTTGCCGGGGCTGCCGCCGCTGCTCGGGGAGCCGCAGGCGGCCAGCACGGGGGCGGCCGAGGCGGCGGCCATGCCGCCGATCAGCAGGCGGCGGGACAGATTTCCGTCGAACTCGGACATGACGATTGCGGCCCTTCGTCGGGTACAGGTCACGAGCAGCTGACGTGCGGGGACCGGGGGTGAGAAAACCTCCCGGGTGGAGCCGGTACAAGAGGGTCCGAACAGCGATGCGGAGCGGGGCCGGGTGGTTCAGTGCGGGTCGGGTGCCGGGTCGTATCCCGGCCGGGCCAGGAAGTCGAAGTCGCAGCCGGCGTCCGCCTGGGTGATGTGCTCGGCGTAGAGCGCGCCGTAGCCGCGTTCGAAACGGGGTGCGGGCGGCTGCCAGGCGGCGCGGCGGCGGCGGAGCTCCTCGTCGTCCACCTCGAGGGTCAGCAGCCGGTTCGGCACGTCCAGGGTGATCAGGTCCCCGGTGCGCACCAGGGCGAGCGGGCCGCCCGCGTGCGACTCGGGGGCGACGTGCAGGACGCAGGTGCCGTAACTGGTGCCGCTCATCCGGGCGTCGGAGATCCGCACCAGGTCCTCGACCCCGCGTTCGAGCAGGTACGCGGGGATCGGCAGCATGCCGTACTCGGGCATGCCGGGCCCGCCGAGCGGTCCCGCGCCGCGCAGCACCAGCACGGTGTCCGCGGTGATGCCCAGCGCCGGGTCGTCGATCCGGCGCTTGAGCTCCGGGTAGGAGTCGAAGACCACGGCCGGACCGGTGTGGGTGAGCAGCTTCGGGTCCGCCGCCAGGTGCTTGATCACCGCCCGGCCGGGTGCGAGGTTACCGCCCAGCACCGCGACCCCGCCCTCGGACGCCACCGGGTCCTCGGGGGTGCGGATCACCTTCGGCACCTGGATCTCGGCGTCCGCGTAGTAGGAGGAGAACGGCCTGCCGGTCACGGTCATCCGGTCCGGGTGCAACGCGCCCGGGACCCGGGCCAGTTGGGCCAGCAGCGCCGGGAGGCCGCCGGCGTAGTAGAAGTCCTCCATCAGGTGCGCGCCGACCGGCCGCACGTCCGCCAGCACCGGCACCCGGGTGCCGATGGCGTCGAAGTCCTCCAGCGAGAGCGCGACGCCGGCCCGGCCGGCCATCGCGATCAGGTGGATCAGCGCGTTGGTGGAGCCGCCGAGGGCCAGCACCGTGGCGGCGGCGTCCTCGAAGGCGTCCCGGGTGAGTACCTTCGCCGGCGTCAGCCCCTCACGTACCAGCGTCACGGCCCGGGCCCCGGAGGCGGCGGCCATCCGGTGGTGGGCGCTGTCCACGGCCGGGATGGCGGAGGAACCGGGCAGTGCCAGGCCCAGCGCCTCGGCGGCGGCCGTCATGGTCGAGGCGGTGCCCATCGTCATGCAGTGGCCCGGCGAGCGGGCCAGCCCGCATTCGACCCCGGCCATCTCGCACTCGTCGATCCGGCCCGCCCGGTGCCCGTCCCAGTACGACCACAGGTCGGTGCCGCTGCCCAGCGTCCGGCCGCGGTGGTGGCCGCGCAGCATCGGCCCGGACGGGACGACCAGCGCCGGCAGCGCCGCGCTCGTGGCGCCCATCAGCAGGGCCGGCACGGTCTTGTCGCAGCCGCCCATCAGGACGGCGCCGTCCACCGGGTAGGACCGCAGCAGTTCCTCGGTCTCCATGGCCAGCAGGTTGCGGTAGAGCATCGGCGTCGGCTTCTGGAAGGTCTCCGACATGGTGGAGACCGGGAACTCCAGCGGGAACCCGCCTGCCTGCCACACCCCGCGCTTGACCTGCTCGGCACGCTCCCGCAGGTGCATGTGGCAGGGGTTGATGTCCGACCACGGGTTCAGGATCGCGATGACCGGCTTGCCCAGGTGCTCCTCGGGCAGGTAGCCGAGCTGGCGCATCCGCGAGCGGTGGCTGAAGGCGCGCAGCTCGCCGCCGGTCGCGCCCTGCCCGAACCACGCGGCGCTGCGCAGCGTGACCTGCCCGGTCGCGTCGTCGCTCACAGCCAACCACCCTCCCGCCAGGCGGATATCAGCCCGGCGATCTTCGTCCGCACGTCGTCGGGCAGCACCCGGGACGGCGGCCGGACCGCCGATCCGCACAGCTCCAGCTGGGCCAGCGCCTCCTTGACCACGCTGACGTTGTCCGCCGACGCGTCGGCCGCCCGCAGTTCCTCGAAGAGGCGGACGGTCTCCCACACCGCCATCGCCCCGGTGAAGTCGCCGGCGCGCAGCGCGTCCAGCAGCGCGCCGGACAACCGCGGCGCCACGTTGACCAGGCCGGAGGTGAAACCGGTCGCCCCCACCGCCCAGTAGCCGGGCGTGGACAGCTCGGCCAGGCCTGCGATCCAGGCGAAACGCCCCAGCCCGGCGTCCCGCGCGACCGAGGCGAAGCGCACCGGGTCCGGGACGGCGTACTTGACGGCGACCACGTTCGGGCTGTGCTCGGCGAGGGTACGGATCTGCGCCCCGGAGACGCGCGGGTCGCGTACGTAGAGCACCACGCCCAGTTCGGGCACCGAGTCGGCGATGGCGCGGTGGTAGTCGATCCAGCCCTCGACGGACCGGTAGGGGTGCACCGGCTGGTGCACCATCACCGAGCCGGCCCCGGCGTCCCGGGCGTGCCGGGCCGCCGCGACCGCGCCGGCGATGTCCAGCCCGACGCCGGCCACCACCTCGGCCCGGCCGGCGACCGCGGCCACGGTCGACTCCACGGCCCGCCGGGTCTCGGCGGCGGTGAGGGTGTAGAACTCGCCGGTGTTGCCGTTGGGGGTGACCACCTCGACGCCGTTGCCGACCAGGCGGTGGATCAGGGCCGCGTGGGTGTCCCAGTCCACGCTGCCGTCCCGGTGGAAGGGCGTGACCGGGATGGCCACCACCGTCGACAGTCTGCCGCGCAGATCGTCCAGGGACGTCGTGCTGTCATGCGTGTCCACGGTCATCTGTGGCCTACTCCGCTTCGCTCTCGGGGAAGTTGCGGGCCACGAAGGCGCTGATGTGGCCGCGCATCAAGGTCCGTACGAGGTCGGAGTCCCCGGCCCGGGAAGCCGCGAGGATCTCGCGGTGTTCGCGGGCCTCCTGCTCCCACGACGGCTGCCGGGCCCAGGCCGCGCTGGAGACCAGCGCCGTCTGGTCCCGCAGGTCGTCCAGGGCCTTCACCAGCAGCGGATTGCCGCAGCCCGCGTACAGGGCGCGGTGGAAGGCCCGGTTGGCCAGCGACCTGTCGGCGGCGTCCTCGGCCCGGTCGGCGGCGTCCAGCGCGCTGCCGGCCTCCTCCAGCGCCCGGCCGGACAGGGCGGCCCGGCCGGCCGCCACCGGCTCCAGCAGCAGACGCATGTCGTACACCGCGCGGGCCAGCGCCTGGTCCACGCGGCGGACGGTGACTCCCTTGTAAGGGAGCATCACCACCAGGCCCGAGCCTGCCAGCGTCTTGAGCGCCTCCCGCACCGGGGTCTTGGACACCCCCATCCGCTCGGCCAGTTCGGCCTCCACCAGGGCCTGACCCTGCGTGAGTTCTCCGGTCAGGATCGCGTGCTTGATGGACTCCAGAACCGCCTCGGTACGAGAGGGCGGCAGTACTCCGGATCGTGGACTGCCGTGCGGCGCAAGGATATCGGCCACTGTGCGGGCTCCTGTGGTGCGATCGGGGCGGTGGGTGCGAGAACCGAAGGACCCCTACGGCGTCTCATATATGACGTTCCAGAATTTAAGGGCGCCGTCCGGGACGGTCAAGGGTGCGGGCACGTTTCACCTCGGGCGCCCCGAAGTCCCCCTTCGGAGGCGACATATGGCCGATCTACGCATCCGGCGCCTCGACTTGCGACCCACGGAAGACCGGTGCGCGGTGCCTTGACACGTCCTGGGCACGCTCGTACGTTCGGCGGTGCTCCTCGATACGTCGTATATGACGTATCAGAGGAGTGATCTTCCGCCACGTCTGCGGACGTGACGCACGACCGCACCCGGCCCGCTCCCCCCACCGTGCCGGGCGACGAGCCGTAACCGTACGACCGCCGGCCTCCGGGGTCGGGGGTGGTCTGCTGCCGCGGATGTGTGCGGCGAGCAGCGTCGGGCACACGCGGGGTCCACCGGTGCCGGGACGTCCGGAAGCACCACCGGCGGACCGGTCATGTCGCCTGCCGGTCCGCCGCGCCTGCCACCTCCGCGCCACCAGTGTTGCGGTTCTCCATGGGGGTCCCTTCCGTACCGATGAAACGGAGTCACTCCATGAGCGCAGCAGACGGACTCACGTCGGGGCGCAGGCCCCGGCGCCGGCGAACACGTCGGCGCATGGTCGCCGCGATCGCCGGCGGGGCGGCCGTGGCGACCGCGGCCGCCGCCTGGCTGGCCTCGACGCCCGCCGGAGCCGCTGGGGCGGCCACCGGCGCCGGCCCCGGCACCTACACGCTGACCAACGCCGGCAGCGCGCTCTGCCTGGACCTGCCCGGCTCCAGCAAAGCCACCGGCGTCCAGTTGGAGCAGAGCACCTGCAACGGCGGTGACGGCCAGAAGTGGACCCTGACCGCCGCCGGCGGCGGGTACCGGATCGCCTCGGTCTCCAGCGGGCTGTGCGTCGGCGTCCAGGGCGCCAGGACCAACGCGGGTGCGCCGATCGAGCAGGAGACCTGCACGGGAGCGGCCGGCCAGACCTGGACGCTGACCGCCGCCGGCGGCGGCTACCAGGTCGTCAACGCGGGCGGCGGCAAGTGCGCCAGCCTCAAGGACAACTCCACGGCGACGGGGGCCCTGGTCCAGACGAACTCCTGCGACAGCGCTTCCACGAAGCAGTGGACGCTGACCGCGACCGGCAGCCCGACACCGACGACGACCTCGCCGAGCCCCACGACCACGCCGCCTTCCACCACGCCGGCGTCCGGTGCGCTGTACGTGGCGCCGGACGGCACCTCCGACGCCGCCGGAACCGAGTCGGACCCGACCACGCTCGCCTCGGCGGTCGGCCGCGTCAGCTCCGGCGGGACGATCTACCTGCGCGGCGGGACGTACGACTACGCGCAGACCGTCACCATCCCGCAGGGCGACAACGGGACGGCCGGCTCCCCCACCCTGCTGTCCGCCTATCCGGGTGAGACCCCGGTGCTGGACTTCTCGGCCCAGAGCGAGACGTCGACGAACCGCGGGCTCGAGGTGGACGGGTCGTACTGGCACGTGTACGGCATCGTCGTCGAGCACGCTGGTGACAACGGCATCTTCGTCGGCGGCAGCCACAACGTCATCGAGCGCACGGTGACGCGCTACAACCGCGACACGGGACTGCAGATCTCCCGGATCGACTCCACGACTCCCCAGGACCAGTGGCCGTCCGACAACCTCGTCATCAGCGCCGAGTCGCACGACAACGCCGACTCCTCAGGCGAGAACGCCGACGGCTTCGCGGCGAAACTCACGGTGGGCACGGGCAACGTCTTCCGCTACGACGTGTCCCACAACAACAGCGACGACGGCTGGGACCTGTACGCCAAGACCGAGACCGGACCGATCGGCCCGGTCACCATCGAGGACTCGCTCTCCTACGACCAGGGCACCCTCTCCGACGGCACCGCGACCCCGGACGGCGACCGCAACGGCTTCAAGCTCGGCGGCGACAAGATCGCCGTGGACAACGTCGCGGTGCGCGACATCGCCTACCACAACGGCCATGACGGGTTCACCTACAACAGCAACCCCGGCGACATGACCATCACCGACGACGTCAGCATCGACAACGCCGAACGCAACTTCCACTGGGAGAGCGGCAACTCCCAGTTCCGCAACGACACCTCCTGCCGGTTCGACGGGGACGGCAGCAACGACAAGGTCGTCGGAGACACCGACAGCTCCGACCAGTTCTGGGCCGGCTCCAACGGTTCCGGGTGCGCCTCCTACGACGGCGCTCTGGGTTGGTCGTTCGCCTCGGACGGCCACCTCGTCGTGACCTTCGGCGGCCGGCAGGTGACGCCGTAACGCCCTTCGGGCAGATCCGTCGCACATCCCCGGTTCTCCCGTGCCGCTCCCGCGGCGGAGCGGCACGGGACACCGGCAGCAACGTCCGGCAACGGAAGACGAACGGAGTAACGACGATGAGACGACCAGTCGCACTGCGGCTTTCCGCGGCACTGGCCACGATGGCCCTGGGGGCCGCGGCCATGGTGACGCTGTCGACACCCGAGGCGTCGGCGGCGGGCAGCGGCGCCACCGGCTACGCGACCCAGAACGGTGGCACGACCGGCGGTGCGGGCGGCCAGACGGTGCGGGCCACCACCGGCACCGAGATCAACGCGGCACTGTGCGGCCGAGCCAGTAGCAGCACCCCGATCACCATCGAGGTCGAGGGAACCATCGACCACGGCAACACCAGCAGGGTCTCGGGCAGCAGCTGCGACACGGAGGACGACGCGATCCAGTTCAAGAACGTCAGCAACATCACGATCGTCGGGGTCGGCGGCGGAGCCGTCTTCGACCAGCTGGGCATCCACGTCCGCGAGGCCTCCAACATCATCATCCAGAACGTGACCGTCGAGAACGTCAAGAAGTCACCGGGCTCGCCCACGTCCAACGGCGGAGACGCCATCGGGATGGAGAGCGACGTCCACAACGTCTGGGTGGACCACGTCACCCTGGAGGCGTCGGGATGCCCGCTGTGCACCGAGGACCAGGGGTACGACAGCCTCTTCGACCTGAAGAACGACACCCAGTACGTGACGCTCTCCTACAGCATCATGCGCGACATCGACCATGCCGGCCTCGTCGGGCACACGGACAGCGACACCTCGAGCCAGTACATCACCTACCACCACAACCTGTACGAGAACATCGGCTCGCGTACGCCCCTGGACCGCGGCGCCACCGTCCACACCTACGACAACTACTTCGTCAACCTCGGCAAGTCCGGCATCAACTCCCGGGTCGGGGCGCACATCAAGGTGGAGAACAACTACTTCCAGGACTCCCACGACGTCCTGGGCACCTTCTACACCAACGAGCTCGGCTACTGGCAGGTCAGCGGCAACATCTACGACAACGTGACCTGGTCCGCCGACAGTGACGAGAACCATCCCGCAGGCCCCGACCCGCAGTCCGACACCACGGTCAGCATCCCCTACTCCTACAGTCTCGACCCGGCCGCCTGTGTGCCGGACATCGTCGACCAGACCGCGGGCGCCGGCAAAGGGATGAAGGTGTCGGACGGCACCTGCTCGGGCTACCGGTCACCGAACGGCGCGACCGGCACGCCGAAGGTCGCCGGGTACGGGACCCACGCCGGATAGCAGCACGATCCCCGGTCCGTCCGGGCCGCCGCAGCCGCGGTTCCGCCAGGTTCCACGCGGCGCGGCGGCCCGGTGGAACGGCGTCCGCCGCTGCTTGCGGAAGGCGCCGTCCCGGTGCACTCCCGCGTTTCGGTGATTGAGGCGGCCGCGTGCGGTTAGCCGTAGGGGACGGGAGCCCTTGCGCCCGGCACGGCTCGACCCCACTCGACGAAGGAGCGACGGCATGGCGAGTGCACAGTCCGACGGCACGGCAGGACGCGACAGGTCCCTGGCGCTCCCGGTGGCGGAGCAGGCCGGCTGGGACGAGGTCGACGTGCGGGCGGTGGACACCGTACGGCTGCTGGCGGCCGACGCGGTGCAGAAGGTCGGCAACGGGCACCCGGGCACCGCGATGAGCCTCGCCCCGCTGGCCTACCTGCTGTTCCAGAACGTCATGCGGCACGACCCGGCCGACGACCAGTGGCTGGGGCGGGACCGGTTCGTGCTGTCCTGCGGGCACTCCAGCCTGACCCTGTACATCCAGCTGTACCTGGCCGGCTACGGACTGGAGCTGTCGGACCTGAAGGCGTACCGGACCTTCGGCTCGGCCACCCCCGGCCACCCCGAGCACCGCCACACCCGCGGCGTGGAGATCACCACCGGGCCGCTGGGCCAGGGCATGGCCGGCGCGGTCGGCATGGCCATGTCGGCCCGCCGCGAACGGGGCCTGCTGGACCCGGACGCGGAGCCGGGCACCAGCCCCTTCGACCACCACGTCTACGTCGTCGCCTCCGACGGCGACATGATGGAAGGCGTCACCAGTGAGGCCGCCTCCCTGGCCGGCCACCAGGAACTGGGCAACCTCACCGTCTTCTACGACTCCAACCACATCTCCATCGAGGACGACACCGACGTCGCCTTCAGCGAGGACGTCCCCGCGCGGTTCGCCGCCTACGGCTGGCACGTGCAGACCGTCGACTGGACCGGCACCGGTGAGTACGTCGAGGACGTCGACGCCCTGCTCGCCGCGACCCGGGCCGCCCGGCAGGAGACCGGCCGCCCGTCGCTGATCATGCTGCGCACCCTGATCGGCTGGCCCGCCCCGAACAAGCAGAACACCGGCAAGGCGCACGGCTCCGCGCTGGGCGAGGACGAGGTGGCCGCCACGAAGAAGCTGCTGGGCTTCGACCCCGAGGCGCACTTCACCGTCGAGGACGGCGTGCTGGCCCGCACCCGGCGGGCGGCCGAGCGCGGCCGGCAGGCGCACGCGGCATGGGACGAGACGTTCACGGCCTGGCGGCAGGCCCACCCGGAGCGCGCCGCGCTGCTGGACCGGTTGCAGCGGCAGGAGCTGCCGGACGGCTGGACCGACGTGCTGCCCGTCTTCCCCGCCGACGCCAAGGGGATGGCCACCCGGGCGGCTTCCGGGAAGGTGCTCGACGCGCTCGCCCCGGTCCTGCCGGAGCTGTGGGGCGGCTCGGCCGACCTGGCCGGGAGCAACAACACCACCATGTCCGGCGAACCGTCCTTCGTCCCGCCCGACCGCCAGACCAAGGACTGGAAGGGCGGCCCCTACGGGCGGACCCTGCACTTCGGCATCCGGGAACACGCCATGGCCGCGATCCTCAACGGCATCGCGCTCCAGAGCCTGACCCGCCCCTACGGCGGCACCTTCCTGACGTTCTCCGACTACATGCGCCCGGCCGTACGCCTGGCCGCGCTGATGCAGCTGCCCACCACGTACGTGTGGACCCACGACTCCATCGGCCTGGGCGAGGACGGCCCCACCCACCAGCCGGTCGAACACCTCGCGGCGCTGCGCGCCGTCCCCGGCCTGCATGTCGTCCGGCCCGCCGACGCCAACGAGACCACCGTCTGCTGGCAGACCATCCTGGAGCGCACCGACCGGCCCGCCGGACTGGTGCTCAGCCGGCAGAACCTGCCGGTCCTGGACCGCGACAGCGGCGAGCACGCTCCGGCCCGGGGCGCGGCCCGCGGCGGTTACGTCCTGGCGGACCCGGCCGGCGGAGCGGAGCCGGCGGTGATCCTGGTGGCCACCGGCTCGGAGGTCCACATCGCCCTTCAGGCCCGCGCGCTGCTGGCCGAGGAGGGCGTCGCGGCGCGGGTGGTCTCGATGCCGTGCCGGGAGTGGTTCGCCGACCAGCCGCGCGACTACCAGGACTCGGTGCTGCCGCCCTCGGTGCGGGCCCGGGTCAGCGTCGAAGCCGCGGTGGCGCAGGGCTGGCGGGAGATCGTCGGCGACGCGGGGCGGACGGTCAGCCTGGAGCACTACGGTGCCTCCGCCGCCTACCAGCGGCTGTACAGCGAGTTCGGCATCACCCCCGAAGCGGTCGCCGCCGCCGCCCGCGACAGCATCGACGACAGCCGGGGCACGATCCGCCCCGGCGGCCACCAGCACACCTCGGCCCCCACCGAAGGAGGGACCGGCGACCGCCCGTAGGCGCCCGCCGCCGCATGGCGGTGGACCGGCAGGTGAAACGGCGGGGCGCCCCGCGCGCGGGCCGCGGACCGGGAGCATCCCCCGGTCGGCGGCCCGAGCCCGTCCGGCAGGCGTCAGGTCTTCTTCTTCTCGTGGTGCGCCAGCGCCAGCCCGAGTCCGAAGAAGGTGGGGGCCCACTCCCCGACGAAGATCCCCCAGCGGTCGGCTCGCTCCACTCCGTGGGACTCCGTCTTGACGGAGGTGGCCCAGGACGCGAAAGCCAGTCCGACCGACACCAGGGCGGCGTCGTAGCAGTGGTCGGCCCGCAGGCCCTTGTCGTAGAGCATCTCGACGATCATGATCGCTCCTCACATGGACGATGGACTGCCGCTCGGGTGTCCGTTAGGTGCCGTTTGATGCATTGCGCCGGGGATGTGTGGCAACGGATCGGCGGACGGTACGGGCGCGGCTACTCCTCGCCGCGGTGGACGTACTGGAAGACCATCCCGCCGACGCCGGAGGCGAGGGTGCCCAGGCCGAGCAGGAACAGCCACAGCCCGAAGACGATGCCCAGCGCGCACAGCACGGCGCCGGTCGCCGTGACCAGCGGGTAGGGGCTGCGGGCGGGGAAGAAGTCGAGCGGGCCGGCCCGGTCGGCGATCTCGCCGTCCCGGTGGTCCTCGGGCCGGGCGCCGCGCCGTCGGTAGTTCTGGGTGAAGAAGAAGCAGATCAGCGACGCCATGACGAAGGCGACGGCCAGCGCGGCCGTGCCGGCCGGCTCCTGCCGCGACCACCACCCGTAGCCGACGCCGGTGACCAGGAAGAAGCCGGCGACTCCGCCGAACAGGTACGCCTCGCTCCTCACGCGCCGGCCTCCTGGTACGTGTCGGGGGTGGGGGCGCCGGGGGCGGAGCCGGCCGGCAGCGCCTCGGGGTGGTGGAGGTCGAACGCCGGCGAGTCCGACCGGATTCTGGGCAAGGTGTGGAAGTTGTGGCGCGGGGGCGGGCAGCTGGTCGCCCACTCCAGGGAGCGGCCGAAGCCCCACGGGTCGTCGACGTCGACCCTCGGCGCGTGCCGGGTGGTCCGCCAGACGTTGTGGAGGAACGGCAGGGTGGACAGTCCCAGCAGGAAGGCGCCGATGGAGGAGACCGTGTTCAGCGTGGTGAAGCCGTCCTGGGCGAGGTAGTCGGCGTACCTGCGCGGCATGCCCATCTCGCCGAGCCAGTGCTGGACGAGGAAGGTGGTCTGGAAGCCGATGAAGAGCGTCCAGAAGTGGATGCGGCCCAGCCGCTCGTCCAGCATCCGGCCGGTCCACTTCGGCCACCAGAAGTAGAACCCGCCGAACATCGCGAAGACCACGGTCCCGAAGAGCACGTAGTGCAGGTGCGCCACGACGAAGTAGCTGTCGGTCACGTGGAAGTCCAGCGGCGGGGACGCCAGCAGCACCCCGCTCAGCCCGCCGAGCAGGAAGGTCACCAGGAAGCCCACCGACCACAGCATCGGCGTCTCGAAGGAGAGCGTGCCGTGCCACATCGTGCCGATCCAGTTGAAGAACTTCACCCCGGTGGGCACCGCGATCAGGAACGACATCAGGGAGAAGAACGGCAGCAGCACGGCGCCGGTGGCGAACATGTGGTGGGCCCAGACGGTCGCCGACAGCATGGTGATGGCGATCGTCGCGCCGACCATGCCGATGTAGCCGAAGACCGGCTTGCGGCTGAAGACCGGGATGATCTCGGTGACCACCCCGAAGAACGGCAGCGCCACGATGTAGACCTCGGGGTGGCCGAAGAACCAGAACAGGTGCTGCCACAGGATCGCGCCGCCGTTGGCCGCGTCGAAGACATGGGCGCCGAACTTCCGGTCCGCCTCCAGCGCCAGCAGGATCGCGGTCAGCACGGGGAAGGCCAGCAGCGCCAGGATCGAGGTGAACAGGATGTTCCAGGTGAAGATCGGCATCCGGAACATGGTCATGCCCGGGGCGCGCAGGCACACGATGGTCGCGACGAAGTTCACCGAGCCGAGGGTGGTGCTCAGCCCGGACAGCACCAGTCCCATGACCCACAGGTCGGCGCCGGTGCCCGGCGAGTCGATGGCGCTGTTCAGCGGCGCGTACGCGAACCAGCCGAAGGCCGCCGCGCCGCCGGGCACCGCGAAGCCGGAGACGACGACGAGGCCGCCGAAGAGGTAGAGCCAGTAGGTCAGCGCGTTCAGCCGGGGGAAGGCCACGTCGGGGGCGCCGATCTGGAGCGGCATGACGGCGTTGGCGAACCCGGCGAACATCGGTGTCGCGAACAGCAGCATCATGATCGTGCCGTGGATCGTGACCAGCTGGTTGTACTGCTCGGCGCTCCACAACTGGAGTCCGGGCCGGGCCAGTTCGGCCCGCATCCCCATCGCCAGCAGACCGGCGAACAGGAAGAAGCAGAACGCCGTGACCATGTACATGTTGCCGATGACCTTGTGGTCGGTGGTGGTGGCGTAGTTCAGCAGGCGGTTGCCCAGCGTGCTGCCCCGGTCCGCCGGCTGCTCGGCCGGCGGCTGAAGGTCCCCGTCCGTCCGCGCCTTCGCGGGGTCTTGGCCGGTGCGCGTCACCGCTGCCTCCGTTCGGGGTCGGCCAGCGCCTCGTCGGCGCGGCGCCGCTCCTCGGCCGTCGCGGGAAGCTCCACGCGGCGGGTGTAGTACCAGCGGCTGAGGGCGGACCGCAGCCGTGCCCGGTACGGCGCCCCGTCGTCGGGCGGCGGCGCCGGCCGGGGCAGGTCGCGTACGACGAACCGGTATCGCCGCACGGGGTCGGCCGGTACGTGCACCGGCCGCATCCCGCCGTAGACGGTCTGCTCGACGTCGCCGGTCGGCACGCCCTCGGTGAGGGCCTTGTGCTCGTGCGTCTGGAGGGCCAGGCACAGTCTGCGGGTGACGACGAAGGCGATCACCGGGCCGGCGAACACCGCGACCCGGAAGATCCAGGTCAGCGCGTTCACCGACAGGTGGAAGGCGTACGCGCTGACGTCGTTGCCGCCGGCCGCCAGGAGCACCGCGTACCAGACGATCGCGGCCACGCCGAGGCCGGTACGGAACGGGCGGTCGCGCGGCCGGTCGCACAGGTGGTGCTCACCGCGGTCGCCGGTCACCCAGCGCTCGAAGACGGGGTAGCCGACCAGCACCGCGGACAGCAGCCCGGGCAGCACCAGTGCCGGCAGCAGGACGTTCCACATGACCGTGTGCCCGCCGACCGCGCTCTCCCAGGGCGGCATCAGCCGCAGCGCGCCCTCCAGGAACCCCACGTACCAGTCGGGTTGGGCGTCGGTGCTCACCTGGTCGGCGCGGAAGGGGCCGTACTCCCATACGGGGTTGATCTGGACGAGGGCGCCCAGCACCGCCAGCACACCCGTCACCAGCAGGAAGAGCCCGCCGGTCTTGGCGATGAACTGCGGGAACATCGGCTGCCCGACGACATTGCGGTTGGTCCGCCCGGGCCCGCTCCACTGGGTGTGCTTGTGGTACACGACGAGGACCAGGTGGACGGTCACCAGAGCGATCAACACCCCGGGCAGGAACAGCACATGCAGGATGTAGAGGCGGCTGTTGAGCAGCGTGCCCGGATAGGAGCCGCCCCACAGCAGCAGTGCCAGGTAGGTGCCGGCCACCGGGATCGACATCACGATGGTGTTCGCGGTGCGCAGCCCCGTTCCGGACAGCAGGTCGTCCGGCAGCGAATAGCCGCAGAAGCCCTCCAGCATCGCCAGCAGGAACAGCGTCGCGCCGATCATCCAGTTGATCTCGCGCGGCCGGCGGAAGGACCCGGTGAAGAAGTTCCGCAGCAGGTGGACGCCGATCGCGGCGACGAAGACCAGGGCGGACCAGTGGTGCATCTGACGGATCAGCAGGCCGCCGCGCACCTCGAAGCTGATGTGGAGGGTCGAGTCGTAGGCGGCGGAGACCGGCAGGCCGTCGAGCGGCGCGTACGAACCGTGGTACGGCGTCTGCTTCGTGCCCGGCTGGAAGAACAGCGTGAGCCAGGTGCCGGTGAGGACCAGGACGACCAGGCTGTAGAGCGCCAACTCGCCGAGCAGGAAACTCCAGTGGTCCGGAAACGCCTTCCGCAGCAGCGACTTGGCGCCTTCCGCCAGCGGAAGGCGCCGGTCGAGCACCGCGACGCCGGTCAGCGCGGTCTCCCGCGCCGACGTGTGGTTGCCGTTCCGGCGCCCGTCCGAAGTCATCCGCCACCCGCTCCCTTCTCCGCCCTCGCCGACGGACATGGGACCAGGTGTATCCGCCCGGCCCGCCGGCGCCGGACCGCCGGATACCCCGAATGGGCGGATGTGCGCGGCGAGTTCACCCGGTCGCCCGGGCCGCGCGGCCGACAGCCCGCGCGCCGTTTGCCACAGCGCGCTCCACACGGGAAGGTCACTCGCCTCCGCCGTCACCACCGCGCCCGCTCCCCCGCCCGAGGGCCCCTGGTTCCCCGGCCGGCGCCGCACCCCGCCGCCGGGCGCGCCGTTCCTCACCGCTCGCGGGGTCGGCCCGCTGGAGCGGACCAGGGCCCTGCAGGCAGCGGTCGACGAGGCGTCCCGGCTCACCGCGACGCCCGGCGCCATGATCCATCTCGTCGACCCCGCACGCGGCGGCGTGCTCGTCCTGGAGGCCGAACGCGGCCACACCCCGGCGGAGATCGACGCCTGCGCCCACCTGACCGGCACCGCGTCGGTCGTGGGCCGGGCCCTGACCGCGGACGGCCTGGTCACCGCGGTGGAGGCGGCCCTGCCCGCGGACCGGGGGCGCGTGGGGCGGGCCACCGGCGCGGCGGCCCCGCAGACCCTGCACGCCGCGCCCCTGATCGCGCCCGGCGGGCCGCCCATCGGCGTGCTGTCCGTCCGGCACCCGCACACCGCGCACGTGCTCACCGGCGGCCAGCGGACCGAGCTGCTGGAACTGGCCGCCGACGCCGCGGCCTGGAAGTCCTGGTACCGGCGCACCGTCGTGCTCGACGCCCTCGAGCACCTCCACGCCGGGGCGGCCGCCGACCGGGCGTGACGGCGGAGCGCCGCGGACAGCGGCGCCGTACGGGGCGTGTGCCGGCAGTCAGCCGGCGGCGGGCGCGTCGCCCGACATGCCCGCCCGCAGCGTCGCGCAGATCTCGTTCAGCAGCCGGGAGACGTGCATCTGGGAGATGCCCAGCAGTTCCCCGATGTCGGCCTGCTTCATGTCCCTGAAGTAGCGCAGGTACAGCAGCATGCGTTCACGCTCGGTGAGCGCGCCCATGCCCGGCCGGACCGCCTCCCGTCGCTCGACCGTCTCCAACGCCGGGTCGGTGGCACCCACGACGTCGTGGAGCGTGGCCGTGCCGTCGTGGACGCGGTGGTCCAGGGACAGGGTGGAGAACTCGTCCATCGACGCGATCGCCTCCTGCACCGCGCCCTCGGGCAGCGCGGTGTGCGCGGCGACCGCCCCCGGGTCGTCCGTGCCGAGCTCACGGCAGGCCGTACGCACCCGGGCGCGCAGTTCCTTCACGGCGCGCGGCACATGCACGCTCCAGACGTAGTCGCGGAAGTGGCGCTTGAGCTCACCGTCGATCGTGGGCACCGCGAAGCTCGGGAAGGCGTGCCCGCGCACCGGGTCGTACCGGCGCACCGCCTTGACCAGGCCCAGGGCGGCCACCTGCCGCAGGTCCTCCAGCGACTCGCCGCGACCGCGATAGCGCCCGGCGAGCCGGTGGGCCATCGGCATCCACACGACGACCAGCCGCTCGCGCAGCGCCTCGCGCTGCTCGGGCCCGGCGGTCGACAGGCGGCGCAGCAGGTCGGCGGACTCGGCCGGCTCCTCGTGCGGGGTGGCGGAACGGCGCTGGCGCATGAGACGCATCCTTCGGACGGCGGGGAGTGGCGGCCCCTCGGCGGGGGCCCGCGGGCAGCGCGGAGGGCTGTCCACGGCCTCGTGCGCCTGCCGTTCCGAAGCACACTCCGACGCCTAACCGCTGTGCCCCGGGCCAAACGGCCGACCGGCCGTAACGCCCCGGACGGCCACGGGGTGCGCCGCCCCCTCAGCTGTCGGCCACCACCCGGATCGTGCCCAGGGAGCCGTCGGCGGCGTCGGGCACGACCATGCCCGCGGCGACACCGGTGCGCAGGTAGCGCACCACGGCCTCGTCCAAGCGCTCGCCGGGCAGGGCCGCGGGGATGCCCGGGGGGTAGGGCGTGAGCATCTCCGCCACGACCCGGCCGGCCGCGGCCTCGCTCGGCACGGACTCGACGGGGCCGAAGAACGCGTCCCGCGGCAGCATCGCCTGCTCCAGCCGCAACCGCTCCGGCGCGGGCACCGCCACCTGCCGGTGGTCGCGCTCCAGGCCCTCCGTGCGGCCGGCCCGGCGGCTGAGGTCGCGCAGCGCGCCCACCAGCCGGTCGGCGGTCCCGGCGTCGTCGGCGTGGGTGAACTGGGCGCTGACCCGGCGGTGGTCGGACACGTGCAGGTTGATCCGGTGGTGCGCGCGCAGCCAGTCGGCGGCCTGGTAGCCGCTCACGCCGAGCCCGGAGACGTCGACGAACACCTGCAACGGGTCCAGGTCGTGGCCGCGGCCGGGGCCGCAGAAGTCGTCCCGCCCGTGGACGTGCAGGCCGTCGATGCCCTCGACGGTGGCGCGGACCTGCGAGGCCAGCGTCAGCGCCCGGTCGAGCAGTTCCGCTCCCTGCTCGACCATCTGGCGCCGCCAGCCGTCCAGCCCCGCGTACAGCAGCACCGACGGGCTGGTGGTGCCGAGCAGGTCCGCGCGCGCCGCCAGGGTCGCGGGCGTGATCCGGCCGCCTCGGAGGTGGAAGACGGAACCCTGCTCGAAGCCGGCGCCCATCTTGTGCACGGACGTCACGCACAGGTCCGCGCCCGCGTCCATCGCCCAGGTCGGCAGGTCGGGGTGGAAGGGCAGATGCGCGCCCCACGCCTCGTCGACGATCACCGGCAGGTCCCGCGCGTGGCCGATCCGGACGATCTCCGCCAGGTCGGCGGTCGTCCCGTACGGCGTCGGGCTGGTCACCAAGGCGCCCCGGGCGTCCGGGTGTTCCTCGAAGGCCGCCTCATAGGACGCGGGGGACGGCGGGTGGGCGAGGTGCAGCCCGGGGTCCCACTGGGGCTCCACCCACACCGGGCGGATGCCGGCCAGGATCAGCCCCGAGACCACGGACTTGTGCGCGTCGCGGCTGACGACCAGCTTCTCGTGCGGGCCCGCGGCCGCGAGCATGGCGGCCTTGACCGACAGCGAACTGCCGCAGGTGGAGAAGAAGGTGTGGTCGGCGCGGACGGCGTCGGCCATCAGCGCCTCGGCGCGCAGCAGGACGTGCCCGGAGGACGTGCGGTCGTCCAGCCCGCCGGTCGCGAGGACGTCCGCGCGGAAGACCTCCTCCCCCAGCACCGCGCGCAGGCGCGGGTCGGCGCCGCGGCCCTGCTTGTGCCCCGGCGGGGTGAACGGCAGTTGTCCCTCGGCGTGGTACGCCGCCACGGCCTCCAGCACCGGCGCTTGTGAGTGGTCCATACGGTCCCCCCTGCCCCGCGCCCGCCCCGCCAAGCGGTAGCGGGCCGCAACATCCACCGGACGGCCTACCCCCAGCGCTCCGGGTCGGCCTCCAGGGCTGCCCGGTCCCACCCGGCGCCGTCCGCGGCGGCCTCGTAGGTGCTCTGGAGGAAGCCGGTGAGGGCCGCGTCCGGGTCGTCGGCGGTGCGCACCGCTTCGTACGGGAGCAGGAACTGCCCGTGCTCGCGGCTGTAGAAAGCGTCCGAGGGTGTGACGC
Source organism: Actinacidiphila sp. bgisy145 (assembly GCF_057708125.1). Taxonomy (NCBI): domain Bacteria; kingdom Bacillati; phylum Actinomycetota; class Actinomycetes; order Kitasatosporales; family Streptomycetaceae; genus Actinacidiphila; species Actinacidiphila sp. bgisy145. The sequence continues at coordinate 105,924 of NZ_JBYIRL010000019.1, forward strand.
GGCGGTCGGCGTAGCCGGGCGGTTCGGGATAGGCGTAGGAGTAGAAGGCGCCCTCCTCGCCGCCGCCCGGCCAGAAGCCGCAGCTGCTCAGCTCGTGCGAGTAGCCCTCCACCATGACCCAGTCGCCGCAGTTCGGGGCTCCTCCGGCGTGCCGGGGGGCGCGGCGGCCGGAGAAGCGGGTGCACGCCAGGTCCATGGCGCCCCAGAAGAAGTGCACCGGGCTGGCCTTGCCGACGAAGCGGGCCCGGAAGGCGCCCATCACGCGGTCGGCCTGGAGGAGTTGGCGCCAGAACAGGTGCGCCGCGCGCGGGTCGTAGGTGTGGTGGCGGTGGTCCTGCGAGAAGGGGATCGCCGGCTCGACCTCGTTGGGGTGGTCCTGGATGGTGGTGTGCAGGTCCAGTTCCTCCAGCGCCCGGCTGACGCGCGCGGCGAACTCCGCGACCGGCATCGACTCCAGGGGGACGGTGCGCAGGCCGCCGTCGCTGCTGCGCAGGCGCAGCACGTGGTCCACGAAGTCGAACTCGATGTCGAAGAACTCGCCGCCGCAGGGCACCGCGGAGGTGGTCAGCCCGCGCGGGCTGACGTAGAGCGTCACCTGCCACCAGTGGTTGAGCAGGGGCGCATGAGCCAGCCGGACCTTGCCCACGATCTGGACCCACATGTGCAGCGTCTCGCGCGTGTCCTCCCACTCCGCGACCCGCAGCCGGGGCCACGGCGGTACGGCTCGGCGGGGGTTCCTGGTGGCCATGTCGGTGGTCCTTCGCTCGGCGGGTGCCGGACGGGCCGTCGGACGGCGGGGCGGGCGGCGGTCCACTCCTCACCATGCTGAGCAGCGCCAGGCAGCCCTGCAACTCCGGCCAGGGGGCGGGCGGGGCGCGGACGGGTTGCCGTGGGAGGCGGCGGCGGGGTACTTTCGATACGCAACGGTAGCGTAGCGAAAGTAGGGAGCGGGTGTGGCGGAGGCAGCGGGCGGTCCGGGCCGGGCGGGCGCGACGGGACGGCCGCGCGACAGCAGCCGGAACGTGGCCATCTACGAGGCGACCTTGGCGCTGCTGACCGAGGTGGGCTACGAGCAGTTGTCCATGGAGGCGGTCGCGAGCCGTTCCGGGGCGGCGAAGACGACGATCTACCGCCGCCACCGGGACAAGGCCGCGCTGGTCGCGGCCGCGGTCGAGTACCGCTCGCCGGCCGTGCCGCCCGAGCCCGCCGCGGGAGACCTCCGCGGCGATCTGCTCGCGCTCGTCGGCTGGCTGGGCCGGCAGATCGCCGAGCAGGAGATCGGCCTGCTGGGAGCGCTGTTCGCCGGAATGCGCGGCGATCCCCGGCTCGCGGAGGAGATGCGGCGCATCCGGCGCCGGGACGAGGCCGCCATGACCGGCGAGCCGCTGCGCAGGGCGGCCCGCCACGGCGAGCGGCTGTCCCCCCGGGCCGCGGAGCTCTTCGCCGAGGTCGCGCCGGCGGTGATCGTCCACCGCGTCGTGGTCGCGGGCGCGCCCTGCGACGAAGCGTTCGTCGCGCACCTCGTCGACGACATCCTCCTGCCGCTGCTGCGCGCGAGCTGACACCGGCCGGGCGCCCGGCGCGCCGCGGAAACGAAAGGGAAACCCATGATTGTCGTCACCGGCGCGACCGGCGCCCTCAACGGCGCCACCGTCGAGCACCTCCTCACGCGCGTACCCGCCGAGCGGATCGGCGTCAGCGTGCGCGACGTCGAGCGGGCCCGGCACTTCGCCGACCGGGGCGTGCGCGTGCGCCAGGGCTCCTACGAGGACCCGGCCGCGCTGCGCCACTCCTTCGAGGGGGCCGAGCAGGTCCTGCTCGTCTCCTCCAACGACCCGCACGCCGACGCCGTCGCACTGCACCGCGCCGGGATCGAGGCCGCCGTCGCGGCCGGCGCCCGGCGCATCCTCTACACCAGCCACCAGGGCGCCGGCGCCGACAGCCCCTTCCCCCCGGCCCGCGACCACGCCGCCACCGAACGGCTCCTGGCGGCCTCGGGTGTCGCCTGGACCGCGCTGCGCAACGGCTTCTACGCCCACAGCCTGGCCTGGCTGCTCGGCCCGTGGCAGCGGACCGGCACCATCACGGCCCCGGCGGACGGGCCCGTGTCCTGGACCGACCGGGCCGATGCCGCCGAGGCGGCCGCGGCCCTCCTCGCCGGTGACCGGACCGTCGACGGCCCGGTCACCCTGACGGCGCGTCAGGCCCTCACGTTCGACGACGTCGCCGCCCTCGCGTCGAAGGCCAGTGGCCGTACGGTCACACGTGTCACCACCGGCGACGAGGCGTGGATCGCGGCCCGGACCGCCGCCGGCACCCCGGAGGCGATGGCCCGGATGACGCTCACCACCTTCCAGGCGGCCCGGGAAGGCCGCTTCGCGGCGGTCGATCCGCTGCTCGGCGCGTTGCTGGGCCGCGAACCGCGCACCGTCGCCGACCAGTTCGCGGACGCGGGCACCGTTTGAACCCGCGACCAGGCGGGGCGGGGTGGGTGGTGCGCACCCATGTTTCCGCGCCGGGCGGGGACCTGCCGGCCGTGCGCGCGGGATGAATGTGGGTGGTGGGCGCGCATGCGGCGCGGCCGCGGCTCGCGGTCGACTCGTGGCCGGGAAACCGGACCGAGGACGAGGAAGGCCAGCATGGTGCCGACAACCGGGCCGACCGCCGACCGCCCGCTCGCCATGCCGTGGGAGCGGCGCGGCAGGTCGGCGCTGACCGGGGCCTGGTGGGTGCGCGCGCTCCGCCTGGACGAGCGCGCCGCCGCCGGGTGGCCGGACACCGAGGACGCCGGCGGCACCGGCGACGCTTCGCACCCCGAGGACGCCGAGGACCCCGAGGACCCCGAGGACGCCGACCGGGCGGCCGTGGCCGACATCCGCTTCCGGCGCTGGCGCGACGCCTTCCGCGAGCTGGCCGCAGACGCGCTGGAGCGCCAGACGGCCGAGTACGGCGGCACCCCGCGCGCCTTGCGGGCGCTGCTCGCCGAACCGCCCGAGCGCCTCGCCCGCCGGTGCGGCGCGGCCAAGCCCGCGTGGGCGCTGGACGTCGAACGGGTGGCGGCCTCGGCCGCGCACGACGCCCCCGACGACCCCGACACGCTCGACGGGGACGGGCCCGGCGGATGGCAGCGCGGCTTCGCCCGCGTCGTCGCGCCGTTCGTCCGCGAGGCCCTGCGCCGCTTCGACGCTGCGGCCGATGGCGCCGGGCCCGCCGGGCCGTTTGCCGCCGCGGACCGCGCCGTGGTCAGGGAGGCCGTCCGCGCCGACGCCGCCCGGCGCCTGGTCCGCCTGTCCGCCCGGGTGCTCGTCCTCGAACTGAACGTCCTGCGCGTCACCGGCCGGTTGGAGGGCGAGACCCCCGAGGCGCGCTTCGGCTCGTTCGTCCGGCACTTCCGCCGCCCGGAGCCGCTGGCCGAACTCCTCGACGAGTACGCCGTACTGGCCCGGCTGCTGGTCGACACCGCCGCCCAAGTGGCCGCGGTGCACGCCGAGTTCCTGCGGCGGCTCGCCGACGACCGGCCGGAGCTGGTGCGCCGGCTGTTCGGCGGCGCCGACCCCGGCGCCCTCGCCTCGTTCGAGCCGGCCAAGGGCGACCCGCACGACGGCGGCCGCTCGGTGGGCGTCGCCGCCTTCGCCTCCGGCGCCCGCGCGGTCTACAAGCCCCGGCCGCCGCGCATGCACCGGCACTTCAACGACGCCGTCGAGTGGTACAACGGGCGGCTGCCGGCGCGGTCCCGGCTGATGACGCTCCCCGTCCTCGACCGCGGCGGCCACGGCTGGGTCGGGTTCGTCCACCCGGCGCCGTGCGCGGACGCCGCCGCCGCGACCCGGTACTTCCACCGCCAGGGCGTGCTGCTCGCGCTGCTGCACACCCTGGGCGGCGTCGACTTCCACTTCGAGAACCTCATCGCGGTCGGCGACCAGCCGGTCCCGATCGACCTCGAGTCGCTGTTCTGCGCCGACCTCCCCCGCACCTACGGCAGCCCGACGCTGGACGGCGACCCGGCGGTGACGGCCTACCGCGAGTCGGTGGGCCGGGTCGGCCTGCTGCCGTCCGTCGTCATCGGCGCCGACGGGCAGGCGTTCGACGCGGGCGGCATGGGCGGCGACCAGGACGCGGCGCTGCCGTACCGGGTCGCGGACTTCGCCGGGGCGGGCACCGACACGATGCGCGTGGAGCGGGTGCGGCCCGTGCTCGGCGAGGTCCGCAACCGGCCCCGGCTGGACGGCACCGACCTGGACGCCGTGCGCTACGCGGCCCCGCTGCTGGCCGGCTACCGCGAGGGGTACCAGGCGCTCGCCGCCGCACGCACCGAACTCCTCGCGGCGGACGGCGTGTTGGCCCGCTTCACGGACGACCCCGCGCGCATCATCCCGCGGCCCACCCACGAGTACGCCACCCTGCTCGCCGAGACCACGCACCCGGACGCGCTGCGCGACGCGCTCGACCGGGACCAGGTGTTCGGCGTGCTGTGGGCCAGGGCCGCCGCCGACCCGGCCCGGGCCCGGCTGGTCCGGCACGAGGTGGCCGACCTGTGGGCGGGCGACGTCCCGCTGTTCACCGCCCGCGCCGGCTCCCGCGACGTGCGCGCGGCGAGCGGCACGGTCATCGCGGGCCTGCTGCCGGAGTCCGGCGCGGAGCGGGTCGGGCGCACCCTGGCCGGGATGGGCGAGCGCGACCTCGCCGACCAGGGGTGGATCGTCGCGGCGCACCTGGCCACCCGGACCGACGGCGCCGCGCCGCGCCCGGCCGACAGCGCCCCCGCGCCTGACGGCGCCGGGCCCGAACCCGGCGCCGTGCCCGCGGAGTTGGCCGCGCGGGCGCTTAAGGCCGCGCGCGCCGTCGCGGACCGCCTCGAGGCGTCGGCGTTCGCCGGTCCCGGAGCGCCCGGCGCGGCAGGGCGGCTCGGCTGGCTCGGGCTCGACCTGTGGCAGGAGTCGCGCTGGTCCGTACGGCCGCTGGGCGTCGACCTGTACAACGGGTACGCGGGCATCGCCCTGTTCCTGGCGCAACTCGCCGGCGTCACCGGCGAGCCGGCCCACGCCGACCTGGCCCGGCGGGCCCTGGACCCGGTCACCGGGTACGCGCGGGAGGTGCTCGACGGCGGCGGCCCGCACGAAGCCGAGGCGGCCGTGGGGGCGTTCACCGGTATGAGCGGGGTGGCGTACGCGCTGGCCTGCTGTTCCGCGCTGCTCGGCGACACCTCCGCCGGGGCCCTGGTCGCACCCCTGCTGGACCATGCCCGGGAGCGCGTGTCGGGTGGCGTCGCCCACGACGTGATCAGCGGCACCGCGGGCTGTCTCGCGGTCGCCGAGGCCCTGTCCGGCGGTGCCGGGCACGGGGCCGCGGCGCGCCGGCTGGCGGAGCGCTGCGCCGAGGCGCTCGTCGCGGGCGCGGTGCCGGCCGGCGCCGGTGCCGGCTGGCCGGGTACGGCGCCGCGCCCGCTGCTCGGCTTCTCCCACGGCGCCGCGGGCGCCGGCTGGGCCCTGCTGTCGTACGCCGCGCGCACCGGCGACGAGGCCGCCCGCACCACGGGCCTGCGTGCGTTCGGCTACGAACACGGCGCGTACGACGCCGCCTTGGACAACTGGCCGGACCACCGCAGGGCGGAGCCGGGCGGCCAGCACTCCTGGTGCCACGGCGCGCCCGGGGTCGGTCTGGCCAGGGCCTCGGTGCTGCGCAGGTGTGCGGGGACCGGCGCGGCGGACGCCCTGGCGGACAGCCGCGCGGACCTGCGGCGGGCGCTGGACAGCACCGCCCGCTTCGGGCGGCACCGCAACGACAGCCTGTGCCACGGCGCCCTGGGCAACCTCGAACTGCTCGCCGCCGCCGCATCGGACGGCATGGCCGCGGACGGCGCGTGGTCGCGGGACGCGGCGGCCGTCGTGCGGCGGATCGAGCGGGACGGGCCGGTCTGCGGGACACCGGGCGGGATCGCGACGCCCGGGCTCATGACCGGGCTGGCCGGGATCGGCCACGGGCTGCTCCGGATCGCCGCTCCCGGACGGGTGGCTCCGGTCCTGCTGCTGGCACCCCCTCCCCCGGTCTGAGATCCGCGGGCCCGCGCAGGCGCCCGGGCCCGCGGGTCGACCAAGCGCGCATGCGCCGGGGATTCCCGGCGATGTTGCGGTTCCCCATCCGGCACCACCGAAGAGAGAGGTCGACTCATGGACATGGACAACGCCGTCGTGCGCTCCTGGAAGGAATACGCCCCGGCCGGGACGACGACCGGCTTCAGCCCGGTCAGCTCGATCGACATCGCCGACGTCGCACAGGGCGGCTCGGTCGTCGGCGGAAGCTGGCAGTGGTCGTTCAGCTGCTGCGACACGACGCTGTGTTCGGACTGCTCCATCAACTGATCAGCGCCGCTCGCGTGGGCCGCACCTCAGGGGGGTGCGGTCCACGCCTGTGACCGTCCGCGCCTGTGACCACCACGCCTGTGACCGCCTGCGCCGCCCCACGACCGCGCCATTCATCTCAGCTATTATCCCGGTGATCGTTCTTAACGACTGCTGATGACCGGAGCAGGCTTGTGGGGACCGTTCCACCATGCAGCGCACGCGGCTCCTGGCGCCGCGTCAGGACCCGCGGGGCAGGCCCGGGTCGGCCCGTGCGGCCCTCGGCCGGGGCAAAGGGCACAGCCGGTGCCGGGCATGGGTGAGCCCCGCTTCGGGAGCAGGCGTCCGGCGCGTCTGGTGGGCCGGGAGGCCGAGTCGGGCGCGCTGTGCGACCTGGTCGCGGCCGCCTCGGCCGGGGACGGCGGCGCGGTGTTCGTGACGGGTGAAGGCGGCGTCGGCAAGTCGCGGCTGGCCGAACGGGCGGCCGCCGCCGCGCAGGCCGCGGGCGTCGGTGTGCTGCGCGGCCGCGCGGTCCGGTCCGGGCCGGCCGGCTGCCCCGCCCTGCGGCCGTTCGCCGAGGCGCTGCTCGGGCTGGCCCGTACCGGCTGGTCGCCGCCGCCCCGGCTGGAACCGTACGCGGGAATGCTCGGCCGGCTCGTCCCGGACTGGCGGCGCGGCGCGCTGCTGCCGGCGGCGGTCCCCGCGGAACCGTACCTGCACGGCGAGGCGGTGCTGCGGGTCCTGGCGGCGGCGCCCGCGGACGCGTACGTCCTGGTCCTGGAGGACCTCCACGACGCCGACCCGCACACGCTGGCGGCCCTGGAGTACCTCGTGGACAACCTTGCCGGCCAGGCGGTCGCGGTCATCGGCACCCTGCGCGACGTACCCGGCCCGGCGGCGGACCTCGCGCACTACGCCCGGCGGCGCGACCCGGCCGCGCTGCTGCCCCTGGCGCGCCTGGACCGGTCGGCCACGGCGGAGTTGGTGGCCGCGCTCCTGGGGGCGCAGGGCAGGCCGGTGCCCGCGGGCCTGTGCGACACGGTGTTCCGACAGAGCGGCGGCAACCCGCTGGCCGTCACCGAGCTGCTGCGCGGTCCGGTGCTCGCCGGGGCGGCGCCCGGCGGGTTGGTGCCCGCCCCGTGGCGGCCGCTCCACGCGCCGCGCGAGGGCGAGGACCGGGCCTGCGTCGCACCAGGTGGCGGCCCGGCACCGGTGCGGGCGCCCGCCCGGTCCGCGACAGTCACCCCGCTCACCCCCCGCCCGCGCCGGCCGGGACCGTACGGGCCCGCCGCCCGCCAGCGCGGCGAACGGGCCACGGCGGCACCGGACGTGGCCGCACACGTGGCCGTGGCCGCCCCTCGTGGCCCGGCCGCGGCACCCGGCGCGCGCCCCGAGCTGCTCACCGGCGGCGCCCATGTGCCCGCGCCCGAGGCGCTGCTGCTCACCGGCGCCCGCGGCCGGTTCGAGGCCGGTGGCGCCGTCGTGGAGGACTGCCACCTGCGCCTCGCGCTGGCCGTCGACGCACTGCTGCGCGCCCGCTTCGCCGACGCCGAGGAACTGCTCGCCGCCGCCTGGCGCGACATCGCCCGGCTGCGCCTGCCCGCGCTGGGCAGCTACGCCCTCGCGGTCCGGGCGCTGGTACCCGCCCACCGCGGCCGGCAGGCCGAACTGCGCTCCGCGCTGGCCGACTTCGACCGGTGGCGGGGCGCCCGGAAGGACGAGGTCCCGCTCGTCACCGGGCTGGGCCTCGCCGTCTGCGCGCTGCTGCACGGCGCCACCGCCGCCGCCCGCACCCACCTGAAGGGCCTGGACGGCACCGGCGCCGCCACGCCGTCCTACCTGTGCGGGCAGTACGGCCTCGGGCTGCTGGTGGAGACGGTGCACGGCGCCGCGACCCGGGCCGACCACGACGCGGTCGCGCGGCATGCGGCCGGCCGGCTGCCCTGGAACAGCCAGTTCGTGCACCTCAGCCGGGCGGTGCTGGCCGGGCGCGCGGGCGATACCGCGGGCGCCGAACAGGCCCTCGCCCAGGCGCTCGCCGCTTCCGCGCCCTTCCCGCTCGCCCGCCACCTCGGCCTGCTCCTGGTCGCCCCGGCCGCCGCCCGCGACCGCTGGGGCGACCCGGCCCGCTCCCTCCAGGAGGGCGAGTCCTTCTTCACCGCGCACGGCATCCACTCCGCCGCCCGGCACTGCCGCGATCTCCTGCGCGGCCTGGGCGAACCCGTCCGCCAGCGCCGCCACGGCAGCGCCGGCGTCCCCCGCCGGCTGTGGCTCATGGGCGTCACCGTCCGCGAGCACGAGGTGCTGGTGCAGCTCGCCCGGCACCGCACCAACCGCGAGATCGCCGCCGCCCTGCACATCTCCCCGCGCACGGTCGAGCGCCATGTCGCCAACCTCCTGGCCAAGACCGGCGGCGCCAACCGCCGCGACCTGGCCGCGCTGACCGCGCCGGAACGCGACGCCGGCTGAGCGCGGGCGGGTGCGGGCCCGGGGTTCGGGTGCGGGGTGCGGGTCCGGGTTTCGGGTGCGTCAACTCCCGTCGGCGGGGCGGGAGTCGTAGGCCGCACGGGCCTGGTGGACGCGGTCGGCACGGGTCCGGGACCAGTCGGCGACGGCCGTGGTGAGCGTCTCCGCCTCGCGCCCCAGTGCGGTGAGGGCGTACTCGACCCGGGGTGGCACCGTCGGGTAGACGGTCCGGCGGACCAGGCCGTCGCGTTCGAGGTTGCGCAGCGCATGGGTGAGGGACTTCTGGGTGACGCCCTCGACCCGGCGGCGCACCTCGGTGAAGCGGAGCGGCCGGTCGTACCGGCCGAGGACGCCCAGGACGTAGAGCGACCACTTGTTCGCCAGCACGCCCAGGACGGTGCGTGACGGGCAGTCCTTCGCGTAGACGGTCGTCGAGTCGGTATCCATCGGGTATCTGTATATCCAACCGGTGCCTACTTCACAAACGAAACCGTCGCTGTGCAGGCTGGAGGTGATCACTCATCACGCCGGGCAGCGGACCGACCGTCCCGGCGCCGACAGCGGAGGCACCATGATCCTGGTCACCGGGGCGACGGGCACGATCGGCACCGAGGCGGTACGGCTGCTGGCCGCGCGGGGCCTTCCCGTGCGGGCTCTGGTACGCGACATCTCCCGCGCCCCGCAGGACGGCAGTTGGCGCGGCGCCGAGCTCGCCGTGGGCGACTTCGACCGGACGGACACCCTCGACGCGGCCGCGCGCGGCGCCGACACGCTGCTGCTCATCAGCCCGTCGGTGCCGGCCCAGGAGATCGCGGTCATCGACAGCGCCGTCCGGCAGGGCGTGCGGCACCTGGTGAAGATCACCAACCACCGGGCCACCGCGGACTCCCCCGTCGACCGCCGGCGCGACCACGCGCGCATCGAGGCCCACGTGCGGGCGAGCGGGCTGCCCTTCACGCTGCTCGCGCCGAACCTGCTCATGCAGAACCTGTTCCTCGTGGCCCCGGCGATCCGGCAGACCGGCGAGTTCGCGATGTCGACCGGCGAGGGCTTCTTCGGCATGGTCGACGCGCGGGACGTGTCCGCGGCCGCCGCCGCGGTGGCGGCCGCGCCCGCCGGCCACGCCGGGCGGACCTACCTGCTGACCGGCCCGGAACTCGTCGGCTACGCCGACGTGGCCGCCGAGCTGACCCGCGCGCTGGGCCGCGCGATCGCCTACCGCCGGCTCACGCCCGACCGGCACCGGGAGCTGATGGTGCGGGCCGGGCTGCCCGAGGCGGTCGCCGCCTCCAACGCCCAGGTCTTCGCCCTGATCGCCGAGGGTGACGCGGCCTGGCGGTCCGAAGACGTCGCCGCGCTCACCGGAAGCGCGCCCCGCACCCTGCGCGCCTTCGTCACCGACCACGCCGACGCGTTCCGGGCGCAGGGATAGCCGCCGTCCCCGCGGGGCGGCCGCGGCGCCCGGCCCGTCGCTCCGGTCAGGCCGTGGCGACGGCCACCCGGCCGGACGCCAGGGACGTGCCGCCGCGGGTCGGGCTGCCGATGTCGTGGGCGAGGTCGAGGAGGCTGCGGTCCGAGGTGACGGCCAGGCCGTGTTCCGCGAGCAGCGCCGCCATGCGCTCCGGCCGCCACAGCGACCGCCAGGGCTCGCCGGAGGTGGCGGAGCCGCGGAGCACGCGGGCCAGCAGCCGCCCCAGCGCCGCCCGGGTCGAGGGCGCCTGGTAGTTGACGACGAGTGCGCTGCCCGGGGCCGTACGGGCGGCCAGGGCCGCGACCGTGGCGTGCACCTGGTCGCGCGTGAGGTAGGGCACGACGCCCTCCCACAGCCAGGTGGTCGGCGCGGCCGGGTCGTGCCCGGCGGCGTCCAGCGCCGCACCGAGGTCGTCGACGGCGAAGTCGACCGGCACGAAGCGGACGGAGCGGGCGGCGAGGGCGGGCTCCGCTTCGGCGAGGCGGGCGCGCTTGTCCTGCTGGGAGGCCGGGTGGTCGACCTCCCACACGTCGGTCCGCGCCAGGCCGGCCAGCCGCCACGCGCGCGTGTCCAGCCCGGCGCCGAGGACCACCAACTGGCCGGCCCCGCGCGCGCCCAGCGCCTCGTCGATCGCGACGGTCCGCGGCACCATCAGCTCCGCGCACGCCCGCACCTTCTCGTACGCCATGCGCTCGCCCCACCCGGCGGGCTGCGCGGACGCGCGGACCTGCTCCACGGGCGTGCGCTCCGCGCCGCGCAGCAGCCGCGCCGCCACCGGGTCGGCGAACCGGTCGGTGTCCGTCCTGCCGTCCGCGGCCGCCCGCCCCTGGCAGACCAGTACCGCCGTCCGGCTCGCCGCGCGCCCGTTCTCACTCATGGCGCCCCATTGTGGCCGTCCTAGCCGAGCAGGGCCAAGTCCTCCGCGGTCAGGCGCAGGGCGGCGGCCGCCACGTTCTCCCGCAGGTGCGCCGGGTTGCCGGTGCCGGGGATGGCCAGCACGTTGGGGCCCTGGTGGAGGGTCCAGGCCAGGCGGATCTGGGAGGGCGAGGCGCCGTGGCGGGCGGCCACCTCGGCGACGGCCCGGTCCGCCGCGGCCTGGGGGGCGTCGGCGGCGGCCGTGACACCGGCGGGGCCGCCGCCCACCGCGAAGAAGGGGACGAAGGCGATGCCGCGCTCGGCGCAGGCCTGCTGGATCGCGTCGTCCTCCCGGCGGGTGGTCAGCCCGTACTGGTTCTGCACACACACCACGGGCGCGATGTCCAGCGCCTCCTCCAGGTGCTCGGGGCCGATGTTGGAGACGCCCAGGTGCCGGATGAGGCCCTCCTCCCGCAGTTCGGCGAGCGCCGCGAACTGCTCCTTGAGGGAGCCCTCGCCGCGTTCGAGGCCGGTGCCGATCCGGAGGTTGACCACCTCGAGGCGGTCCAGGCCGAGCTGGCGGATGTTCTCCTCGACCTGGCCGCGCAGCTCGTCCTTGGTGTGGGCCCTGAGGAAGGCACCAGACGGGTCGCGCCCGGGCCCGACCTTGGTGGTGATGACCAGGTCGTCCGGGTAGGGGGCGAGCGCGGTGTTGATCAGCTCGTTCGCGGAGCGCAGGGCGGAGAAGTAGAAGGAGGCGGTGTCGATGTGGTTGACGCCCAGCTCGACCGCCTGCTGGAGCACCTCGACGGCCTGCGCGCGGTCGCTCGGGCTGCCGTCGGCCTTGCTCATCAGGCGCATGGCGCCCAGGCCGAGGCGGTTGACGGTGCGGTCGCCGAGCGTCCAGGTGCCGGCCGCGCCGGCGTTGTTCGTAGTCATGGGAGGAAGTCTTCCCCCGCGGGGCGGCCGGCGGCCGCAGGTGGCAACTTCCTGCCGCGCTTGGCGGCACGGGGGGCGCCGGGGAAGACTGGGGCCATGACGGTGGAGAGCGGGGTACGCGTGCTGCACGGCGAGGCGGAGGTGTTCGCCCGGACCGGGCACCTGTTCGCCACGGCCGGCGAGCTGTGGTGTGCGGCGCGGGACCTGAACACCTGGGTCCTCGGGCAGGACGTCGCGGACCGGCTGTCCGGGGCGCGGCCCCGGCTGCGCAAGCTGTACCAGCCGAGCGCGCTGATGAGCCCGCGGACGGCCGGGCATCTGCGGGCGGTTGCGGCCGGCCCCGACGCGCAGGTCCGGATCACCGCCGACAGCGTCAACGAGACGATCATCATCGACCGCCGGTTCGCGATCCTCGCCGGCGACCTGAGCGCGGGCCGGCGCAGCTACAGCGTGGTCTTTGAACCGGCGCTGGTCCAGAACGTCACCTCGCTGTTCGAGGCGGCCTGGCGGTCGGCGACCGACCTGGCGGTGTACGACGCGCAGTACGCGGAGCTGCGCGAGATGGCGCCGCGGGTGCTGGAGCTGCTGGCGTCGGGGTGCAAGGACGAGACGGCGGCCCGGGTGCTGGGCCTCGGGGTGCGCACCTACCGGCGCCGGGTGGCGGAGCTGATGTCCGCGCTGGGCGCGGAGTCCCGTTTCCAGGCCGGCATGCGGGCCCGCGACCTCGGGCTGATCTAGGACTGATCCAGGACTGATCCAGCCGGTCCGGGGGCCGCCGTGCGGATCTGCGCGCGCCGGCCCGCGGGCTCTCCCGCGGGCCGGCCGGCGGGGTCATGCCGTGGCCGGGGGCTCGGGGGTGGTGAAGGGGAGCAGGAGCCGGGAGGGGTGGGCGGCGTCCCGGTAGATCTTGTGGGTGACCGGGCGGCCCACCGGGAGGTGGAAGGCGTCCGGCGGCAGGAGCGCGTTGTGGGCGTCGGCCAGCGGCTCGTCGTTCGACAGTTCGGCCACCAGGCGGTGGCCGGGCCGGAAGGTGGCGGCGAAGGGGTAGAGCCGCAGGACGTACTCCTCGATCCGCCCCGGCTCCACCGGCACCGCCCGGGTGTGCGGGTGGTAGGGGTTGCCCTCGGTGGTGCGGTCCTCGTCCAGTTCGCGGTGGGACGCCTTGAGGTAGCCGGTGGTGATCAGCTGGCGGGCGCCGCCGGGCGCCTCGTCCCACAGCCGCAGGATGAAGTTCGTGTCGTCCTGGTCGATCTCGGCGAACAGGTGTGCCGCGCCGGCGCCGATCATCTCGGTGGGCTCCGCGAACGGCTCGGTGCGCCAGGTCAGCACCTGCACCGTGTCGGTGACGGTGAGCGGCGCCTGGTAGAAGCCGTCGGGGGCGGCGTGCTCGGCGCCCATGAACTCCGGTTCGCCCAACAGCTTGTGGCGCGGGCGCAGGTACAGCGGCCGGTAGGCGATCTTTTTGGGCGGCCACTGCGCGGCGGTGACCGTCTCGCGGGAGCCCTCCACGAACACGCGCACGGCCGGCTCGTCCATGATCCCGTTGTCGATGCCCTTGAGCCAGTACGCGTACCAGCGGAACATCGTGTCGTGCTCCTCGATCCAGGGGCGCGACTGCATCGGCGGGTAGGAGCCGATGTCGAGCTTCTTGGGGCCCTTCAGCACGTCGAACAGCTCGATGTGGCCGTCGACGGTCCAGCCCCGGCCCTGGTCGATCTGGAGGTAGACCGGGATGTCGATGTTCCGGGCCAGGGTGATCGGGTTGCGCTCCTCGTACCAATCGCCGTCGAGCGGGTTCATCACGATGTCGAACCAGAACTCGCGGTTCTTGGGGTACTTCAGCACGTGGACCAGGTTCGGCCAGGCCGCCACGTCCGGGTCGGCCAGCCGCGCGTCGACGAGCGTGTTCAGCTCCTCGGGGCCGTACACGTCCTGCATGCGGGACCTGACGTCCGTGTGCGCGATGCCGGAGTCGCCGCCGCGGCCCTCGCGGGCGGCGCGGGGCATGAACCACATGATCCCGCCGTGGTACGTCGTCTCGTAGAAGTCGTAGTGGCCGCCGCTGACGAAGATCGCCTTCAGGTGCGGCGGGCGCTCGGCGGCGGCGAGCACCTGCATCGAGCCGAAGTACGAGATGCCGATCATGCCCACGTTGCCGTCGCACCACGGCTGCGCGGCGACCCACTCGACCAGGTCGTACAGGTCCTGCCCCTGGGAGACCCCGCCGAAGTTGTAGTTGCCGACCATGGTGCCGCCGGAGTCGCCGGTGCCGCGCATGTCGCCGATGACGTGGACGTAGCCCTCGCGGACGACGCGGGCGATGTCGCCGGCCTCGATGCAGCCGTCCCACATCGGGCTGGGGCGGCGCTGCGGCGGCGTGGTGAGGGCCAGCGCCTGGAGTTCCTTGCCGTAGGCGCTCATCGCGATCAGCGCCGGCCGCGGTGTGTCGTCGGTGCCGCGGTAGGCGTCCACCGCGAGTTCGACGCCGTCCCGCATCGGCACCCGCAGGTCCTTGCCGACGGCGATGGTCTCCTCGCCGGCCCGCAGCGTACGGAAGTCGGTCATGGTGGGGCTCCTGTCCTACACGGTCCGGTGGTGCTGCGCGCGGTAGCCGTGCAGCGTGGTGAAGAACGGCGACGGCTCGAGCGCCGGGTCGCCGGTGTAGCCGAGGGCGTCGGCGACGGGTGCGAAGGGCGAGTACGGCGAGTCGCTCTCCGCCGGCCCGGCCGCCAGGCAGGCGCAGGCGGCCGCGGCGACCCGGCGCTCGGCGTCGAGGCTCTGGGTCAGCGCCTCCCGGGTCTGCGCCTCGTCGAGTGCGACGCCGTACGGCCTGCCGTCGGCGCGGCGGTAGGGGTGCCCGAGGTACAGCGTCCGCGGCCGCACCTCGTCCCGCAGGCGGGTCAGGCCCGCACGGTAGGCGGCCGGGTCGGTGTAGCCGGGGAAGCCGTTCGCGGCACCGTGGACCTGTACGGCGTCACCGGTGAAGACCGACCGCTGCCCGTCGACGGCGTAGGCCACGGACCCGGGCGTGTGGCCCGGGACGGCGTGCACCGAGACGGTGACGCCGCCGCCGAGCGGCAGTATCTCGCCGCCGCGGACCAGCACGGTGGGCTCCATCTCGCCGGAGATGACGGCGTCCGCGGCGGCCGCCACCCGTGCCGCGCCCTGCGGGTCGCGCAGATACCGGCCGCGGCCCGCGCGGTACTCCGCCACATGGGCCGCGCGGGAGCGGAGCATCGGCGCGTCGGCCTCGTGGATGACCACCCGGGCGCGCCGCCCGGTGAGGTTCCACAGGGCGAACGCCCCGCCGACGTGGTCGATGTGGCCGTGCGTCAGCAGAATCCAGCGCACGTCCTCGATCCGGCGCCCGAGCGCCTGGAGGGCCGGTGCCATGGCCTCGGCGGGCGAGGACGCGATGCCGGTGTCGACGATCGCCGGCTCGGGCGCGTCGACGAAGAAGCTGTACAGCCCGAACCGGCCCCACGGCGAGACCAGGGGGTGGACGGCGACGTCCTGCGTCATGATCCCTCTTTCCTGACGTGCGTACCCGGTCCCGCGGTCACCGCGTGCGAAGGAAGTCGCGGGTCAGCGCGAAGACCTCGTGGAACTCGGGAACAAAGGAGAAGTGCTGGACGAACCCGTGGTTCGCGCCCGCGTAGCGCCGCAGCTCCACCTCGACCCCGGCCTCCCGCAGCCGCCGGGCGTACGCTTCGCCCTCGTCGCGCAGCGGGTCCAGCTCCGCGGTGACGACGAGTGCGGGCGGCAGCCCGCGCAGATCGGCCCGCTTGGCCGGTGAGACGAGCGGGTCCGCCGGGTCCGCGCCGCTGCCGACGTAGAAGGCGTTGAACGGCTTCAGGCCCGCCGTCTCCAGGCCGTAGCCGGTGGCGTTCTCCCGCAGCGACGGATAGCGGTCGGCGTCGAAGTCCAGGTCCAGCGACGGGTAGTAGAGGACCTGGTGGGTGATCCGGTCGAAGCCCTCGTCGTGCGCCCTGGCGACGAGGGCGGCGGCGAGGTTGCCGCCGGAGCTGTCGCCGGCCACCGCCAGGGTCGTGCCGTCCCAGCCCAGGCCCGTCCCTTCCTCGGCGAGCCACCGCACCACGGCGTGGCAGTCGTCGAGCCCGGCGGGGAAGGCGGCCTCGGGCGCCAGGCGGTATCCGACGGACACCACCTTCAGCCCGGTCGCGGCGGCCAGCGCGCGCGCCACGTGGTCGTGGGTCTCCAGGCTGCCGAGGAAGAAGGCCCCGCCGTGGAAGTAGACGAGCAGGCCGTGTGCGGCCGCCTGCGTCGCGGTGTAGATCCGTACCGGGACCTCGCCGGCCGCGGTCGGCGCTCTCAGGTCCCGCACCGAGTGCAGCGGCAGGCGCTCCCCGGCGGGCGCGAGGTGCGCCTCCTCGGCGGCGCGCAGCGCGGCCGGATCGATCGGCCCGGCGGGCGGGGCGGGCAGGTCGGCGAGGAAGGCGGCGATCTCCGGGTGCAGGGGCACGGCCGTCACTCCCCCGCCGCGGCGGCCGCGGACGTGCCGGCTGTTCCGCTGGCGGACGTCTCCGGGGCCTGACCGGCAGGCTGCTGGCCGGCGGGCCGCTGGCCGGGGAAGACGTCGTCGATCGCGTCCTCGGTCCAGCCCTGGCGCGAGACGGCCTGGAGCGTGTCGGTCACCGGCTTGCGGGCGGCCTGGTAGTGGGCGAGCGCCTCCCGCGGGGAGTCGGCCGCGCGCAGGGCGTCGGCGAGGGCTCCGGCGTCCTCGATGGCGGAGTTCGCGCCCTGCCCCTGGTGGTGCAGCATCGAGTGGGCGGCGTCGCCGACCAGGACCACGGAGTCGGAGTGCCAGGTGTCGACCGGGTCGATGTCGTAGACGGCGCGGATGTTGACGGTGCTCATGTCCAGGCCCCGGGTGATGTCCACCAGGCGCGGGTCGAAGCCCTCGACCGTCCGCAGCAGGTCGTCCTTGGTCACCCGGGGGTTCCAGGTGCTGTCCGCGCACAGGGCGGTGATGTCGAACGACACCTGGCCGCGGTGCCGCAGCGGCAGCAGGTAGACCTTGGTGCCGCGGCCGATGTACATGCGCAGGTTGTCGTCGGTGACCATCCCGTGGGTGTCGTCCACCGGGACCACGGCACGGTAGGCGTGCTCGCCGGAGAACACCGGTCCCTTGTCGCTGAACAGCCGCTGCCGTACGACCGACTTGATGCCGTCGGCGCCCACCACGAGGTCCGCCTCCACGGTGGCGCCGTTCTCGAAGGCGAGCACGGCGCTGCCGCCCTTGTCCTGGACCGTCCGCAGCCGGTGGCCGAGGTGCACCATGCCCTGGGGCAGGACGCCGAGCAGGGCGTCGATGAAGTCGCCGCGGTGGATCAGCCGGGTCTGCTTGCGCTCCCCGGCCGCCGGCCACTCCTCTTTCATGAGGGGTTCGCCGGTGGCGGTGAGGATCTCGAAGTAGTCGCTCGGCGAGCTGACCTTCGCGATCGCGTCGAAGATGCCCCACTGGCCGAAGCGCTCGAGGGTCGCGGGGCGCAGGCCGATGCCCGCGCCGACCTCTCGGATCGTGGTCGCCTGCTCGTAGACGCCGACGTCCGCGCCGAGCAGGCTCAGCGCCTTGGCCGCAGCGGCGCCGCCGTACCCCGCCCCGACGACGGCGATCTTCAGGTTCTTCAGGTCCGAGGACTGCATGCTGGGTCTCTCTTACTTCTGGATGGTCAGGAAGCCGGCGGGGTTGTCGACGAAGAGCGTGGTGAGGGCGGCCTCGTCCAGCCCGGCGGCCCGCAGGTCCGGCAGGAGGTCGTCGAAGAGGTAGTTGACGGTGTGGCCCTTGACGCCCGGCCAGCCCAGCGGGCTGCAGTTGGCGTCCGCGGAGGCGAGGACCCGGGTCAGCCGCCGGCCGCCGTCGATGAACCGCAGGAAGTGGTCCAGCCGCTCCTTGCGCGGTCGGGCCCAGAACGGCGGGTCCGGCAGTTCGGTCTCGTAGCCGAAGGTGTCGAAGCCGAGGCGGCCGCCCTGCTCGGCGATCCACACGTCGCGCGTCTTGTCGGCGTTGACGCCGTCGTCGACGTGCCCGAACAGCACGCGGTCCAGCGGGAGTCCCTCCTCGGCGAAGATCCGCACGGCGTTCTCGGCGTCGATCGCCAGGTGCGTGAGGATCGGCACTCCCGTGGCGCGCGCCGCGCGGGCCGCGGCGCGGTAGATGCGCTTGTCCAGGTCCGTCATGCGGCCGCCGCGGCTCACGCCGACCTTGATGACGCCCGCCCGGCTCCCGGTGCCGCCGATGCCGACGGTGATCTCGTGCACGAACTGCCGGGTGAGGTAGTCGACGTCCGCCCGCGCGAAGTGCGGCAGCGCGGTGTCGCCGCCGACGAAGCCGGTGCAGGCGACGATGTGGACGCCGGTCTTCGCCGACAGGGACTTGTAGGCGTCGATGTCGCGGCCGTTGCAGATGCCGGTCACGTCGACGAAGGTGCCGCCGCCCAGTTCGTGGAACCGGCGCAGCTTCGGCACGGTCTCCTCGTAGCGCTCCTCGGGCGTCTTCCACCACCGGGTGTCCAGCTCGGAGCCGGGCATCCCGTACCCGATGTGCTCGTGGATCGCCACAAAACCCAGTTCCTCGGCGGCGACCGGCCCCAGAACGGTGTTCACTCTCGACACAACACTCACCTTTGAGAAGAGGACTTGACGGGGGTGGGGGTCGGCCCGCTCACCGCAGGGCGAGCAGGTCGCGCGGGTTGGCGACGAGGATGCGCCGCACGTCGTCGTCGCCGACGCCCTGCTCCTTCAGCAGCGGCACCAGGACGGTCAGGACATGGCCGTACGGCGTGTCGGTGGCGGGGTGCCCCTTGGCGACCCCGGTCGCGCCGGTGGACAGCAGAATCCGGTCGGCGTGTCCGGCCGCCACCAACTCGGCGACCAAACGGGCGCGTTCGGCGTCGGTGACGTGCGCGGCGTCCTCGGTGCCGGCGTGGTCGAGCGCGAGGTGGGCGCCCATGGCCGCGACCTTCGCGGGGGCGCCGGCGGCGACGGCGTCCTTGCGGTCCAGCCCGCCGACCACGACCCGCCCGGGCGGCAGCTGCTCGTCGAGGACGACGCCGAGTTCGCCGACGGGGTCGGCGCCGTACCGGACCGAGAGCGCGGCGCCGGTGGCCAGCGCGGTGCGCGCAGCGCCCCGCAGCAGGCTCTCGTCCGTCGCGGTCATCCCGCCGCGCGTCACGGCGGTGGCCACCAGGCCGGCCGGGCCGCGGCGCTCGACGCGCGGGACCGCCATGCCCTCGGTGATCTCCTTGGTGAACAGGTCGGCGAACCGCTCGGCCGGCCAGGGAGTGGGCGGGTTGGTCTGCGGGGTGAGGAAGTACCCGCCGAGGAGCTCCTCCGGGCCCTGGCCCGTCGAGGCGACGAGGTGGACTCCGGTGGCGCGCGACAGGGCCTCGTAGAGCCGGACGTCCCGGCCGTGGAACATCCCGGTGCTGTCGACGATCGTGCCGCCGCCGCACGCGCGGAAGTCCCGCAGCTTCGCGGCCAGCGTCTCGAAGATCGCGGACCGGTCGAAGGTGATGTCGAAGGCGTGCTCCGCGCCGGGGAGCACCGACAGCAGCGCCTCGTGCACCGAGACGACTCCCAGTTCGCCGGCCGGTACCGGGCCCAGGACGGTGTGCACGACCTTGCTGCTCTCGCTCATGACTGCCTCACGTGTCCGGTGCGGGTGCGGCTGTGCACCCGGTGGCTTCGGCCACGCTAACCGTTCGCTTTACGCAACGTCAATGAAACGAACGTCATGAAAATAGATCGGCCATTGAGTTTCAGAAAGACGAATGACAACGTTGTCAAGCGACGTCGGAGCGGCGCGCCCGGGCACGCCGACGGCCCGGCCCGCAACCGCGGGTCGGGTCGGGTCGGGTCGGGTCGGGTCCGTCGGAACAGCCCGGATCAGGAGAGCAGCCGCACCCAGCTGGCGCTCAGCTCGGCGAGCATCTGCTCGCGGGTGAGCTTCCAGTCGGCGCCGTCCCAGTGCTGGGCGACGAAGTCCAGCTCCGCCATCGCCAGCGCGCCGCGGAAGCGGCGCTGGTGGGGGGCCAGCCGGCCGGCCTGCGCGAGTCCGTCCTCGATGTCGCTGATGGCCTCCTCCAGCCACCGCTCCACGAGGTCGGTCAGCTCCGGGTCGACCGCCGCGGCGTCGCGGCCCGCGCGGATGATCGGCCGGATCGCCGGCCAGCTGTCGGCGGTGCGCCGCAGCCAGGCGGCGACCGCCTCCGGGGTGCCGTCGGCCACGGTCGCGACCAGGCCCAGGGCGGTGGAGCCGTGTTCGGGCGAACTGACGCGCTGGAGCGCCTCGTTGAGCCGCTCGTCGATCAGCGCCTTCATCAGCTCGCTGCGGGAGGGGAAGTAGGCGTAGAACGTCACCCGGGTGGTGCCCGCCGCGCTCGCGATGTCGTCGACCGTGGTGGCGGCGTATCCCTTCGTCGTGAACAGTTCGAGGCCCGACTCCAGCAACAGCCGGCGCGTCATCTGCTTCTGCGCCTGTCGAAGGTTCGCCATGCCGGCGATCCTAACGCGCCACCGCTCGGCGGCCGTACGCGCCGATTCGCCGGCGCACACCTCGCACGGCTCCTTGACGGCACGTAAAGCCTCAGCCGATCAGGTCGACGCTCAGCCGCCGGCGCAGCTCGGCGCGCGTGATGCCGTACGTCTCCCGCGCCCGTGCCCCCTCTGCGGCCAGGGCTCCGTCGAACCTGCCGAAGGGGGTGCGCAGCGCGGCGTACAGGTAGGCGTCGCTCACCGGGGCCGCCCCGCGGTCAGGGGCGCGGCCGTCTCCGGCCGGCCGGTGCGGGCGGAGGAGAGCGGGACGGGCGTGAACATGGGCGGCTCCTGGTCCGGGGTGAGGGCGGTCGGCCCGTAGAGCCAGTCGGTGAAGGCGTAGTCGCGGGTGTCGCGGGCGCGCAGCAGGGTGTTGCGCTGCTGCCGGGCGGTGCCGTCGAGGTGCCACAGCTCGCCCCAGGCGCGGGAGGTGGTCACCACGCGGCGGCAGTGCTCGGGGCGGACGGCCTCGTAGGCGGCCAGCGCGGCGTCCCAGTCGACCGTGCCGTCGGCGGCGCGGTGGCCGGCGGCGTGCCGGCCCAGTACCCAGCCGTCCTCGATCGCCATGATCGCGCCCTGGGCGATGTACTGGAGCGGCGGGTGCGCGGAGTCGCCGAGCAGCGCGATCCGGCCGTGGACCCAGGTCATGACCGGGTCGCGGTCGAACATCCGCCACCACTTGTCCCGCCACAGGAAGGGCAGGCCGTCCCGGACGAAGTCGCAGGTGCCGGCGAAGGCGGCGTCGAGTTCGTCGGGGGTGCCCCAGTCCTGCTCGCCGGCCCGTGCCTTGGGCGACTCGAAGACGGCGACCTGGTTGAGCAGTTCGCCGCCGCGCAGGCCGTAGTGGACGAAGTGGCAGCCGGGGCCGACGTGGACCACGACCTCGCCGAGGTCGGCGGAGCGGGCCCGCGGCAGCTCGGCGGGCACGGTGCCGCGGTAGGCGACGTAGGCGGAGGAGACCGGCTCGTCGTCGACGAGCAGCTTGCGGGCCAGGGAGTGCAGGCCGTCGGCGGCGATCACGACGGCGGCCTCGTGGACCGCGCCGGAGGCGACGGTCACCGCGGCGCCGCCGGGGGTGTTCCGGTAGCCGGTCACCTGGGCGTCGGTGACCAGTTCGACGCCGGCGCGCTCGCAGGCGCGCAGCAGCAGGCCGTGCAGGTCGCTGCGGTGGATGACGAGGTACGGGTAGCCGTAGCGGCGTTCGAGGTCGCGCAGGTCGAGCCGGGTCAGCTCGGTGCCGTCGACGGCGTCGCGCATGACCATGGCGTCCGGGAGGACGCCCAGGGCCTTGGCCTCGTCGAGCAGCCCGTAGTCGTCGAGGATGCGGGTGCAGTTGGGCGCGAGCTGGATGCCGGCGCCGACCTCGCCGAAGGCCGGCGCGCGCTCCAGCAGGCGGACGCTTTGGCCCTGGCGGGCCAGGGAGTAGGCGGCGCCGAGGCCGCCGAGGCCGCCGCCGGCGACGATCACGTCAGGTGGGGTCATCGTGGGCTCCTCTACAGCCACGGGCCGAGCCGGGGGGCGTCGGCGAGCGTGTGCGGGCGGCCGGCCAGCCAGGCCGCCACTTCCGGCAGCGGGCCGCCGGGCAGTGCGGTCAGGCCGCGCTTGGCGCGGATCTCCTCGACCAGGGCGGTCAGGAAGCCCTCGGGCAGGTCGGCGAAGCCGGTGCCGGTACCGAGGTCGACCGCGTGGACGCACACCTCGCGGGCGCGCATCCAGGGAAGTTCCGTGGCGGGCACGGTGCGGCCCTGGGCGGTGACGACCTGGCGCCGCCACTGCTCGTCGGTGAGCGCGTCGAGCCCGTCGGCGAGGCGGTGCGCGGAGCCGGTCAGCCAGGTGCGCAGCTGCCGCGCCGTCAGGTCGGGGCCTTTGGCGATGCCGGCGGCGCGCTCCTCGGCGGAGGCGTACATCAAGGTCCGCTCTCCGGTGGCCGCCCAGTGCACGAGGTTGCCCAGGGCGTCGGCGTTCGCGGCAACGTGGGCGGCGAGGTGCTTGCGGGTCCAGCCCGGCAGCAGGCTGGGGGCGCGGAAGGCATCCTCGTCCAGGCCCGCGGCCGCGTCGAGGAGCAGCGCGGTGCCGGTACGGGCCCACGCCCGCGCCTCGGCGGCGGTCCGCGGCGGGCTGGTGGGGGCGGGGCCGATGGGGCCGGTCACGGCGCGACCACCTGGTTGCTGCACGCGCCCAGGCCCGCGATCCGGGTGGTGACGGTCTGGCCGGGGCGCAGGAAGACCTGGGGGTCGCGGGCGTTGCCCACCCCGGCCGGGGTGCCGGTGGCGATGACGTCGCCGGGGCGCAGGGTGATGACGGTGGAGATGTACCGCACCAGGAACACCGGGTCGAAGAGCAGGGTCCCGGTGTCGTCCTGCTGCATGACCTGCCCGTCGACGAGGGTCTCGACCCGGAGCGCGGGGCGGACGCCGCCGACCTCGTCGGGGGTGACGAGGTAGGGCCCCAGCGGGGTGGAGCGCTCCCAGATCTTGCCCTGGGTCCACTCGATGGTGCGGAACTGCCAGTCGCGCACCGAGATGTCGTTCATGACGGTGAAGCCGGCGATGGCGTCGGCGGCCTGCTGCTCGTCCGCGCGGCGCACCGCTGTGCCGATCACCACGGCCAGCTCCACCTCCCAGTCCAGCGCCTCGGTCTCGGCGGGCTTGACGAGGGGGTCGCCCGCGCCGAGGAGAGTGTCGGCGAACTTCGGGAAGAGTGTCGGGTGGGCGGGCAGTTCCCGGCCCATCTCCTTGATGTGCTCGGTGTAGTTGTGTCCGACGCAGATGACCTTGGACGGCTGGGGCACGACGGGCGCGAAGTCGGCGCCCGCGACGGGGTGGGCGGCGCCTGCGGCGGCCCGTGCCCGCTGCCGCCAGTCGGGCTCGGCGAGCAGGGCGCCGAGGTCGGCGTACCCGAGGTCGACGAGGGTGTCCCCGTCGCGGCGCACGGCCCGGGTCCCGTCGGCGGTGCGGAGCGTGGCGAGCTTCATGGTCAGGCGTCCTTGTGGTTGCGGTCGAGCCGGAGCGCCTCGAGGACCGGCGCGTCGGAGAAGCGGAAGAGGTCGAGGGCGCCCTCGTCGGAGTCGGTGGCGCCGGCTTCGGAGCGGGCGGAGAACGGCTGCCAGGACGGGACGACGAACAGGTCGCCGCGGCCGACGGTCCAGGAGGTGCCGCCGACGGTCACCACGCCGGAGCCGTCGAAGACCTGGTAGACCGACGAGCCGGTCTCGCGCACCGGCGCGGTCTCGGCGCCCCGGACGACGCGGTGGAACTCGGCGCGCAGCGTGGGCAGCACGTCGGAGCCGTCGTGCGGGTTGGTGTAGCGCACCGCGGCGTGGCCCGGTTCGACGGTGCCGCCGTGGCCCTCCCGCTCCAGCAGCAGCTGGTCGGCCAGGGCGGCGTTGGTGTGCTCCCATTTGTACGACAGCAGCGGGCTGCCCGGCGTGGCCGGGGCGGCCGACAGCGGGCGCAGCCCCGGGTGGCCCCACAGCCGCTCGGCGCGGGAGCGGTCCGGCGTGGTGCGTTCCTCCGCGCTGATCTCGTCGCGGCCGAACTCGAAGAACTGCGCCTCGGTGAGGTACTGGAAGGGGATGTCGAGGCCGTCGATCCAGGCCATGGGCGCGGAGGTGGCGTTGTGGTGGGCGTGCCAGTTCCAGCCCGCCTGGGGCAGGAAGTCGCCGCGGTTCATCGGCACCGGGTCGCCGCCGACGACCGTCCACACGCCCGAGCCCTCGACGACGAAGCGGAAGGCGTGCTGGGTGTGGCGGTGTTCGGGGGCGTCCTCGCCCGGCATCAGGTACTGGATGGCCGCCCACAGGGTCGGGGCGGCGAAGGGCCGTCCGCCGAGTGCGGGGTTGGCGAGCGCGATGGCCCGGCGCTCCCCGCCGCGCCCGACGGGGACGAGGTGGCCGGCCCGGTCGGCGAGGGCCCGCAGGGTCTGCCACCGCCACACGTGCGGGACGGCGCGCGAGCGCGGGTGCGCCGGCATCAGGTCGCCGATCTCGGTCCACAGCGGTACGAGCAGTTCACGTTCGAAGCCCCGGTACAACTCCTGGAGTTCCGGGGTGACTTCGGGTTGCCCGGCGGCAGCGACGGCCTGGAGCCGGACCGGGGAGCCCGCGGCGGGGTCTGGGGCGAGGGAGGAGTGCGTCACGTACGACAGGCTGCATCGCGTCTTCTGGGAGGACATGTAGATTCTGGAGAGCAGAATCCTGCTCGTATCCGAGAGGTCGCACCGTGGACAAGCCGCTGAGGACGCCGCCGCCCTACCCGATCGCGAGCGTGGACCACGCGCTGCGGGCGGCGGCCATCTTGCAGATGGAGGGCGGGGCGACCGTCTCGCAGATCGCCGAGCGGCTGGGGGTCGCCCGGTCGACCGCGCACCGGGTGCTGGCGATGCTGGTCTACCGGGACTTCGCCGTGCACGGCGAGGACCGCGTCTACCGCGCCGGGCCGGTGCTGGAGCTGGCCGCGCACTCGCAGTCCCTGGTGTCGCGGCTGCGCGCGGCGGCCCTGCCCCATCTGCACCGGGTGGTCGACCTCGTGGACGAGACCGCGAACCTGATCGTGCGCACCGGGGACACCGCGCGTTTCATCGCCAGCGTGGAGTGCCGGCAGGCGCTGCGGGCCGGCTCCCGGGAGGGCATGGTCTTCCCGGCCCACCGCACGACGGCGGGACTGCTCCTGCTCGCCGAGCTCACCGCCGAGGAGCTGGACGAGGTGTACGCCGCCGAGCGCTACCGCGACCGGCCGGCCGAGCGCCCCGACCTCGCCCGGCTGCGGGCGGAGCTGCGGCGCCTGCGCCGCAACGGCTTCGCGGTCAACAAGGAGCGCTCGGAACGCGGCCTGGTCGCCATCGGCGTGCTGGTCCGCGACCGGGACGGCACCGCGCTCGGCGGCCTGTCGGTGTCGATGCCCAGCGTGCGCTACGACACGGGCCGCCTCCAGTCCCTGGTCGCGGCGCTGGAGACCTCGGCGCGCGCGCTGGAACGGGACTTGGCACGGGACCTGGGCCGGGACCCGGCATGAGACACGGCGCGGGACTCGGCACGAGACAGGGCGCGGGACCTGCCGGACCGCTGAGCACCCCGGCTCGCACGACATGGCGATCACTTCCACGACATGGCATCCACTGACCATAATTTGTGACCAGATTATTGACGCGACGTAAAGCGAGTGTCATTCTCCACGGCAACAACCAGGGAGAACCAGCCATGACGCTCAACAACGGGACGACGACGTCCCACGGCCCCACCGCGGGGGCCGCCCGGATGCCGGGCTACGCGGGAACACTGGCCGCCGCCTGCGGCGCGGTGTTCGTGGCGCAGGTCGCGAACGCGCTGCCGGCCTCGCTGAACGGGCTCCTGCAAGCCGACCTCGATACCCACGGCTCCCAACTCACCTGGGTGACCTCCGCGTTCATGGTCACCGTGGTCTGCTTCGAGTTCACCTTCGGTGTCCTCGGCGACCTCTTCGGCCGGCGGCGGCTCGTCGTGGCCGGCACGCTCCTGGTCGCCGCCGGCAGCACCGTGGCCGCGCTCGCGCCGACCGTCCAGGTGCTGTGGGTCGGTGCCGCCCTGAACGGCCTGGGCGCCGGCGCGATGTTCCCCGGCTCGCTGACCGCGATCACCGCCGTCGCCCGCACCCCGCGGGAGCGGTCGCACGCGGTCGCGGTGTGGAGCGGCTTCCTGTCCGCGGGCGCCGCGCTGTCCCCGCTGCTCGGCGGCATGTTCGCCGAACTCGGCTCCTGGCGCGGCTCGTTCTGGGTGCTGGTCGGGCTCGCCCTGGTCAGCGCCGTGCTCACGCTGGCGCTGTCCGCGGAGTCCAAAGCCCCCGAGGGCCGCCGGTTCGACGTACCCGGCCAGATCACCTTCGCCCTCGGCCTGATCCTGGTGCTCTACGGCGCCGTCGAGGGCCCCGAGTCGGGCTGGAGCACGCTCCCGGTGGTGCTCGCCTTCGTCGTCGGCGCGTGCTTCCTCGCGGTGTTCGTACGGGTGGAGCTGCGGGCCGAGGCCCCGATCCTGGACCTGTCGCTGTTCCGCAACCGGGCCTTCACCGTGTCGGCCGTCGCCGCCGTCATCGGCATGCTCGCCTTCCTCGGCGCCTGCTTCGCGACGAGCATGTGGCTGGGCCCCGTGCAGCACCAGGACCCGATCCGGGTCGCCCTGCCCTTCCTCGCCCTCCAGGGGCCCGCGTTCGTGCTCATCCCGGTCGTCTCCCGGCTGCTGCACCGCGTCGCGGCGTCCTGGCTGCTCACCTCGGGATTCGTGCTGATGGCGGCGGGCTGCCTGCTGTGTGCCCGGCTCGACGTCGAGAACCCGCACCTGGGCGCGTTCGCCGCCCCGGCGCTGCTGATCGGGGTCGGCTTCGCCCTCACCGTCAGCTCGGTGACGGCCGTGGCGCTGGACAGCGTGCCGCCACGGCTGGCGGGCATGGCCAGCGCCACCACCAACATGCTGCGCGACCTCGGGTTCGCCCTGGGCCCCGTCGTGGTCGGCGCGGTCGCGCTGAGCCACGCGGGCTCGGCGTTCGCGGCGCACCTGGCCGGCGGCGGCCTGCCGGCCGGCCAACTCGCCGCCGCGCGCGGCGTCGCCGCGGCGGGCGGCCCCATCGCCGTGGACAGCCTGCCGCCCGGGGCGCCGGGCGCCGCCGCGCACGGCCTGGCCCTGGACGCCCTGGGCAGCGGCTTCAGCACCGCCTTCCTGGTGTGCGGCGTGGCCGCCGCCGTCGCCGCGGCCCTCACCGCGTTCGGCATGATCGGGCAGAGCGCCCACCGTCCCTCCCAGAGCGGCGAACCCGCCGCCCGCCCGGGTGCGAGCGCCGGCGGTACGGCCGAACCGGCCCCCGCCGTCCCGCGCCCCTGACGTCCCGCGCCCCTGACGTCCCACACTCCGGCGAAGGGGCAGGCGCGGGGGCGGCCATCCGGGGTCCGGCACGGCCGCGTCGCGGGCCACACCGCGTGGAATACCGGGAAACGGCCGCTTGCCGCGATACCTGTCGTACGACTGGTGTCCCGGACCGCCCCACCTTCTGAGGGAGCCGACATGCGTGCCGCCGTAGCCACCGAAGTGAACGCCCCGCTCACCCGCACCGAACGGGACGTCCCCACGCCCGGCCCCGGCGAGGTCCTCGTCAAGGTGTCCGCCTGCGGGGTCTGCTACTCCGACCTCGGCCTCGTGCAGGGCCACTACCCCTTCGCCCGCTTCCCCGTCATCCCCGGGCACGAGATCACCGGCACCGTCGTCGGCCTCGGCGAGGGCGTCAGCTGGCCGGAGGTGGGCACCGCGGTCGGCGCCCAGTTCCTCTACGACTCCTGCGGCCACTGCGACTACTGCGCCCGCGGGGACCAGATCCTCTGCCCCGCCAAGCGCGTCACCGGCATCGTCGTCGACGGCGGCTACGCCGAGTACGTCCTGCTCAAGGCCGGTTACGTCACCCCGCTGCCGGCCGGCCTCGACCCCGTCACCGCCGCCCCGCTGATGTGCGCGGGCCTGACCGCCTTCAACGGGCTGCGCCAGGGCGGCGCCGGGGCCGGCTCCCGGGTGGCCGTCATCGGCACCGGCGGCATCGGCGCCCTCGCCATCCGCTACGCGGTCGCGATGGGCGCCCGCGTGGCGGTGGTCGGCCGCTCCGCCCGCGGCGCCGAGGAGGCCCGGGCGCTGGGCGCGGAACTCCACATCGCCGCCTCCGACACCGACCCCGGCCCGGCCCTGAAGTCCTGGGCCGGGGGCGCCGACGTCATCCTCAACGCCAGCCCGTCCACCGAGGCGGCCGCCGCCACCCTCGGCGGGCTCGCCCCCGACGGCACCCTCCTGCTGTGCGGCTACGGGCCCGAACCGCTGGTGCTGCCCACCCAGCCCATGGTGCTCAACCGGCTCCACGTCGCCGCCAGCCCGTCCGGCTCCCCGCACGACCTGCGCGACACCCTCGCCTTCTCCGCCGCCCACGGCATCCTGCCGGCCGTCACGCCCATCACCCTCGACGAGGCCCCCGCCGCGCTGGACGCGATGGCCGCGGGCACCGCCCACGGCCGCCGCGTCATCGCGTTCGTCTGACCGCCCGCGGGGCGGCTACCAGAGCTGCTGGCTGTCGAAGTACCGCCGCCAGAAGTCGAGTTTGGCGGGCGGGGCGACCGGCAGCGGGCCGAAGCGCTCGCCGACCTCCATCACGGTCGGCCGGCTCTGGTCGTAGGCGGGCCAGGCGGGCAGGCCGGGGCCGTTGGGGTCGCCGGTGGCGACGTAGCGGGCGAGGTAGGAGGACATGGTGTCGGCGATGGCCCGGTCCTGGTCGGTCCAGCCCTGGTCGGCCGGGTAGAGGGTGCCGAAGAAGTAGGCGATCTCCGAGCCGTGGTAGGCGCCGCGGATGTCGTGGTCGGGGCCGGGGGGCCGGTGGGTCCAGAAGTAGGTGTGCACCGGGCGGTGGCTGCCGCGGGGCCACTGGGCGCCCCACAGGTGGGTGGTGCAGCGCGAGCAGTCGCGGACCGCGTCATTGCTGGCCAGGGCCGCCTCGTCGTCGGTCGCGGCCGGGTACAGCCGCAGGAACTCCGGCGCCATCGCACCGTACTTGCGCTGCGCGGAGCTGACGTAGTCGTCGAGGGTGACGTGCACGGGCGGGGCGCCGGGGCGGTCCTGGTAGCCGGTGGCGCGCCAGTAGTCGAACGCGGTCTCCGGTACGGCCCCGGTCTCGTCGAGGTTGTTGCCCGCGAGGTACCACACGTCGTTCTG
The DNA here is from genome assembly GCF_057708125.1 of Actinacidiphila sp. bgisy145. Lineage (NCBI taxonomy): Bacteria > Bacillati > Actinomycetota > Actinomycetes > Kitasatosporales > Streptomycetaceae > Actinacidiphila > Actinacidiphila sp. bgisy145. The sequence goes on from NZ_JBYIRL010000019.1 coordinate 135,256, forward strand.
CGCGCGGCGGGCGTACGTGTCGTGGTAGCCGGCCGGCAGCACCCAGCCGTCGACCACCGGCCGGAACAGCGGCGGTTCGGCCACCGACCGGGTGTCCACGGTGTCGTCCGGGAGCGTCCCGGCGTCGTTGAGGTCCTGCCAGGGCAGGGCGCGCAGCTGCTCCAGGGTGGTCGCGCCGTGGGCGGCGGCGTAGGCGGTGCCCTGCTGCTCGGCCGTCTCCAGCCGCCGGTAGGAGGTGCCGAGGTAGCACAGGTCCGGGTCGCCGGGGTGGCGGGCGTGGCTCTCGGCGACGGTGCGCCGGAACAGCCCGGCGGCCAGCGGGGACATGGACAGCATGTCGGTGGAGCCGGCGCCCGCGGACTGGCCGCCGATGGAGACCTGTTCGGGGTCCCCGCCGAAGGCGGCGATGTTGCGCCGCACCCATTGCAGCGCCGCGATCTGGTCGAGCAGCCCGTAGTTGCCGGAGGCGTGGTGGCCGGACTCGCGGCTGAGTTCGGGCGTGGCGAGGAAGCCGAGAGCGCCCAGCCGGTAGTTGAAGGTCACCACGACCAGGCCCTTGCTCGCCAGGACCGAGCCGTCGAACGCCGGGTCGGAGCCCCGGCCGCCGGAGAAGCCGCCGCCGAAGATCCACACGTACACCGGGCGCCGGCCCTGGCTGCCGGTCGCGGCGGTCCACACGTTGAGGTTCAGGCAGTCCTCGCTCATGGCGAAGCCGGTGCCGGTCTGCGGGGGCGCGTCGCCGAAGGTGTCGGCGGTGCGCACGCCCTGCCAGGACGCGGCCGGCTGGGGCGGGCGCCAGCGGTTGGGCCCCGCGGTGGAGGCCGCGTACGGGATGCCCCGGTAGACGGTGACGCCGGGCAGCGCGGCCGGCACCCCGGCGACCAGGCCGGTGTCGATCCTGACCGGTCCGCTCCAAGGCGGCTGGGCCGCGGCGGCCTGTTGGGCCTCCACCCCGCCGACGAGCGCGGCGCCGAGCGCGGCGCCCGCCGTCCGGCCGAGGAAGTCCCGGCGGGGCCACGAGGGATTGCCGGGGTGCGGGCTGTCGCTGTGCGGCATGTTCACGCGGGTCTCCGATCTGGCGGCGGATCGCGGTGCGCCCTGCCCTCGAGGCCCGGACCGCCCCTGGATTGTCCGACAAAACTTCGGGGGAACGTAACACCACGGAAACGAGCGGACAAGCCTTTTCGCACGTGGAAGCGTTCTTAACCTGACTCCCCCGCCCGCTCCACCCTCTCGATTGGCCGACGATCAGCGAGTCCGGCTCCGACGCCGGACCGGCCTTGGCCCTCCGCGTCGAGGTCGGCCAGGACGCGGGCGGCGATGGCGAAGGCGGTGTTGCCGCGGGGACTCCGCAGGGGATCGCCGACTGGAGCAGCACCTCCTGGATCTCCTCGTCGGTGTGCCCGTTGGTACGGGCCGCCCGGACGTGCAGCGCCAGTTCGTCGTGGTGGCCGAGCGCTCCCAGGACGGTGAGCGTCACGCAGCTGCGGGTGCGGCGGGCGGGCGCGGCGCCCAGCTACGGCGCCGGACCTGGGTGCCGGGCCTCGTCGCGCCGCCGCTCGGGGGGCGTCCCGCGATCCTTGTACGCGTTCGCCTGATGAACTACGGTTCATTCAAGTGCCGAGCGCCGCCCCGCCTCTTGCGCGCCGTCAATGGTTCGCGCGGGACTTCGCGCGGGAAACGGCGAGGAAGGCGAGGAAGCAGCCATGCCGGACGGCAGCAGCCGTGATGCCTCGGTCGGTCCGCTGGAGCGGGGGCTGCTGGTCCTGCGCGCGCTCAGCCGCGCCCCGGGCGGCCGGCTGCGGGCGAGCGCGCTGGTGCGGGCGACCGGGCTGGCCCGCTCCCCCGTCGACCGGATCACCACGACCCTGCTGCGGCTGGGGTATCTGCGGGAGGCGGGCGGGGAGTTCGCACTGGCCCCTCCGCTGCTGGCCCTGGGCGCGGCCTATCTGCGCGGCAGCGGGGTGCCGGGGGCGTTCGGCCCGCGGGCCCGCGCGCTCGCCGACGCGCTCGACGAGTCCGTGTCGGTCGCCGTGCCCGACGGGACCGGCGTCCGGTTCGTCGTCCAGTACACCCGGCGCCGCGCGCTGTCGGTGAGCTTCCGCGTCGGCGACCTCCTGCCGGCCGAACGGTGCGCGCCCGGCGCGCTGTTCGCCGCGGAGTGGGACGAGGGGCACTTCGCGTCCTGGCGGCTGCGCTCCCCCGGGGACTTCGCCGCGGACTTCCCCGCGCTCCCGCCGGGGGACGCCTCCCGGCCGGCCGAACCCGCGCTGCGGGCGGTCGCCGCGCAGGCCGCGCGCCGCGGCTGGTCGCTGGACGACCAGCTGCTGGAGCCGGGCCTCGTCGCGGTGGCGGTCCCCGTACCGGACGCGTCGGGCGCCACCGCCGCGGCGCTCAGCGTCGTCAGCCACACCAGCCGCCACGGGGTGCGGGAGCTGCGGGACTTCGCCCTGCCGCGGATGCGGGCGACCGCCGAGCGGATGTCGGCCGCGCTGGCCGCGGGCGCCGGCGCGCCCGCACCGCGGGCCGGCGCGGACGACCTGACCGCGGCCGCCAAGCGGGACCTGGGCCCGGAGTACCTCCAGTCACTGGCGCGGGGGCTGTCCGTCCTGGCGGCGCTGGGCGGGGAGCCGGGCGGGATGACGCTGTCGGCGGTGGCGCAGGGCACCGGGCTGCCGCGGGCCACCGCCCGCCGCTCGCTGCTGACGCTGGAGAGCCTGGGGTACGTCGCCGCCGACGCGGGCCGCTTCCGCCCGCTGCCGCGGGTGCTCGACCTGGGCCACCCGGTGCTGAGCCGGCTCACCCTGGGCGAGATCGCCCAGCCGCACCTGGCCGAACTCGTCGCCCAGGTGGGCGAGTCGGCGTCCACGGCTGTCCTGGACGGCCGCGACATCCGCTACGTCGGCCGGGCCGCGGCCCACCGGGTCATGAGCGTGGCCATCACCCTGGGCACGCGTTTCCCGGCGCACGCCACCTCCATGGGCCGGGTCCTGCTCGCCGGGCTGCCGCCCCGGGAGCGCGCGGCCTGGCTCGGCGCGGCGCCGCTGCCGCGGCTGACCGGCCGCACCGTCACCGACCCCGGCGCGCTGGCGCGGCTGCTGGAGCAGGTGCGGGCGAACGGCTTCGCCCTGGTCGAGCAGGAACTCGAGGAAGGGCTGCGGTCGCTCGCGGTGCCCGTCCGCGACGCCGAAGGTCGGGTCGTCGCTGCGGCGAACATCTCGATGCACGCCGGCCGGACGTCCGCCGCGCAGGCCCGCGAGGACTTCCTGCCCCGCCTGCGGCGCGCCGCCGACGCGATCTCGGCGGACATCGCCGTCCTCACCGCCGCCCAGGACCTCCCGCCGGCCTGACGTCCGCGCCCCGCCCGGGTCAGGCCGGTCCGCGGGCAGCGGCGCGCACCAGCGCCCGGGCCAGCTCGGTGGCCGCCGGCAGGGTGTCGTGCGGGAGCGGCTGGGAGGCGAGGGCGCCTTCGTGCAGCACGAAGAGCTGGGCGGCGAGGGTGGCGGGGTCCGGGCAGCCGGCCGCGGCGGCGAGTTCTCCGAACAGGTCCAGCAGCCAGAGCTTCTGGTCCGCGGCAATGCGGTGCGCGGGGTGGGCGGGGTCCGGCAGTTCGGCCAGCGCGTTGATGAACGCGCACCCGCGGGTGTGGGTCCGGCTCCAGGTCCGCAGCGCCTCGAAGGGCGCCGTGACGGCCTCGACGGGGCTCGCGCCGGCGTCAACGGCGGCGTCGACGGCGGCGCGGACGTCCGACCGCCAGCGCCGGTCGCGTTCGGCGAGGTAGGCCGCCACGAGGTGGTCCTTCGAGCCGAACTGGTTGTACAGGGTCCGCTTGGTCACGCCCGAGTGCTCGGCGATCAGGTCCACACCGACCGCGGTGATGCCGCGCCGGTAGAACAGCTCCTCGGCCGCCGCGACGATGCGGCGGCCGGCCGGCGTCATGGTCCGTGCTTCCCGCACCGGGCATCCCTTCACCGATCGGTGTACCGTGGCCGAGGTGCCAAGGTTCACCGATCAGTATACCGAGGAGGAGGTTCAGATGACGGGCGTGCCCGAGACCATGCGCGCGGTGCGGATCACCCGGCACGGAGGGCCGGAGGTCCTGGAGGTGGCGGACGTGGCCGTGCCCGCCCCACCGGACGGCGGGGTCCTGGTCCAGGTCAGCGCGGTGGCGCTGAACAACACCGACCTGTGGACCCGGGAGGGCGCCTACGGCCGCCCGGGAGACCCGGCGGCGCGGTCCGGCTGGCGGGGCCCCCTCGACTTCCCGCGCATCCAGGGCGCCGACGTGGCCGGCCACGTCGTGGCGGCCGGCGCCGGCGTGGAGGGCGGCCTCGTCGGCCGCCGCGTGGTCGTCGACCCGGCCCTGTACGACGGCGAGGGGCCCGATGCGCACCCGGTGGGCCTGATGGGCAGCGAACGCGACGGCGGTTACGCCGCGTACGTGACCGCGCCGGCGGCGCGCGTGCACGACGTGACGTGCTCCCCGCTCACGGACGACCAGCTCGCGGCGCTGCCGACCGCCTACGGCACGGCGCTGGGCATGATCGAGCGGGGCCGGCTGCGGGAAGGGGAGACCGTCCTGGTCTCGGGCGCCTCCGGCGGTGTCGGCCTGGCGGCGGTTCAGCTCGCCCGGGCGCGCGGCGCGCGGGTGCTCGCCGTCAGCAGCGCGGCCAAGGTCGCCGCGGTGCGCGAGGCCGGCGCGCACGAGGTCGTCGACCGCGCACACGACGTCGCCGAGCAGGTCCGCGCCGCCGCCCCGGACGGCATCGACGTCGCACTCGACGTCGTCGCCGGGGAACTGCTGGGTGACGGGCTGCCGCTGCTGCGCGAGGGCGGCCGGTGGGTGGTGGCCGGCGCGCTCGGCGGCTACGGCGTGGCCTTCGACGTGCGCCGCCTCTACCTGCACAACGCGCAGGTGATCGGCTCCGCGATGCACACGCCCGCGCACTTCGGCCTCCTCATGGACCTCGCGCGCACCGGCGAGATCCAGCCGGTCATCGCCGCGGTGTTCCCGCTGGACCAGGCCGCCCGGGCGCAGGCCGAACTCGCCCGCAGGGCGCACGTCGGAAAGATCGTCCTGCACCCGTAGGGCCAGGTGCGGCAGTGGGGGTGCGGGCGGTCCGCGGAGGCGTCGCGCCCGCCGCACGGCCGAGTCGCCGGGCACGTCCTCGACCCGTCCCGGACCCCCGAGTACAACCCGGAGCTCCCCGCCAAGGGCGTCACCGCGAAGACGGTCGACGACGCGACCAGGCCGTACGCGCTGCGCGACATGTTCCGCCGCGCGCGCTTCCGCGATGTCGGCCCCACCCCCTGGTACCCGGACTACCCGGAACGGTGAGCGCGGCGCGGGCGCCGGGAGGCGGCCGCGGCGGCGGTCAGGTCGAGGTGGAGGGTGGGCGGGGAGGCGGGGTTCTCGCGGGAGTTGAGGATGACCGCGAGGCCGGGGGCGTCCTCGGCGAGGGCGAGGGAGAGCGGGCCGGCCGGGGCCGGGGCGACGTGGGCGGTGACGTCGAAGGCCAGAGTGCTCTTGGTCGTGGTGGCGGTGGCGGTGGACAGGGCGGCGCCGAGGGCGGGTTTGGTGTCCCAGGTCAGGGCGGATTCGGTCCAGGCGCTGTCGGCGACGGCGTGGGCGGTCAGCTCGGTGGTGTCGCCGCCGCTGTCGGAGACGTAGCCGTAGGCGGACAGGGTGGCGGCGCCGATCGGGCCGAGGACGGCGGAGGTGTCGAAGGCCAGGTAGGACTGGCGGGTGTAGCCGCTGCCGGTGGCGTTCTTGACCACCAGGGTGGTGGCGCCGCCGTAGCCGGTCGCCGCGTAGGAGCCGTCGCGGACGTAGCCGTCGGCGACGGCGGGCAGCGTCGCGGAGGTGAGGGTGAAGGCGGCCTCGCGGGTGGCGCCGGCCGCGCCGGACAGGTCGACGTCGAGGGTGAGGGCCGGCGACGACGCGGTGACGGTGACGGCGTCGTCGGCGCTCACCAGGTCTCCGCCCCAGACCAGTTGGACCCGCACGGTGGCCGCCGTACGGGAGGGGTCGCTGACGCCCACCAGCAGCCGGCCGCCGCTCTGCCGGGTGATGACGGAGCAGGGCGCGGAGACCGTGATGCCGCCGGCCGAGCCCGCCGCGAAGAAGTTCGCCGCGATGACGCCGCTCGCGCTGTCCCGGACCGCCTGCACGGAGGCGGAGTTGGCCAGCACCGTGACGGTGGGCGCGGCGGCGCGGGCGGCCGTGAGGTCCTTGCCGGCGCCGGGCAGCAGCACGTAGGCGTAGGCGGCCGCGGCGGGCGCGGTGCCGTGGGACAGGCACAGCGAGACGTAGCGGCGGGTGAGCGCGTCGGTGGTGCCGGATATCGTGTTGATGTCGCTCCAGGCGCCGGTGCGGGCGGTGCGGGCGGCCTGCACCGTGGCCGTGCCGGGGAAGAGGTAGCCGCCGACGTCCGCCAGGTGCGCCCAGGACACGGCGGTCAGCGTGTCGCTCCAGCCGAGGGTGCCCGGTTGGGCGGTGCCCTCCACGGTGAGGGTGTGGGTGCCGTCCGCGTGCAGGTTGCGGTTCTCCACCGTGGTGACGACCTCGCCGCCGCTGCCCCCGCTGATGCCCGCGCCGAGGCAGGCGACCGCGTCGTCCAGGAAGAACCAGGACTTGCGGGCGGTCAGGGTGGAGCCGTACTGCCGGAAGTCCATGCCCGCGCAGCCGTAGCTGCCCGACAGGCTCGCCCCGCCGACCCAGGTCGCGGCGGGCAGGGTGCCGGTGCCGGCCGCGTCGGCGAGGGCGAGGGTCTCCACGGTGGTGCCGGGCAGCCGGTGCGGGTCGGCGGTCGGCCAGTAGGCGTCGGTGAAGTGGCCGGGGTCGGCGTCCAGGTAGAGGTAGCCCATGCCGTCGCCGGTGTGCCAGCCGTGCAGGTTCTCGCCGTTCATCGACTCGTAGCGGCCGACGCGGGCGGAGGACATCGCCAGCGCGTAGGCCCAGCCGTCGCCGCGGTGCACGGCGCGGTCCATCGCGGGGAACTGGACGTGCCCGGCGGCCTCGGCGGCGGCCGGCACCGACGTGTCGGCGAGGACCGGCTGCGCCAGCGCGAGGGCGGGCACGGACGCGGTGGCGGCGAACGGCGCGTACGCCTCGCCCCGGGTGATCCAGCCCTTCGCCAGGCTCTTGAAGTGGTCGGCCTGCGCGGAGGTCGGGGCCGACGCGGCGGCCCGCAGCACGGACTGGATGACGAGGTTGCCGTCCTGGAAGTCGGTCTCACCCGGGCGGCTGACGGCCCTGCCGCGCACGGCGTCCATGCACAGCCCGTTCCAGATCCAGGGCCGGAACGAGCTGTCGACCGAGGTGGACACGTGGGCGGACGCCGGGTCGGTGATCGCCCATTCGGAGCCGGCGAGGAGTTGGAAGAGGGCGGCGAGGTCGCGCAGCAGGACCATGCCGTAGGTGCCGGTGTAGGGGATGTCCGTGTGCTGGACGAACGACCCGTCGGCGTACAGCCCGTCGCCGGCGGTGACGTAGGGGAAGACGTCGGACAGGGCGGCGACGGCCGTGGCGAGGCGTTCGCCGCTGCCGCCGAGGATGCCGCGCACGGCGACGACCTGGCACAGGTCCACCCGGTTGGCGCCGGTGGACGTCGAGCGGGTGCTGCCGTACTTGTTGAGGGTCGGGTCGGGTACGAAGTGGTCCACCGCGGCGAGGTAGCCGTCCAGTTGGTCCGCCGACAGCAGGGGGTACACCAGCACGGCGGCGGTGGTCAGCGCTTCGGGTGAACCGACCTCCCACTCCCACCAGTTGCCGGTCTCGGCGGTGCCGGCGTTGTAGACCTGGGTGTGCAGGAAGTCGAGGCCGGCGACGACCGCGGCGCCGAGCGCGGCGCTGCCGTACAGGGTGCGGCCGGTGCTGTCGGTGGCGGTGGTGCCGGGGGTGGCGTACGCCGTCGCCATGGTCGCCAGCTGCTTGTAACTGGCCGTCATGTTGGCGGGGGTGCCGAGGGTCAGGCCCGGCCAGAGGCTGTTCGCGGCGGTGTCGGCGGACTGGGAGTTCCACAGGTCGGTGGCGCCGGCGGACAGGTCCGCCAGGGCGGTGGCGTAGGCGTCGTCGGCCGGGTCGATGGCGCCGCCGGTGGCGATCTCGGCCCACAGGGCGCGCAGGGCGGCGTACGTGTCGTCGTCGGCCGCGGTGGCGGGGGCGGCGCCCGGGCCGAGTTGGAGCGCGCCGGAAAGGCCGCCGAGCGCGAGGGCCGCAGCCGTGAGGAATCCGCGCCGGCCGAGGTGTCCTGCGGGGGTGTCGTGCATGGTGTGCCTCCAGGGTGAACGGGGGTTTCCAGGAACGTCGGGCAGGAAGGGCAGGGAGCGCAGGAAGCGCAAGAAGGGCAGAGCGGCAGGAGGGCCGCGGGGTGCACGGGGTGCGGGGTGCGCGGGTCTCAGCCGACGGACGCCTTTGCCGCGGGCAGGTGGACCAGGCGGCCGTCCGCGGCGCAGGAGGCGTAGACGGACGCGACGGTCTCGACGACCTGGCGGCCGTACTCCGCGGGCACGGCGGGCGGCGCTTCGCCGCGTACGGCCGCGGTGAAGGCGGCGAGCTGGTCGTGGAAGGCGGTGGCGACGTCGGCGGCGGACTCGGCGGCCAGGAGGACCGGTGCGGTGCCGTCGTCCGGGTGCAGCACCGCGCCGCTGCCGCGGGCGACGCGCAGCGTGCCGTGGTCGCCGATCACGGTGAGTTCGTCGCGGGCGGGCAGCAGGGTGCTGGTGACGGTGATGTGCGCGGTGATGCCGCCCTGGAGTTCGAGGCGGGCCAGGACGTCGGTCTCGACCGGCAGGTCCCCGCGGCGGACCGCGGTGGCCGCGACCGCGACCGGGCGGCGGCCGGTCAGCCACAGCAGCCGGTCCACGCAGTGGGTGCCGATGTTGATGAACACCCCGCCGCCGGAGACCGCGGGGTCGAAGAACCACGCGGGCCGGGTGCCGGGCCGGTAGTCGGTGCTGCGCCAGTCGTGCACGGCCCGCACCGCCCCGACGGCGCCGGCCTCCAGCGCGGCCTTCGCGGCGGCGACCGGCGGCAGGAAGTGCTGGATGTGGCCGACGAACAGGACCACCCCGGCCGCCGCGCAGGCGTCCGTCATGAGGGCGCAGTCCGCGACACGGGTGGCCATCGGCTTCTCGACCAGCACGTGCAGGCCCGCGGTGGCGGCGGCGGTGACGATGTCGGTGTGCAGGGCGTGCGGGGTGTTGACGACGACGGCGTCCACCGCGCCGGAGGCGACGAGGTCGCGGTGGTCGGTGAAGACCGCGGCGGCGTGCGGGCCGGCGACGCGGCGCGCGGCCTCGGGGACGATGTCGCAGACCGCCGTCACCCGCACGCCGGGGATGCCTGCCGCGGCTTCGGCGTGCAGCGCGCCCACGGCGCCGGCGCCGATCAGGCCCAGCCTTGTGTCGGTCACGTGGTGCTCTCCTCGCGGGTGGTGGTCCCGGTGTGCTGCGTGGCTCCGCAGGACTGCCGGACGATGATGGTGGGGCGCAGCAGGACCCGGCTGCGGGCCAGGTCCGGGTCGGCCAGCCGGCGCAGCAGGGTGCGTGCCGCGGCCTGGCCGAGCTGCCGTTTGGGCGGTGCGACGGCGGTCAGCGGGATGTCGGCGACCTCGGCGATCTCGTCGTCGTAGGCGACGAGCGCGAGGTCGCCGGGCACGGTGAGTCCGGCGCGGCGGGCGGCGCCGAGCAGCAGCGCGGCCTGCCGGTCGCCGAAGCAGACGGCGGCGGTCACCTCGGCCTCGCGCAGTGCGGCCAGGCACCGGTCGGCGGCCGCGGGGCTCCACTCCTGGCGGGCGGCGCGGAACTCCACGGTGGCCAGGCCGCGTTCGCCTGCGGCCTGGTGGAAGCCCTCGGCGACGGGGCCGGAGGTGGGGCTGGGGTGGCGCAGCACCAGGCCGATCGCCTCGTGGCCGAGGCCGGCGAGGTGGCGGACGGCGTCGTAGGCGCCGGCTTCGTGGTGGGTGCAGACGTACTCGTTGGTGCCTTCCAGGGCGGCGTCGCGGCGTTCGACCAGGACGGTCGGCACGGGCAGGGCGGACAGCCGGGCGAGGTAGTCGCGGGCCGGTTCGGGGCCGTTGAGGGTGGGGACGAGGAGCAGGCCGTCGACGCCGGCCTCCAGCATGTCCCGGACGTCCTTGTCCTCGCGCTTCTGGTCGTAGTCGGAGCAGGCGAACAGCAGCCGGGCGCCCGCGGCGGAGAGCGTCTCCTCGATGCCGCGCAGGACCGTCGGGTAGTAGAAGGCGGTGTCGGGGACGCTGACGCCGACCAAGGCGCGGCCGGGTCCGGGGGCGCTCGGGGGGACGACGAAGGTGCCGGAGCCCTGCCGCCGGACCACCAGGCCCTCGGCGACGAGTTCGTCCACGGCGCGGCGCACGGTGCTCACCGAGGTGCCGCTGCTGCGGGCGAGCTCCTTCTCGGTGGGCAGCCGTCCGTCGGCCGGCCAGATGCCCTGGCGCACCTGCTGCCTGAGCTCGGCGGCCAGTTGGCGGAACTTCAGCTCGTTCGCTCCGGTCATGGTGTCCTCAATCCCCCAGCGGCTCGGTTCACTTGACGGAGCCGACGGTCATTCCCTCGATGATCCGGCGGCCCAGCCATACGTAGCAGGCGAGCACCGGCAGCACGACCAGGGCCACGCCGGCGAACAGCCCGCCCCAGTCGGCGCCGTTGTACTGCATCTGCTGGAGGAAGCCGAGCAGCGCCAGGGAGAGGGTCTGGTGGTCGGTGGTCTGGATGAAGACGAGCGCGAAGACGGTCTCGCCCCAGTGCTGGATGATGTTGAGGGTCAGCACGGTGACCAGCCCGCCGCGCGCCATGGGCAGCATGATCTGCCAGAAGGTCCGCAGGGGTGTGGCGCCGTCGAGCGCGGCGGCCTCCTCCAGTTCGACCGGGAGGGTGGCGAAGAAGCCGGTGAGGAAGAACACGGCGAACGGCAGGGACGTCGCCACGTAGACGACGACCAGGCCGAAGAGGCTGTTGACCAGTTGGAGCCGGTTCATGAGGACGAACAGCGGCAGCATCGCCATCTGGGCGGGGATGCCCAGGCCCAGCGCGAAGGACAGGGTGAGCACGGAGTTGAGCCGGGTGGTGATGCGGCTGAGGGCGTAGGCGGCGGGCGCGGCCAGCAGGACGGTCACCACGGCGGTGCCGCCGACGACCACGACCGTGTTGAGCGCGGCGTGCCCGAACTGGCCGCTGGTCCAGGCCCGGGCGTAGTTGCCCCACTTCAGGGTGTGCGGCAGCCGCCAGGGCGAGCTGAAGATCGCGTCGGAGGTCTTCACCGAGGACAGCAGCAGCCACAGCGCGACGAAGACGTTGAAGGCGGCGAAGAGCCAGACCAGGGGCACGCCGAGCAGCCGGCCTGCGGTGAGCCGGCGCAGCCGGCGGGCGAACGGGCCGGGCGAGCGGCCGGGGCTGGCGACAGCCATCGGGGGTGCCTTCCGTTGACGGGGGTGCGGTGCGGGCGGGGCGGTTGGGACGCCCGGAAGGGCGGGCGGCGCGGCTCAGTACTGCACGGAGTCGCGGCGCATGAAGCGGCGGATCAGGACGACGAGCACGCCGACGAGGGCGAGCATGACCACCGCGCTGGCGGCGGCGGAGCCGTAGCGGGGCACCCCGCCGGACGCGAACGCCTCGCCGTAGGTGTACAGCGCGGTGTTCCACACGCCGGTGTCGGGCATCTGGCCGGCGGCGCCGGCGAAGGCGTAGACGAACTCGAAGACCTTCACCGCGGAGATGGTCCACAGCACCGCGCACACGCCGACCACGTCCCACATCAGCGGCAGGGTGACGTGTCGGAACTTCTGCAGCGCGCCGGCGCCGGCCAGTTCGCAGTCCTCGTACAGCTCCGGCGGGATCTGGTCGACGGCGGCCATCAGGATGGTGGTGTAGAAGCCGGTGGAGGTCCACACCAGGCCGATCAGGATGACCTTGAAGAGGTTGCCCTGGCCGAGCCAGTTGGTGGTGGGCAGGCCGGTGGCGCGGGTGAGGGAGTCGACCGGGCCGCCCTGCTGGAAGAGGAAGCCCCACAGGATGGCGATCACGACGCTGGGCACGATGTTGGGGAAGAAGAGGATGGAGCGCGCCGCTTTGCGGCCCTTCATGTCGCGCAGCACCATGGTCAGCCCGAAGGAGACCAGGAAGGTCAGCCCGCCGGCGCCGAAGACGATCCACAGGGTGTTGGTGAAGGAGTGCCGGAAGGTCGGGTCCTGGAAGATCCGGCGGTAGTTGTCCAGCCCGGTGAAGGTCATCGGGCCGGCCCCGGCCCACTTGTTGAGGCTCAGCCACAGCGTGAACAGCGAGGGGCCGGCGAAGAAGACGACGTACACCGCGGCGGCGGGCAGCACCAGCGGCCAGAACAGCTTGCGGCGGCGGGCGGTGAGCGGGCTGGGCCGTACTCCCCCGGGCGCGGTGGGGGCGCGCCGCCGGGTGGCGGCGGGGGCGTCCGGGCGCAGCGTGCCGGCCGCCGTCACGAGGCCGTCTTCCAGTAGGAGGCGGACTGGGAGGCGAGCTTGCCGGCGAAGGACTGCGCGGTGAGGTGGCCGGTGAGGAAGCTGGTGTTGAGCGGGAGGAAGACCTTCGTGTACCACTCGGCGGCGGTCTCCTTGACGCCGTCCAGGGTCTTGACGACGTGGCCCGAGGCGATCGCCTTCTGCGCGTCGGCGAGTTCGGCGGGGGCGGCGATGTCCGCGCGCGGGGTGATGTTCTTGGCCTGGGTGGCGATGCCCTGGAGGTGCTCCTTGGCGAGGAAGTAGGCGATGAACTTCTTGGCAGCGGCGGCGTGCCGGGCCTTCTTGGGGATGGAGAACCCGATCAGCGAGATGTCCTGGGAGGTGTCGCCGCCGGCGGTGAACGCGGGGAACGGGAAGGAGCGGTAGGTGAAGCCGGAGGTGGCGAAGGTGGCGGTCTCGCTCGGCGCGAAGGTGCCCAGCAGCAGGAAGTCGGACTTGCCCTTGGCCCATTTCTGCTGCACCGCGGGCCACTTGGAGCCGTCGTAGCCCTTGGTGAAGTCGTCGGCCATGACCAGGGCCTCGATGGGGCGCAGCGCGTCCACGAAGCCGGGCGCTTTCAGCAGTGCGCCGGACTTGTCGGTGGCGGCCTTGCCGAAGGCGCCGGGGCCCAGGCCGCGCAGCACCGCGTAGTACGTCCAGTAGGCGGCGTAGTCGGGGACGTCGGCGTCCAGGGCGAGCGGGCCGTCGCCGCGGGCGGCTTTGCGGGCGGCCAGCAGGGTGCTGAACTCCGCCCAGGTGGCGGGGGGTTTCGCGGCGACGTCGGGCAGGGCGTGGCCGTCGTACCAGATCTGGGTGGTGACGATCTCGTAGGGGATCTGCCACAGGGTGCCGGCGGTGGTGCTCAGGGAGTGGTACTTCGCCGGGACGACGCTGCCGACGGTGCTGCCGCGCTCGCCGGGGATCGGCAGTTCCAGCACCGGGGTGAGGTCCAGCGCCTGGCCGGTGGCCTGGAGTTGGGCGTAGGCGAAGCGGTCGGAGGAGTCGACGAGGTCGGCGGGGACGTTCCCGGTGTTGAGGGTGGGGGCCAGTTGCTGGATGACCTGGCGGCCCTTCCACTGGACGCTCACCTTGATGCCGGTGTCCTTGGTGAACCGCGTGATCGCCGCCTGGAGCACCTTGGCCTGGGGTTCGTCCTGCTTCCACATCGACCAGTAGGTGAAGGAGTTCGCACCGCCCCCGCCGGAGCCGGAACCGGAGCCGCAGGCGGCGGTGAGGCCGGCGGCCGTGGCGAGGACCGCGCCGAGGACGGCGCGGCGGGCGAGGGGACGGCCGGTCTCTGCGGCGTCCGTGGACTGTCTGGCAGCGGACATACCTGCACTCCTCGGGTGACGGTGACCCTGGGTCGGGGAAGGCGTGGCCATATGATTGCCTCAGGACATTGCCGAGAACAAGCGCTCTTAGAGCGTATGAATTGCAGATGACTCGCGGTTCTCGTGAATCATTGCAGGAATGTTTCCAGCGTCCGTGTGAACCACCAGCTGATTCATTACTTATTCATATGCTCACAGCGATTGACTGGCCGCGGCACCGGCGCTGAGCATGTGAGGCGTCCAGCCGGCCCGCCCCGGGCCCGCGCCGCACCTGCTTGGAGCGCCATGGCCAGCCACGATCCGGACCGCCCGAACGTCCTGCTGATCCTCTCCGACGACCAGGGCCCGTGGGCCATGGGCTGCGCCGGCAACCACGAGATCCGCACCCCGCACCTGGACGCGCTGGCGGCCGGCGGCGTGCTGCTCAGCCGCTTCTTCTGCACCTCGCCGGTCTGCTCACCGGCCCGCGCCTCGCTGTTCACCGGCCAACTGCCCTCCCAGCACGGCGTCCACGACTGGCTCTCCTACCACCACGCCGGCCGCACCGGCATCGACTTCCTCGCCGGCCGCACCCTCTTCACCGATCTGCTCGCCGGCGCCGGGTACCGGCTGGGCCTGAGCGGCAAGTGGCACCTGGGCGCCAACGACCGGCCCCGCCCCGGCTTCGTGCACTGGTACGCCCACGAGAGCGGCGGCGGCCCCTACCGCGGCGCGCCGATGTACCGCGACAGGGTCCGCACCGAGGAGCCCGACTACCTCACCGACGCCCTCGCCGCCGACGCCGAGCGCTTCCTGGCCGCCGAGGCCGAGCGCCCCGAACCCTTCCACCTCTCCTTGCACTTCACCGCGCCGCACAAGCCGTGGAAGGGCCAGCACCCCAGCCGCTACACCGCGTTGTACGAGGACTGCGCCTTCGAGACCTGCCCGCAGGGTCCGCCGCACCCCTGGCAGCCGTTCGCCGACGACGGCTCCCCGGTCGGCGGCGAACCCGACACCCGGCAGGCGCTGATCGGCTACTTCGCGGCGACCACCGCGATGGACGCCGCCATCGGCCGGGTCCTGCACCGGCTCGACGCGCTCGGCCTCACCCGGTCCACCCTGGTCGTCTTCACCAGCGACAACGGCTTCAACGCCGGCCACCACGGCATCTGGGGCAAGGGCAACGGCACCTTCCCGCAGAACATGTACGACAGCTCGGTGCTGGTGCCCTTCATCGCCGCGCAGCCCGGCCGCATCCCCGGCGGGCGCGTCTGCGACGCCCTGCTGTCGCAGTACGACGTGCTGCCCACCCTCGTCGACCACCTCGGCCTGGACCACGCCCCGGACCCGCAGCTGCCCGGCCGCTCCTTCGCCGCCCTGCTCGCGGACGCCGGGCACCCCTCCGGCCACGAACGGGTGGTCGTCTACGACGAGTACGGCCCGGTCCGCATGATCCGCACCCGCGACCGGAAGTACGTCCACCGCTACCCGCACGGCCCGCACGAGCTGTACGACCTCGCCGCGGACCCCGGCGAGGAGCGCAACCTCGCGGACGCGCCGGAGCACGCCGGCACCCGGGCGGAGCTCGCCGCCCGGCTCGACGAGTGGTTCGCCCGCTACGTCGACCCGGCCCTGGACGGTGCCCGCCTCCCCGTCTCGGGCAGCGGCCAGCGCACCCCGGTCGCCCCCGGCACCCTCCCCACCGCCTTCGACCCGCCCCCGGGGACGTGAGCGCACCGCAGGCTCACCCGGCACGCAAAGGGGCCCGGCCCCACGGGCCGGACCCCTCCCCTGCGCCCTACCGCGACCGCGTCACGCAGCGGTGGCGCTCCGACCGGCAGGCCGCCGACGCCCACCTCGCCGCCCGGATACGTATCGTGCACCGCGAATCGCACGGCACTTACGGCGTTCCCAGGATCACCGCCGAGCTTCGCAAGACGGGCGAGCTGATCAATCACAAGCGCATCGCGCGGGTGATGCGGAGGCATCGGCCTGCACGGCGTTCGGCTACGGCGCAGGCGCCGCACGACGGTGGCGGATCCGGCCTCGGTGAAGGCTCCGAACCTGATCGGCCGCGACTTCACCGCCACCCGGACGAACACGAAGTACGTCGGGATATCACGTATCTCCCGCCGGACGGCGGGACGTTCCTGTATCTGGCCACTGTCGTCGACCTGGCTTCAGGTCGCCTGGTCGGCTGGTCGATCGCGGACCACATGCGCACCGATCTGGTCATCGACGCCCTGGCCGCTGCCGAGCGCACCCGCGGCAGCCTCGATGGCGCGATCATGCACACCGACCACGGAGCCCCATACGCCAGCCGCATGACCCGTGTCCAGAACTCGGGGTCAAGGCCCCCGAACGGTTGATCCACGCCGCCCCCGACGACGAAGACCACTGACAACACACGTTTGACAGACCCAGACAAGGCTGCAGAGCGGGGCCAGGCATTCAATGTCGTTGCCGCCCACTAGAGTTGGCCGGACGATTGCACTTTGGCATCGGCCCATCACTCTCCGAATGGGAGGTTCACGCGCTTGCGTATACGCAGCCTCGCGGCCACAGCATTCGCTACCGTCGCCGCGTCACTGACCCTGTTTGCCAGCCCCAGCCCGGCCTACGCCGCAGACAGCACCGTCCTTCCGGTGTTGTCACACTGGCAGACCATCGCTGACAGCGACCACGTGTACGTCAGTGCCCCCGGCGACGACGCCGTGGTGGCCACGGACTACGACGGCCACGTCCTCAAGACGATCAGCGGGCTCGATGGGGCACGCGGTATGACCTTGTCCAATGACGGCTCCACCCTCTACGTAGCTCTGCCGAAGGCTGACGCGATCGCGGCTATCGACACCGCCACTCTCACCGAGACCCGGCGATTCGCCACCGGGGCCGACACGGCACCCGAAAGTGTCGCGGTCGCCGGCGGCAAGCTCTGGTTCTCCTACCAGGCAACGGTGTTCGACGCCGGCATCGGATCCATCAGCGTCGCAGACCCCGACCCGGTCCCCGCCCTCGACCCTGACCCTGAGTGGTTCGGCAAGCCCCAACTCGCCTCCTCCCCGGCGGTTCCCGACCGGCTCGTCGCGGCGGATAGCGCTAACGGACTGGGGATCGCCACGTACGACGTGAGTTCCGGCTCCCGCCAACAGGTCGCCTACACCGATGCCATCAACAGCGTTGAGGACATGGCCATCACCCCGGACGGACAGACCCTCGTCACCGCCAATGGATACAACTACTTCCACCAGCGGTGGCGGATCTCAGACCTCACGGAACTCACCAGCTACGACACCGGGACATACCCCACCTCTGTCGCCATCGCTTCCACCGGCATGACCGCGGCGGGAATCCTCGGCGGCGGCAACTGCGAATGCGACATCTATCTCTACCCGCCCGGTTCGACCACGCCGGTACGCCAGATCGCGCTCTCCTGGCCGAACTGGGATCTTATGGACCGTGGCCTGGCCTGGGCCCAGGACGGCAGTCGGCTGTTCGCCACACGCTTCCCGTACTCAGGTGAGGTGATCCTGGATGTCATCAGCGACATCCAGCACCCCTCCCCCACCGGCAAGCCGACCGCATCCATCACTCGCTGACCACACGCAGCTCCTGCCGCCGCCCAGACCCCGGACCGCGTCGACTGCTGCCGCACCAGACCGCAACGGCCCCTTGAACCCAAGCTCTCTCGCGGCATCGCGGAGCAACCGGTCCCGCTCAGTTCCGATCGATGTCGCTGATCGCCTTGGCCACTCCGTAGGAACCGAGAAGCAGCAGCTCGTCCAGCAGGTCGAGGATCTCGGACCTGCGCGCGGGCGAGGACGCCTGGACGTACGACCGCACCAGCAGTTCGCCGATGTGGCGGGCGTCGGCCGCCACGCCACGCCGCAGGTCGGCCGACGCGGCTCCGAAACCCTCGATGAAGCGGCGGACACACGTCAGAACCAGCTCGTCGATCCGGTCGGGAGCGCGTTCGAGCGTGATCAGCAACTGCGGTAGGGCCGTCTCGAAGGCGAGGGAATCCATCAGTGCGTCAAGTGTCCGTCGGTGCGGTCCCAGCCGCCGGCCCCGCAGTTCGGCCGCTACTTCCGCAGCTGCCTGCCGAACCTCTGCCTCGGGATCGTGGAAGAACCGGACGAGCGCATGATGGGCGAGCGCGGCGTCCCCGGTGTTGCCAAGGCGTACGGCGCACACGCCGGCGGCTCCCTGCCGCTGCGCCGCGTCGTGTCCTGCGAGCACCGCTGCCAGCAGGTCCGGCATCGCCCACTCCATCGCCGCCAGCGCGGCGACCTGTCCGCCGAACCGCCGTACCGCGTCCACGGCGGACGTCAGCATGCGTTCCGCCTGGGGCCGGACCGCGCCCGGGTCCCCGTGCATCAAGGCCACGGCCAGGCGGGACACGTACGGCGAAGCCAGGAGGTGGTCAGGCCCGCGCACCAGCGCGCCGAAGGCGTCGGCGACGGCCTGGCGGTCGTGACCGATCGCGGCGTGAAGCACGCGGGCCACGCACGCCCGGACATCGAGGGACGGAACATCTGCCAGGTGCCGCAGGCGGGGCACGATCGCTAAGGCGCGGGACCCGTCCGGGTCCCGCACGAGCAGGTCGGCGAGCGCCCAGGCTGCGCTGCCCGGCGCCGTGTTGATCCCAGCGGTGAGCAGGTCACGCGACGGATCGTCCGCACCCGCGCGATCCGGGTGTTCGGCCGTTCCCGTCCCGTCCGACCCGAGAACGCACTCCAGAAGCATTTCCACCAGGTCGAGCGGAACACTGTCGAGGTATTTCCGTAGCGCGTCTCCCAGCCAACGCTCCTGTTCCGTCTGATGGTGACCCGCGAAGTGGCGTACCGCCGCGAAGACCGGTTCCGGGTCGGCACATGCTTCGGCCTCGCCCAAGCCGCGGAGAAGCGCGGCACCGTAGGCGGGGTGTGTCCCGGCGTCGATCCGCGGCGCGAGCCGCGCGAACCGGTCGGGGTCCGCCACCGTCATCGTGTGCAGCACCAGGGCCAGTTCGCCCGCGCCGCCGGTGAAGTTCGTCCAGTTGGTCTCGTCCCGGCTGTACTTTCGCATGGCGGTCAGCCATTGGTCGTCGCTCATGTGCTGGGCCGACTCCGAAGCAATGGGCGGACCGATGGACCCACCGGTCATGCCCTCCGGCTCGTCGGGCTGACGCCGGTCGCCGTGGAGCCGGCGCAGTTCGCCGAGGCGGCGTGCCGCCCGCTCGGAGAGTCGCGCTTCCGGCAGGGCCGTCAGCAGCGTGAACTCGTGCCAGGGTGAGAGCTGCCCGTCCGGGGGAAGGCGCAGGTGCAGCAGCATGTGCTCCAGCCGCCCCAGGGTCTTGTCGGAGAGGGTCCCCCCGATGGCGAGGAGAACCTCCCGGGTGCCCCATACGACGTTTTCCGCGGAGCCGGTCAGAAGACGGTGGGCACCCTCGAGGAGGATCTCGGCCGACCAGTCGGCGAGGGAGGGACCGGCCGCGGACAGGGCTTGGTAGAGGAGCCACTGCGTGGTGTCGTACGGCAGGCCGACGAGTCCGCGCACCAGCTCGGGCACCCGGGCGGGGTCCTGCCGGGCAAGGAGCCGCAGGACAGCGGCCAGGCCGTGGACCAGAGCCCCGCCCAGGTCTCGGGGGTCGTCGTCCGCGTGACGGTACGAGAAGTGCCGGTCGCGGACCGGCCATCCGTCCGCTGTCGTGCGGGCCGTCGCTTCGACCACCGCCACCAGGACCGGCACCAGCCGAACGAAGAACTCCTCCGGGGCGCCGGCGGCGGCAGCCTCCACCGCGCGGAGGGCCGCGTGGTCCCTACCCAGCAGGAAGGCGACCCGTCCGTGCGGGTCGAGCCGAGGAGAACTCACCTGTTCCGTCAGGAGCACGTCCAGCAACTCGACCGCCCAGCCGGGCTTCCCTTCTGCGAGTTCACTCACCGGAATCCACAGTTCGCGTTCTGCTCCGCCGAACAGGCCGGATCGCACGCCGTCGAGCACGAGGTCGAAGAGGGACCGGCTGCCGGCCAGGCTGCTGCGGAGGACGATCTGCTTCAGCCAGTCCGGGGAGGAGGAATCCGACCTGCGCGCCTGAAGGAGACGGGCCACCCGGTCGGGCAGTGAGTCGGCGACCGAGGCCAGCAGTCGCACAGCTGTGTCCCGCTCGCGCGGGTCGGCGCCGGCCAACCACCTCTCGACGGCCCCTTCCTCGTCCGCGCGCCGGAACCACGCCGGCATGGTGGCCAGGCCGATGAGCGGCTCGCGGAACGCGGGACGGGTGTCCAGCACCCGGGTGACGACGCCCCATTCGGTGGAACTGGGCTCGTCCAGTCCGCGCAGCACCGCCAGGGTCAGGTCCTTGAGGTGGTAGCGGATCTCCGGGCTGGTGAGCAGCTTTTCGACTTCTTCCGCGAACCTCTCGGGGTCCTCGTCCCGCAAGTGGTCCAGCACCTGCCGGAGCTGCCCCCGCCGAAACAACTCCTGTTCCCCGCCGGTGAGAAACACGACCAGGCTTTCGCCGCGCCGCAGCCAGTCACGCGCAAAGGCGTAGTCGAAGAAACTCTCGTGGAAGAAGGCGAGTGTTCGGCCGTCGCGCACGCAGACGTGCTCGGAGAGCAGGATCTCCCGGCTGGCGGCGAGGTCGTCCGTGTCGAGCAGGCTGTAGGGCACGGAAAGACTCTGCCGCGAGCTCATCGCGGACACGAGAGCGGACATCGCCTCGTGGAAGCGCATGCCGGGCCGATGACGCTCGCAGTCGCGGCGTTTGGCCTCCCAGAAAGCGTCGAACAACTGCCGGGTGCTGTGGAAGGAAAGCGCCTCTTCCTGGTCGCGGACCCGGTCGAGGAGAACCAGATGCAGCGGCGACCGCAGCAGTGTCCGCTGCGATCCGGTGAGCCGGGCCGGTTCGAGCCCCATGCCCGAGAGGGCGGCGTGGACTTGGGCGTCGGTGAGCGACTCGACCGTGATGCGAGTGCAGCTGTCCGCATCGGCAAGCCGGCGGATGCGGTGGTCGGCTTTGGCATCGAACGCACGGCAGGCCAGCACCACCCGCATGTCCGGGTACGCCGCGGCCTCGTCCACGAGGTCCGCCACCGCGTCGAAGGCATCGGGGATGCGTCCCGACGCCAGGCTGACCGCGTCGAGCTGGTCCACCACCAGCACGCACGAACGCCCGTCGGCCACAGCAGCGAGGGCAGCGACCGGCGATCTGCTCAGTCCGACCCGCTGCCCCAGGTCATGAGTCGAGTCGAAAGGTCCCAGCCGGTCGAGACGGAAGGCAAGTACGGCAGTGGCCGCACCGTCGAGAGAGGTGAAGACCTGGTGCAGCACCGAGCTCTTCCCACCGCCCGCCGCACCGACCAGGAGAACCAGCTGACGGGGGTCCGCCCTGATCTGCTCGACGATCCGGGCGGCCTCCTGTCGCGGGATGACGGGCCGGAGCAACTCGCGCTCGACGGTTGCCGCCCACCTCCGCGTTGTCCGGCTCACCTCGTCGGACACCGCGGTTCCGTCCGCCCGCCCGACGCGCCGCAGCCCGTACGGCGCCAGGCGGTCGGTGAGGGCCGCGGCGTCGAGTGTGGTCCCCAGGTTGTCCACCAGAAGCTGGCCGAGGCCGACCGCGGTCAGCGGGCCTGGACCACCCGCAAGGACCTGCTCGGCCAGGACCGCGTTGGTACGGACAAGGTCCCGTTCGTCGTGCCAGTGGACCCTGAAGCCACGCAGCATGCGCCAGGCGACCTCGGCCGACCCGTAGATGTCGCCCGAGGTCAGGGCCTCGAAGGGGCCGCGGAGTTCCTCGGTCAACCACTCGGCCTCGAAAGAGGCGGCGTCGTCCGCCCGGCGGGCCCGATCTGCCAGTTCGTCGAGCGCGCGGGCGGGGAGTGCGGAGACGAAGCAGAAGGTCCGTCCGGCCGTCACATGGGAACGTAGGTGGTCCCAGATCCCCTTGGCCCGCAGCGAGGCCACGTTCCAGCCGTTGGCGTTCCGGTCCTGCCGTTTGACCTGGTGAACCTCCGTCTCCCCGGCATGGCGGTAGACGAACTCGACCCCCTCGCCCACCGGCCCGCTGGGCTCCAGGCAGATCGACGTTCCCCTGCCCAGGAGCACGTACAGCGCGTGCCTGATGGTCCAGGCGCCCTCGTAGCGGTTGCCGAACTTGTCCGTCTCACCCCCCGGTCGCGGTGACACAGCCCTCCTTACGGCAACTCGGCGGTGAGGAAGCGGTGGAGCACCGCGGCCTCCGCGCGCAGGCGGGCGGCCCGCTCGGCGTGGGCGGGCGAGGTCAGCGAGGCCGCGACCGCCTCCCGTTCGTCGGCCTCGGCCCGTACGACGCCCGCCGCTTCTTCCTCGCTCAGGGCGCGCCGCTCCACCTCGGTGGCCCCCGCCCCGACCGGCGCCTGCTCCAGCGCCAGGCCGCGCAGCGCGCCCTCGTCCACGGGCGCCGCCTCGGCGTTGTCCAGCGCGGCCAGCGCCGAACGCAGCGCGCTCACGGCGGCCCTGTCCCGGGCGCGCATCGCTTCCGGCAGGGCCTGGCGCATACGAAGACGAAGAGACATACCGCGACCCTAGAGCGCCTGCCGCGCCCGCGACCATACGATTTCCGCCCGCCCCCGCCTACCCGGCCTGCCCGCACTGCCCGCACCACCCGCCCCCGGGGCCCGGGCCGGTCGGCGGGAAACGGTCCGCCGCGGGGCCGGCCGGTGCGACGATGACGGCATGGCGGCCACCGAAACGGACCTCGTGCTCCAGCGCTTCGTCTCCGAGGCGACCGCGGCGGCCCCGGTCGTGGCCGTGTGGGCGCACGGCTCGCTGGCGATGGGCGACTTCCGGCCCGGCCACAGCGACTTGGACCTGGTCGCGGTTGTCGAGACCCCGCCGGACGCCGGGCACCGCGAACAGCTGGGGGCCGTCCACCGGCGGCTGCTGGCCGAGGAACCCGCCGCGGCCAAGCTGCACTGCACGTACATGGCGCGGACCGCGCTCGACGACGCCCGCGCCGACCACTTCACCTGGGCGCACAACCACCTCATGGCGCGCCCCGTGACGCCCGTCACCCGCCGCGAGCTGCACGACGGCGCGCTGACGCTGTACGGTCCGCCGGCCGCGGAACTGCTGCCGCCGCTGGCCCCCGGGCAGTTGGAGGAGTTCATCCGGCACGACCTGGCCCGCTTCTGGCTCCCGGCGACCCGCAGCCCGGTGCCCTGGCTGCGGGACATCTGGGTGGACCTCGGCCCGCTGGTGCTGGCCCGCGCCACCGTGACCCTGCGCGACGGGCGCCTGATCACCAAGGGCGAGGCCCTCGACGTGCTGACCGAACTCGGCGCCCCCGCCGACCTGGTCCGCGACATCCGCGACCGCCGCTACTCCGCCCCGCCGCCGATCGGGCTGCCCCGCCGCGTACGCCGTGCCCTGCGGGCCCGCGCCTTCGTCCGCCGCGGCATCAGGCAGCTGCTGGCCGCGCACTGACCCCGGGTCGGCGCAGCCCCCGGCGCGCGGGGTCGCGGCGGGCGGGGGCATCGGGTAGGAGTGGTCGCAGGGTCCGCGGCGGGCCCGGCCGGACGCACCGCACCGCGCCGGCTGCGACGAGGAAGGGCGACCGGTCGGATGAAGGGATGGCGCAGGGCAGGGACGGGGCACGCGGACGGGCCGCGCGGGGCGGGCGCCGGAGCGCGGCGGCTGCGGGCGGCGGGGTGCGCCGCCGCGGCGGCGGCGCTGCTGCTGGCGGGCTGCTCCTCGGCCTCGGACGGCTCCTCGTCGTCGGCGACCCCGACGACGGCCACGCCCGCGACGGGAGCGACCGGCACGACCGGTACAACCGGTACGGCCGGCACGGCCGGCTCCGCGGGTTCCGCGCCCTCCGCCGTGGCCACGACCCCCGCACCGACCCCGACCGCGGGCTCGGCCACCGGGTCGGCGAAGGTCACCGGCACCGTCGCCAGCGGCCTGAACGTGCCGTGGGGCATGGTCCGGCTGCCCGGGGGCGACCTGCTGGTCAACTCGCGCGACACCGGCGTGGTCCAGCGGATCGCGCCGGGCGGCGGCAAGCGCACCGTGGCGGGCACGGTGCCCGGGGTGGTCTCCACCAAGAGCTCCCAGGGCGAGACGGGCCTGCTGGGACTGGCGCTGTCCCCGGGCTTCGCCCGCGACCGGCTGATCTACGTCTACTTCTCCACCGCGACCGACAACCGCGTCGCGAAGCTGACGTACACGCCCACGGCGAGCGCCGGCCACCAGCTCGGCACGCTCCACGTCATCCTCAAGGGCATCCCGCGCAGCATCCACCACAACGGCGGCCGGATCGCGTTCGGCCCCGACGGCATGCTCTACGCGGGCACCGGCGACGCGGAGAACACCGCGCTGCCGCAGGACAAGTCCTCGCTGGGCGGCAAGATCCTGCGCATGACGCCCGACGGCAAGCCGGCTCCGGGCAACCCGTTCGGCCAGTCCGTCGTTTACACCATCGGGCACCGCAACGTGCAGGGCCTGGCCTGGGACCCGTCGGGCAACCTGTGGGCCTCGGAACTCGGCGACCGGAAGGCCGACGAACTCAACCTGATCAAAGCAGGCCACAACTACGGCTGGCCCGCCACCCAGGGAAAGACCAGCCACGCCGGATACACCTCGCCCGTCGCCCAGTTCGGCACCGAGACCGACTCCCCCAGCGGCATCGCCTGGGCCGACGGCTGCATCTGGATGGCCGCGCTCAAGGGCGAACGCCTGTGGCGCATCCCGCTGGACGGCACCCGGCTCGTCGCCGCTCCGCAGAGCGAACTCGTCTCCACGTACGGCCGGTTGCGCACCGTTCTCGGCTACGACGGCGCTCTGCTGGTGACCACCAGCAACACCGACGGCCGGATCAGCCCCAAGTCGGGGGACGACAAGATCCTGAAGGTGAAGGTGAGTTGACGCGTGCAGCCGGCCTCCTCGACAGCGCCCCGGGGGGGGGGGGGGGGGGGGGGGGGGGGGGGGGGGGGGGGGGGGGGGG